>DANX01000054.1 GCA_002502295.1 Euryarchaeota archaeon UBA561 | reverse complement strand
TAATACATCTATCTTAAATCAAAACAGTGCATAGGAACTTTATGTCAAGCTTAGGATTTTTACCAGATATTACCATAATTATTGTTGGTTTTATTTTACTCTACAAATTCCGTAAGCCGATTGCAAAACTATTTGCAAGAATTCCGCTCTCTGGAACCGAGGTGGGCGATTTGCCCGAAGAATTGCAGATGGCCGTGGACGCTTACGAGCAACTTTCGGTCGAAAGACGACTGCTCGTGTGAAGTCAAACGGGTACGGCCTGGACGTCGACTTCGAAGAGCTCAACCGTCCACTGGATGTTGATTTCCTCGTTGTCGTCGTCGTTGCCCGGCAAAGCGGAGCCAGGTGCCGAATTGGTGTCCACAGAGATTTCAAGTTGGAGGATTCCACTCCCGTGAGTGGTGTTGGTCCACATGCGTTCCCAGTGCTCTGCGTTGTAACCTTCTTCCTGCATTGCCTCGCCGGTGTATTCGGGGTACACGTGCACCACGAGGGTCATGGTGTTGCAATCACTGTTGGAATCGGAAAGAACGTTGTCTGGATGCCCCCAATCCGCCGTCATACCGTTGGGAGGTATTTGACCCAGGACATCATCGCAAGGGTCCGCAATCAATCCTGAGGTTTCCTCGTATGAAATTGATATGCTGATTTTCGCCATCATAAGCGATGAATCTGCCTCAATGATGTCTCTTGAGAGTTGGAACACATCGGTTTCCCCATCGGCGATAAGCATGGAATCTGAGCCTTGCAGACTGGATTGTTCAAAAGACACAGCGTATTTTGGAGCGGTGTACTTGTTGACGATGTCGTTTTCCTTGACGATGAAGAAACTGTAAGCGTGGAAGGCTAAACCCACGATCACCACAGCCGAAAGAAGCGCAAACGCCTTGCCCGAATCGTCTTCTTTGGCGAGAAAAGCAATACTCGTGTCGTCACTCATTGCACATCACCGTTAGAAAGGTTCCACTTGGCTCCAATGGAGCAACAGGGCCACGAAAAGCAAGAACGGTATGATGACCATCAAGGCCTTGTCGAACCTGTGGTGCTCGGTTTTGTCAAAATCCAATTCGGGAAAGTAAGAGCCTTTGGTCCGAATGGGGAACCGTAACGGGTCGGAAATCAACGTTTGGAATGACCGTTCCTCCCAACCAATACCGAAAGCGATGGCGATACCGAGGATGCCTGCAGACAGCATTTCGGTCAACGGAATGAGGGACTGGACGAGTTCAAGCAGCGCAGAGGTGGCAACCACGATCAAGATGATTGATGTTGTTTTTCCAACTTGCTCGTTGTCTTCAGAAATCCGAATCAGGCCGTATCTGAACAGGATGTAAAGCCCGAGAAGAGGGCGCATCATGGTAAAGTGCAAAGTAGACGTGAGTTCGGTCCAAACGGTCTGCAACCCTGAGAGCCCGCCCACCTCGGTTCCAGAGAGCGGCCCCCCGTCGCCACCGGTTACCACCGAGTTGCCGAACACGATGTGGCTCAACACACCGAGAGCCATGTAGGCGAAAACAATGTACGATGTGGTTCTGAGGCGCCCCTGCGTTGCTTGGTAAATCTCGCCACAGAGAATCACCAGCCCAAATATTACGGCAACGGCGAGGCCCTGAGACCAGAGGTAATCGTTGAGGAGGTTGCCTCCGTAGAGGTCCATGAAGTAGAAGTAATTCGCCCGAGTAAACATGCCCACCCAATAAAAGAGAATATGGCCGACGATCAAAATGACCATCAGGATGGCCAGATCCGCAACGCCTTGTACTTCCTCGTTGCTCTCTTCACCCTTCATGAACCTGAATTTCAGGTACACAAGCGTCCAGATGAAGCAGCCAGTGAGGTACATTCCGGGGAAGCTGGCAAGCGGCGAATTGATGTCTAAAAAGACGACTGCTCCAATTGAAATCAAGGCATAAACAAGAACCGCCCCAATCCCGATTTTGAACTGCTTTCGAGTGCGAAGGATGGGTACGGGGAAGATAAGGGAAATCAGCAACAGCAGCCCGCAGAAGATCACGTTGCTAAAATGGCCACCATAAACCACAATGTTCGTGTATTCAGTGTCGTAGCCTATTGAGTAGAGGCTGTTGGCCACGCCCTTGCAAATGAACATCCAGCAGAGCAATTGTGCGGCAAAGTGCTTGTTCCAGATAACCTCAAATTTCTGTTTTCGGATAAGGATAAGGCCTGAGATGCCAAGAGCGAAGCTGAGGATGCCGCCAACTGCGAGCAACCCATCGACGACCATGGAAAAGCCACAGCCTGCATCGTTTGTTAAATCAACCGTTGATTTTGCCTCGTACCCTCAATTCATGGTGGGTTTGCCAAGCAACTGTCGCTCAATCAAATGTTGGCGTCCGCAAGAACCCGATGTTGGCTCCTTGACTGGTATTGTTTGAGCAATGGGTACCCTCTGACAAGACGCCTGAGCAGAGGGCCCCCTCTGCTTTGGGTTATTTGAAAAACTGACTTGAGTCTGGGTCATCTATGAAGAGAGCCAATGCAGCGCTGTTTTCTCTGCTGATGATTGTTTCATCCCTTGCTGGATGTATCGGTGGAGAAGAAGTTGATACCTCAGGATATGAAGACCAAATCGCCGAACTAGAAGAAATGCTAGAGGCGCAAAACCAAACTATTGCTCAAAGAGATGCCACAATTGATGGCTTAGAAGATGGAATGTCGGATGCTACACAGATGATTCAAGACCATGCAGAGGGAATTGCAATTCTTGAAACGTACAGAGATTCACTTTTGGTTCAGTTAGAAAACTCAAACAACACCTCTGCTGAACTTATACTCCAACTTGAAAGTGCAAATGCTAGCATTGCTTCAATGCAATCTCAAATTGCCTCTCTTGAAAGCCTGAGAGATAGCCTTTCAACCATGCTAAATTCTCATAATTCGACTATTGATGAACTAGAAGGGTTGCTTAACACTGCTAACAACTCAATACTAACGCTGCAATCAGATCTTGTAGTACAACAGGATCTAGTTACTGAGTGGATCGTAAGAGGGGCTTACAATGATTTTTCTGGTGCCAACCTGAGTGGTGCCCACCTGGGGAATGCCGACCTGAGTAATGCCGACCTGAGTAATGCTGACCTGAGTAATGCCCACCTGAGGTATACCTACCTGGAGGGTGCTGACCTGTATAATGCCAATCTGAGTGGTGCCAACCTGGAAGGTGCCCACCTAAGTTTTGCCACCTTGTTTAATGCCAACCTGAGTGATGCCAACCTGAGTGATGCTGACCTGAGTGATGCCGACCTTGAAGATGCCAACCTGAGTGATGCAGACCTGAGTGATGCAGACCTGTATTATGCCAATCTGATTTTTGCCGACCTGAGTGGTGCTGACCTGACTGGCGTTAATTGGTACCATACAACTTGTCCCGATGGAACAAACTCAGATGATAACGGAGATACGTGTGTAAACAATCTGATGTGATTCAATCGTTATTCTAACGAATCAAAGGGTCTATGCACAAACCCACTGATTCGTTTTGAACCAATCAGAGGGCTCGCAGTGGGTCTTGTCAGACGCTACCCTCTGCCCAGACGGGTAAACAAAGGCCCCTCTCTGAGACCATTGCCGGGGCATCCTTGAAGACTGATGCAGTCGCTCATGAGGGGGATGAAACGGAAGAAATTCACTGGGCCTGCAATTCTCGCAGGCAGCGCCGTAGTCATTTGGCTGGGGATAAATGTCCTTGGCGGGTTGATGTATGATGAAGGAGATACGGTTGACTCTGGTGTTGCTCAGACTTTTCTATGCATGGGTGGTACCTCGATTTTGATGTGTTTGAGTTCGATTGTTTGGTTTGCATTGGCCTTGGGAACGAAGACGCAAGGGAAAGTGTTCTTGGCGAAAGAACCTGATGATTTCCAACACCCCTCAGTTCCTCCTGCAAGTGATTCGCTGAGTACGGTCGTGCCCTCCACGATTGGTGGAGAGCCTGTGTTATCTGTACGAGAGAAATTCATCATCGCAAAATCTGAAGGCAATGCAGCGCAAATGGTTGGTTTCCTCTTTGTTGCTGGCAGTGTTGTGATGTTTGGGCTCATGATCATCTTGGGATTCATGTGGATTCTTTCTGGAATAGGTCCCGGTTTGGGGGGTTCGGGCGGCACCTGTGACGAAACATGTGAATCGTTGGGTTCTGCTGCTGAATTCAGTATGTGGGCTTCACTCTTGCTTTTCCCGTGCGGCGTGATCGCTTTAGCAAGGCCTTGGTCATGGTTCAGTTCTGACCAAGATATTCGAGATCCTGTTGTGAAGGTAAGGGTTGGTATTGTAGCAGGAATTGCCTTAATTGCAGTAATCTCCTTCGGTTGGCCCGCTTTGCTTGTTGTAGGAATGGGGTTGACTACCTATGCAGCAACACGCTGGGCAGATGAATAGGGGGTTTCCAAGCACCCATTGCTCAGGTCTTGGGACATCAATGGGTTTGCAATGGGTCCTTCGGACCGCTGCCCGTGTGAACGAAACCAATGTTTGAGTGGACGTTGCGTGAACAATGTTAGACGCTCGTTTTGGCCTGGCGTTTGGTCAATCGGAACTCGACGAAGCCGTGCTGAGGAGGGCCGAAATAATTTCAAGCATTTGTTCGTTTTCTTCCTCGGTCCGAATGGCAAAACGGACCGCATTCCTGGGCAGAGAAATACCCATGTTTTGTGCGTCCCGTACAAAGAGGCCCTCTGCCCGGCAATCTTCAACAAAAGCAGTGGATGTATACCCTGAATCCGCCGGCAAATACGTCAGAAGGTAATTCGCCACGCTTGGGAAAACGCGAAACCCAAGCATCTCCAATCGTGCTTGCATCTTCGCTCGTTCGCGATGAATCATCGCATACTGTGCCGAATAATACGCTTCGTTGCGCAAAGCAGCAACAGCCGCAAGCTGACCCGGTAAACTGACAGCCCACGGAGGAATGAATTTCCTAAGTTTCACCATCTGTTGGCCGACGGCGTATGCCACCCTCAAGCCTGAAAGAGCGTAGCACTTGCTCATGCTCTTGCACACGATCAATTCGGGAACTGAGGACGTGGAGGGTTCCAGAGACGTGGCTGTAGGAACGTAATTGATGTATGTCTCGTCAATCCAAATCATTTTGCATTTTGATGAGGGCGTTGCAGACTGACCAATTTGCTTGACAATATCGAGCATGGAGTCACAATACACGCCCGTTGGGCTATTAGGGTTCACGAAAATAACGGCGTCGTGCTCCTTGGCTTGTGAGATTAAATCCTTGGGATGAATGGTAAAACCATCTTTGTCTTGAAGCACAAAATACGTGATATGACACCCGATAACGTGCTCGAGGATGTGGCTGTACTCCCCGTACATTGGGGAAAGGAGCAGCACACGTGATTGATCATTCAACAGTTGGGGAAGCAAGGAGAACATAAGCGACGATGACCCGGATGAGACCGCAACGTGGCGAGCTGGAACGTCGCGCACCTCAGCGATGGTCTGAATCAATTCCTCACACTGAGTCGGCGGTGATTCTTGACAGCAACGTTCCAGTTGTCCACCAAGCAGTTCGAGAACCTCGGGACAAGGAGGAAATGGACTGTCCAAAACATCCGCCACAATCAGCGAATCACGCACTTCAAAGTCAAATTTGGAAGCATCCCAAGATTGCCCACCGTGGTAGCAAACGTCTTCGTTGTCTTCTTGGCCTGTCTTTTCAAATTCTCTGCTGTCTTGAATTTTCTCTGCGAACTTCCTCATGGCGGTCTCGGCCTTCAGGTGCATTGGGCAGTAAACCGTTTGGCCGTGCTGGACGCCAACATCGCGAAAGACCGTCATGCCGTTTTTTTCGTACAACTCCAACACGTCAGTGTGGCCCATGGCAACGATATCGGTGCCGCCATGCTCGACAACAAATTCCAGCGCATGGCGCATCAAGTGAAACGAGAGATTTGTCCCGCGGTGAGTCGACGAGACCGTGAGAGCTCTCACCTCAAACGTTGTGGATGATGGGTCTTCACACAAAGCGAAGACAGATTTGCTAAGGTCCTCCTCGGAAAAATACGTGGTTAATCTAAACGGCTGCTTGCTCGGCGGGTTTAGGCTGATGTAGCCCATGAGTTGGCCATCCTCAACACAGGCAATGAAATGCTTCCCTGGGTCTTGCATCTGACGTTCAGTGTTTGGTTCGTACTGCTGCAACTCATCGGCGTAAACATCGTGCCGAATCGACGAGATTTGACTCCAAACATCGTTGATGCGTTCATCTTGACGGAGAGGGAAATCAAACCGGATGAATTTGACCATTATGTGCCCTTAATGCCGGTCCTCTTTGAATGATTGCCCGACCCCTCAACCTTGTCGAATCCCGTTTTCGACCACCCTCGACACCGATACAGGGTGAATCGTTGGTGATGCATGTGCGTGCACGAGAAACCATCCATTAAGTAGGAAGAGAATGATTTTCTTGTCATGATGGGCGAATTTGAACTTCCCGAAGTGGACGACGAAGAGATTGACATCTACGCTGCGCTGGGCCTCAACACACCCATCGAAAACACACCCGAAAGCGTGGCACACGATCCATACGACCCACTCGCCGCCTTCATGGACGACGACGATGAGGAGGAAATCCCTGCTGATTTTTTTGGTGAACCAACGCCCGCAATGTCGACGGAAACCATTGAATCGCTCCTCGTCACGCTGGCCCGGGACCTTTTGGACCATGAACGCCTCAGTGCATCACTGTCAGGCGGACGAATTGACATTGACAGCCTGAAAATCGAGCGGGACCGAGACGCTTACCATCTTTCTCTCATCGTTGACATGGGCGGAAGCGCCATCAAGCCCTTCGCTACCGTACTGGCGGTGGAAGACACCTGGCAACCAATGGCCGCCCCTCAAGGATTGCATGCCCGGTGGAAGCCCGTTTACGACTCGTTGTGCAAGGCACTGACGGAAGCGTTGTCTCACCAAGGCCGGCCCTCAAGCCTCTGAGGGTGGATGCAGAACGACACGCCAATCAATGGCGATGTTTGGATCAAGTGAACTGGAAACACTGCAATACTTCTCGTGGCTCTTTGATACCAACCGCTCCACCAATTTTTGTGGCACGTCTCCTTCAACGTGATACACCATGGTCATCGTCGTGAACTTTCGAGGTGAAGATTCCGCACGGGTGGAATCCAACTCTACCCAAGCGCCGGTAAAGTGGCGTTCTTTGAGTCCCCCGACCACGTCCACGAGTGAACAAGCTCCAACCATTTGCAGCATCAGTTGCATCGGTGAAGGTCCTGACTCCCAATCCATGGAAATGCGCTGCCCAGCAGCATTGATGCCGTCCATCGTTGTCCCACCAGTCCACTCCACGCGCCCTTGCATGGACAGGCCAAGGGCGGTTGATTCTTGAAGGAGATGCTTGTGGACGATTCCGAGAGACATGTCAGGTACACCAGTAACCATGGAAAACGGCGCACTCAGCGTTCCAAACGACCCCATTATTCACTACATCGAAGGCGACGGTATTGGCGTGGACATCACGCCGGTCATGATCAGCGTGGTCAACGCAGCCGTTCAGAAGGCCTACGGTGGCGAAAAAAGCATCGTGTGGTCAGAAGTTCTTGCTGGGGAGAAAGCCTTCAACGCCACCGGCGAGTGGTTGCCACAAGCAACCCTTGACGCCATGAAAAACGGGCTTGTTTCCATCAAAGGCCCACTCACCACGCCAGTTGGCGGCGGCATTCGGTCGCTCAACGTTGCTCTTCGCCAAAAGTTGGACCTGTACGCTTGTGTGCGTCCCGTTCGCTGGTACGATGGAACCCCCTCGCCTGTCAGAGCCCCACAGGATGTCGACATGATCATCTTCCGCGAAAACAGCGAAGACGTCTATGCAGGCATCGAATGGGAAGCCGAAAGCGACGACGTGAAGCGGGTCATTGACTTCCTCCAAAACGAAATGGGTGTTGACAAGATTCGATTCCCAAACACCTCAGGTATCGGCATCAAACCGGTGTCCAAGGAAGGAACAGCGCGCATTGTAAGGGCCGCCATTCACTACGCCATCGACAACGACAAGCCAAGCGTTACCCTTGTCCACAAGGGCAACATCATGAAGTTCACCGAAGGCGGTTTCCGAGACTGGGGCTACACCCTCGCCAAGGAAGAATTTGGAGCGACCGAGTTGGACGGTGGACCTTGGTGCACGCTTACCAACCCAACCACCGGCAACACCATTGTGATCAAAGACGTGATCGCCGATGCCATGCTCCAGCAAATCATCACACGACCAGCCGAATACAGCGTATTGACGACGATGAACCTCAACGGCGACTACATCTCCGATGCTTTGGCCGCACAAGTCGGCGGAATCGGGATCGCCCCAGGAGCCAACATCAACTACGACACGGGCATCTCCATCTTTGAAGCCACGCATGGAACGGCACCTAAATACGCTGGGCAAGACAAAGTCAATCCCGGATCGCTCATCCTCTCAGCCGAAATGATGCTGCGACATATGGGGTGGAAGGACGCTGCCGACCTCATCGTGAAGGGCATGGAAGGCGCCATCTCCAACAAAACGGTCACCTACGACTTTGAGCGATTGATGGACGACGCCACGCTTCTTTCCTGCAGTGCCTTTGGCGAGGCCATGATTCAGCACATGTGAATTTCGGACCACAACTCGACCAGCAGGTCCTAGCTCGTACTTAGCTGACATTCCATGGGCGAAACATCGTTCGCGCTTCAATTGGATGACCGCTTTAGCCAAGGCTTGAGTGAA
>DANX01000076.1:3431-8656 GCA_002502295.1 Euryarchaeota archaeon UBA561 | reverse complement strand
GATGCAGGCTTTGGTGATACCATCAAGGTCATGGCCATCATTACCGGCGTGGGCGGCACAACGCTCAACACCGCTCGTATGAAGCCAGATGCGCTCGGAGAAGCCCTCCGTTTGACGCGACAGCAACAGGCCGACCGTCCCAACAACCTTGATTTCCATCGGTTTGATTGAGTTTTCTCAAGCGCTCCGGGTGAAGAAGGCTTCAAATGCAAGCCCCTAGGTGGATTCACCATGCGTCGCACCGCCGTTATTGCGTTGTTCCTCGTTGCCATGCTGCTCGTCCCCGTGCAGGCCGGTGATGTAACCGCCCAACAAGAACCGCAAGAAGACCCCAAGCAACCGAACGCCAACAACACCACGATGTACCTCTACCACGATGGATTTGCAGACGCCTGGAGCCACTTCAACTCGAGCGACGAAGAGTCCACCGCTGAAGGCGAATTCCGTGAAGAAGAAGACAACGGCGTCATCAATATCAACCTCCGATTCCGCATGAAGCCCGACCTCGCCAAGCAGCTGCTCATGGAAGAAAACGGTGAATTCCGTGGCAACTTCAAAATTGACGTGGGTGGCGATTGGACCAACGGCGACAACAACGGGCCATGCAACAACGATTGCGAAAACCTCAACATTACCGTTTTCCGAGGCGGAGCCGAGGTTTGGACCAACCAGTTCACCGGTATCCAACAAGGTGAGCAGAACGTGCCCTTCGCCTTCGCTGTGACTGAAGAACACATGGAATGGGATGGACGAGACGACAATCCAATTATCGAAGTCACCATGAAATTGAAAGGAGATTATCAAGAAAGCAACGTGATTTTTGCTAACGGAAATCCTGCATGGTTTGCCATCAAACTCGGTACAGAGAGCCGCCTTGAGATGCCAATTGACCCTGTATCGTGGGAAGAGGATTTCGAAATCAGCGATGATGATATGATGGACGACACCGAAGACACACCAGGATTCACCTTGGTCGCCGCTTCCGCTGCTCTCGGCATGGCCCTCTTCGTCAACCAGCGTCGCGAAAACGAAGGCACTGAGTGAGAATCAGTTGCTCGTCTCCAATTGAAGGGAGCTGGTGCTTCACAGCGCATCAAGCACAGAAGACGACGTCAATTCGACGTCGGTTCTGTCGCCCGTTTTGAAATCGATGAGGCGACCCGTGCCCGCTTCCAGGTCTTCTGGCTTGACCACCAGCAAATGGCTAGCACCGATGCCTTCGGTCCATTTGATGATCCGCCCGTAGTTCTTCTTGGTCAGTAGAAGCTCAACACGGGCTCCAGATGCTCGCAGCGCGGCCACAAGCGGCAGGAGCGGCATGTGGTCGGCCTTGTTTGGAGCGATGGCGATGTGGGGTCGGCTGTCGGCTTCACCCGGAACGGCTTCTTCGCGCCCCGACGCTTCGGCTTGGGCTTCAAGGGCGAGAAGAACGCGGTCAAATCCGAGACCAAAACCGCAGCACGGGTCCAGATCAGGCAAGCCAAACAGATGAAGCAATTTGTAGGAACCACCACCAAGGACTTGGCCTTCACCTCCAAGTTCAGCGACCTTCACCTCAAACACCATCCCGGTGTAGTAGTCAAGACCACGGGCCACCGTCAAATCAACGGCCAAGGCAGGAGGGGCGGGAGCAAGCGCCGCTAAAGCGGTCAGCGTCATCTCCAATTCGTCAAGTGCCTCCAATGAGACGCCGTTCATGCTTGAGAGAAGTTCACGGGCCGGGCCAAGCGTTTCGACCCCGCCCTCAAGGGAAGCCAATGCACGAAGCGGTTCGGTGTTTGAAGGATCGAGACCGTGGGCTACAAACAGGTTCACCAATCCATCATCGTCGCCCTTGTCAAGCAGGCGCATCGCACTTGCAATGGGAGGCTCACCCGTCGTTGCGTCCACTTCACCCGACAAGCCTAGACCGGTAAGGGCATCTTTGAGCACGCCAACATGTCCAATGCGAATTTCCCACCCTGTCAAGCCACTGGCGTGGAGCATGTTCACGGCTGTGGCCAACACTTCAGCCTCGGCCAGAGGACCGGATGCGCCAATGAGTTCTATGCCGTACTGGAAAAATTCTCGATAGCGTCCGGTTTTGAATTCCTCATACCGATAACACTGACCGTAATACGACAGTCGCAGCGGCTTGGTGTCCTGACGCATTTCTTCAGCGACCATTCGCATGACAGGAGCCGTCAGTTCAGGTCGTAGCGTGAGTTCACGGTCACCTTTGTCTTGAAACGCATAGAGTTGGCCAATGACACCTGGGCCTGACTTGGCCGTGAAGAGTTCGAGCGATTCGAACACAGGGGTTTGAACGCGAGAGAAACCGTGGCGCTGAGCCACATCTTCGAGCAGATGCTCCAACGCTAAACGTCGCTTCATCGCCGCAGGCGTGAAGTCCCGTGTCCCGCGTGGTCGTTGCACCATCGAATTGAGCGTGCCGCTGAGGCTTCAAGACCCCTTCGCCTCTTCTGTCCATCATCCGAAGGATTGCAGCATCATTCCTCTTTGCTGGATGCAGCCGTCCACAGGTCTTCGCCTTCAGAAAGCCCCCATGTGTTTTTCTCGGCGTTTTTCTCAGCCACGACGGCATCCAAGTCGGGGGCTTCAGGGACGTCAGGAAAGACGATTTCGTCCTTCTCGGCAATCTCTTCAAGTTTCTCAATCAGTTCCCAATCGGGTTCTTCAGCTCCGTGCTGGACGCCCTTGTCTTGGCGCACCTGCACCGGTTCTGCGGCGTTCAACACGTCGTCGTCACTGTCTGCCTCTTCGCTCATCGCTGTTTGGTCAAGCGGACGAAGGAGTGCGTTGGCGTCATCGCCCTCGGCCTCAAAGGTCGTGGATGCAGGGTCCGATACACCAAGGGACTTCCAAGCATCCTTGACCTCAACCGAAGCAGGCACCACGGCTCGGGCTTTTTCCTCGGCCTTACGGCGTTCGTAGATGGCTTTGAGCTCAGCCTCCTCGTTCTCGGCCCGCATTCGAGCCTCGACCTCTCGCCAAGTTTGTCGCTCCTCTTGGAGGCGGGCTTTTTCTTCTTGACGCTCAATCATAAGCGGTGTCGGCCGATCGTATCGTTTCCAGAAAAAATAGCTTACAGCGATGAAGACAAGCGAGAGAATGAGGCCCGTCGTGAGGGTGTCCCACACCTCACTCACAGTGCATCACCTCTAATCGGCCAATTCGGCATCAACGGAAGCGGTCAGGTGCTCAAAGCCCGCGATCACATCGCCAACCTGACCAATCAGGTCGTCGGAGCCCCCAGGAAGTTCAGAGATGTCGGCGTCTGCTCCTTCCGGAACGTTTCGGAAGAGCGGTCGCTCGATGAGTTTCTTGTTCAAGACGATGAAGAGGGTAGCCACAACACCCCAGAACAGGAGAATGATGCTGAGTCCCTTCGGGTTGGAGGGGTCCCAAACGTTCGGTGTGTTCGCAATCATGTCGGAGAAGTATGAAGCCATCAGGATGAAGAACAGGACCGGGAAAGCGATGTAAATCAGAACGTCCCACCAGCGGCCAACTTCCAAATCGTTGTCTCCGGTGTTGATGAAATCGTCGCGGAACGCCGAAACACCAAGTCCGAGGTAGCCGGCGAATCCGGGCGCTGCCGTTCCTTCTTCAACCGCTTTGCGCCACTTGATGTAGCCGTATTTCCAAATGGAGAACGCAATGAAGAGACCCGAAAACATGAGGCCGTAGCCCCAAATGTGGTCTTGGACTTCGAGGAATTCAGGGAAGGCCACGCCAGCGCTGTCAAATTTGATCCACATGACGGCGGAAGGAATTCCGAAGATGAAGAGGGCCAAGCCGGTGATAAGAACGGAGCGCTCACGGTCGTAGCCGTGGTCAACAAAGTTGCGAACGCAGAGTTCAACGGTGGAAATCATCGAGGTCAGCGCTGCAAACGACAAGGCAAGGAAGAACATAGCTGTCATGATCAACGGACCAATGGCGCCACCCGGTGCTTGAGCGAACACTTCCGGGAGGGCGAGGAAGGTGATGGCCGATGAACCACCGGTGACGGTGGCCAAGGGGTCAGGGTTCACAGCGAAGATAGCGGAGAGAACGGCCAAACCAGCGATAATGGAAATGCTGTTGTTCGCAAGACCCATTGTGAACGCATTGAGGACGGTGTCCTCGTCTTTCCTCATGTAAACGGCGTAGGTGATGCACATTCCCATACCGGCCGAGCAGGACCAGGCGGACTGCGAAAGACCGTTGATCCACACCTCCGGTTCAAACAGCATGTCGAAATCAACGGTGAACATGAACAGAGCTCCGTCAAGGCTACCATCGCTGAGGTCCATCCACAGCGAAAGGAAGAGGGTCAAAAAGAGCAAGACAAACAGAGAAATCATGAGGTAGAAATTTACTTTCTCGATGGCTTTGGCTCCTTTCCAAATGGTACCCAGCACCAAAAGAATGACGACGAATTGGAAGAAAATGACTTGCCCTGACGATTGCAAGAACGCATTCCACACTTCGGTGGTATCGACTTTTTCGCCATTAAGAGCACCGGTAATGCCCAACTGGAAGTACTTCAGCGTCCATCCTGAAACCACGGCGTAGTAAAAGCCGATGGCGGTGGAAATCCATGCCGTCCACAAACCCATCCAAGCAAACCTGCGTCCTGCAAAAATACGGAACGTTCCGATGGTTCCGGTTCGGCTACGCTTACCCATGGCATACTCAGCAATCACGAGCGGGATGGACCATGCGAACAAGAAAATCAACCAAGGAATGAGGAAGGTTCCACCGCCGTTCGCACCGACCATTCGGGGAAAACGCCAGATGTTGCCTGTCCCAATCGCTGCTCCAATGGAAGCGAAAATAAGGCCCAGTCGGCCATTGAATTGGTCGCTCTCCGCCATGGTACCACCTCAGTCCTCCGAGAGGCTTCCAACCTCAATGCTGGTGTCTCGGAGGTCTGCCTCGTACACCTTGTCGTCGTCCTCTTCACTGCCAAGCATGATGCGAAGCGCAACGGCGAGGCCACCCCAGACAAACGTAGCCACAAGAGAGAAAGTGAAGAAAGCCCCAACGACACTGCCAAAGGCAGCGCGGTAAGTCACATCGAGGACGTAATAATCGCCGTCGGCTGGATACTGGTACAAATCCGCACCGCCCAGCGTGGAAACGGTTGCCTTGTAGTGCAATTTCCCGGTGGCGGTTTCAGAAACGGGCACCATGGCTCGCAAGAGCGTGCCGTTTCCAGCCGCAAGCGAACATCCGCC
>DANX01000076.1:2747-3139 GCA_002502295.1 Euryarchaeota archaeon UBA561 | reverse complement strand
TTCCCAGCCGCAAGCGAACATCCGCCATCAACCAATTCCACACCAGCGGTTTCCCACGGGGTTGTGGACCACTCCCGAGGACCAAAGTCGCTCTGCATGCGGCTTGGTTTCACTTGCCGCCATTGCACCTTGGAGTCCGTGGCGCTGTAGGGGAATTGGTTAGAAACACAGATTTCAACCGGAATATCGCCCTCGTCAGGAATGGTGATCATCGACGGTTGCTTGAGGTAGTTCTGCTGGGAAATGTTGGCGATTTCAAGGTCGGCTCGCTCCCGCGGGCTGTCGGCGATTTCGGCGATGTAGAATCCAAGACCAAGGTTGCGAACAGCGATGTGGTCAATGTCGTCCGGGTGCTGATGGAACGCCGTTCCGATTTCAGAGGTATAGCAATA
>DANX01000076.1:0-2421 GCA_002502295.1 Euryarchaeota archaeon UBA561 | reverse complement strand
ACGCCGTAGTGCCAATCGCAGAAGTCACCCGAGGTGGGGTAAAGTGAGGAGGATTGAAGGTTGGCGTATTGCGTCATGTCAGCCATCATTTGGCCGTGGTACTGAAGTTGAACGTGGTCTGGGCTTTCACAATCGGTGCAGTGGCCCCACGGCCAGAGAATGAGTTCGGAGAAGGAGTGGTGGGTCAACGTCGATTTGAATTCGCTTGAACCGTCGCCGGTGTCGTCGTTCATCTCGGTCATGTCTTGGATGAACTTCGTCTCTGGTTCGGAGTTTCCACCCAACCAATCCTCGTCGGTGAGGCCGTCGCCATCGTCGTCTTTTCCATCAACGTGGTCTTCGTTAAATCGATTGTCGCCGTCTTGGTCAACCGTGTCAACCGGACCGTTGTACACATCGTTGTTCTGTCCAGCATAACACGCCCCAGGGACCAATGGGCCCGTAGCGCCCAGCGGAGCACCCCATTCGAACTGATAGTTGCGATTCAAGTCCACTCCATCGCAGCCTTCATCCACTTCTTCATCGAGGTCGGGAAGTGGCGTAATGCCGGTTACGGTGTTGTCTCGCAGATTCTTTCTCCAACCAGCCGCCGAGCAATCCCAAGCTTCTTCTCCGGGGCATTGGCCTGGCATGTAGACTTCACGATCGTAGATGTTTCCATCAACGTTCAGCATTGGAATGAGGTAAATTTCTCGGGAGTTGACAAGGTCGGTAATCCATTGCTCAGAGTAGTCCTCGTCAACGCCGTGATCACCCGGTCCGCAGTTGGTTCCGTCGCCGTTTGAGTCTTGGAACTCGGCTGCTAAGCCAAGGCAGTCTCCGTCGTCATCAAGCTGACCATCGCCGTTTGAGTCGCCCCAGGTGTCTTCATCGACAAGACCGTCGCCATCGTTGTCGTAGCCGATGTTGTTGTAGGAAAAGGCAATCACTTCCAGTTGCATCATGGGGACGGTGTACGACATCCACTCACGGGCATGGTGGTTTCCAACGATCATCACGTCGTGGCGATCAGGATAGTTGCCTGTGTCGCCAACAAAGGGGTTGTAGTCGCCATCTTGAACATCACCGGTGATTTTCATCCATGGTGAGGAATGTCCGTAATACCACCCTTCGTAAGCATTGGCCGTGACTTCTTCACCGCGAGCATTGGTGCCCCCGTTCATGCCCTCGTGGAACGAAAAGATGTCGGGATTGTCTTCAGCAAGGCGAAGCATCCGATTCTTCACCGTCTCGTACGTGTGGTATTCCTTGAATTGCAGGATGCGCTCGTTGGCAGGGGCCCACGGGAAGATGTCATCGATGTAATCTTGCGACCAAATGCTCTCTGGCGTTGAGCCAGTAGCGGGCTCTTGTGCATAGGCGTTTTCAGCGACCGGCGCGGCGAAAGAAAGCAGCAATGGAAGGCATATGAGGAAGCCCAAGGTAGGTCGAGGAGCAGAGGAGCGGAGTGCAACGGGCGCGGCGGTCGTCATGCTATCGTAGCACCGACTTCGTTTCACTTCTTCAAGCGTTCGTGCCAATGGATTCCCCGATTTCGAACATAAATCTATGCAAATGAACGATAAGAGGCGGAAAAAAGAACCCAAATGACCCGGTGGCTTGGCCATGAACGGCCTCTGGAATCCCGCCACTGACTCATCCCTGCGAAACGAAGTGCTTGGTTTCACAAACTACACCTTGCTGGCAATTCTCGGCCTCTTTGGCATGGTATTCATCGTTCGTTTGCTGACCATGCGCTTTGCTCCAGCCGTGCTTAGCACCATCATCCGCTCAGAAGCGATCAAGAGCAAAACCGTTCAAAACTCCGACAAAGCCCTCGGCACAGCCGTCGGTGTTGGACTGGCCTACTTCCTCATCAACATCATGATTGAGGACATGGGGCGTGCCGAATCACCCATCCTTATGCCTGACCTGGCGACCAACTTCCTTCCCGGAGCCCTTCAGTTCATCGTGGCCATCGCCGTGGTGGTCTGGGCCTTTCGGCTGGTCAACATCGTTCACGATGTGGTCATGCTGTTCGACACCGATGACCAGGTGGACGGGACAGAAAAGACCCTTATCTCTGCCCTCCAAAGCGTAATGCGCTTCGTCATCATCTTTGTCGGAGCCGTCTTTGTTGCTGACTCAATGGGCTTCGATCTGACCTCGCTCATCGCCGGCCTAGGCATCTCTGGATTGGCGCTTGCCCTCGCTGCGAAGGATTCGATTTCAAACTTCTTTGGTGCCATCACCGTGCTGCTTGACCGCCCGTTCAAGGTTGGAGATTGGATCAGCGTGGGCGCTGCGGAAGGAGAGGTCATCGAAATCAATCTGCGAACGACGTTGATTCGAACCTCAGCAGACACCATCATCACCATGCCAAATGCGAGCCTAGTAAGCACCCCTGTCGAGAACTGGGGCAAGCGCCGATGGCGCCGATGG
>DANX01000122.1:9321-19535 GCA_002502295.1 Euryarchaeota archaeon UBA561 | reverse complement strand
GCTCTCCGTCTCTGGCCGTGAGTCCTTGGTCGATACCGCCGTTCGTACCGCAAAGTCAGGGTACATGCAACGCCGACTCATCAACGCCATGGACGATTTGAAGGTCTTCGACGACGACATGCTCTCGGTCCGAAACACCGCTAACCGAATCATCCAATTCAGCTACGGCGAGGACGGTATTGACCCGTCCCGTGGTGTGCACGGCTCTCCGTTCAACATTGACGTCATCGTTGACGCCGCTCTCGGTACTGAAGGTGGACTCGAAATTGATCGTGATTCCTACGAATTCAGTGCAGAAGAAGAGGACATGGGCGCCTGGGAAGAATCCGCAGAACATGATGGAGGTGAGAACTGATGGTCGTCAAGAGTGCAACCAAGAAGAAGCTCATGGATTTGGGCATTGACGAGAACTTCGCTCACGCTCTGGCCGATGACCGTAAGTGGGACGATGTCAAAGTGATGAAGCAAGCCGACATCGCCAAAATCTGCGAAACCGATTCCGAAACCGCAGGAAACATCCATGCCACCATCATCGCTGCAACCCAAAAGGGTCGAGATGGTGATGGTGAGAGCACTGGCCCAGTGACCAAAGTACGTCTCTCGGGACGAAGCAGCAAGCGTCGCGCCCGTGCGAAGACCGTCGTGGACATCGAACCGTATGACTACGAACGAAAGATGCTCGCCATGGAAAACGAACTCGCAGAGGACGCCGTCTACGTGAAATTGGCAGAGGCCGTTGAGGCGACTGGTTCCGGTCGGTTCACCAACCGTATCCTTTCGGACTTAACACAAGCCTGCCACGCTCGCGGAAAAAAGAAACTGACAAAGCCCCAAGCAAAGAAGGTCATTGACGAAGCCATTGTCGCCCTTGATCGTGCCAGCATTGACCCCTACGAAGCTGCGGGAATTATCACGGCTCAATCCATTGGTGAACCCGGCACACAGATGACGATGCGTACGTTCCACTATGCCGGTGTTGCAACGGTAAACGTCACCCAAGGTTTGCCACGTATCATTGAGATTGTAGACGCAAGAAAGGTGCCTCAAACCCCAACCATGACGATCCGCTTGACGGAGGGTCAAATGCAGGACGGAAAAGCAGCACAGAAACTTGCAGCCGCCATTGAAGTGACCACAACCGTCAACATTGCCACGCTTGAAACCGACGTCGCACAACGACGCCTTGTTCTGAACCTGAACAAGGGCAACCTCAAGCAACGCGGCATGAGCGCTGGTGAAGTCAAGGACAAGTTGGAGCGGGCCACCCGTTTGTATGTCCAAGCCGACAAGGAAAAGAATCCATCCACGCTGACGATGATCCCTGGCGTACACGCTGAGGAAGACCTGGCTGACCTAGCTGAGAATCCCCCCTCGTACACCATGCTTCTTCAACTTGAAGAGAAGATTCGCGACATGCGTCTGAAAGGTATTCCGGGGATTGAGCGAGCCAACCCACAGCTCGACGATAAGACTGGAGAATACTACCTCTCCACCATTGGTAGCAACCTTCAGCGCATCAGTGAGTTGGAAAACATTGACCGTTCACGGACCTACACCAACAACATCATCGAAATTTACGATTACTTGGGAATTGAGGCAGCACGGCAAGCCATCGTCAATGAATTGCAAATGACACTTGACGGTGCTCGTTTGGAAGTTGACGTGCGACACCTGTTGATGGTTGCTGACGTGATGACCTCTGAAGGAGAAGTTCGAGCCATTGGCCGACACGGAGTGTCCGGAACCAAGCACAGCATCCTCGCTCGTGCGGCGTTCGAAGTCACCGTTAACCACCTGCTTAAGGCTGGTATCATCGGTGAAAAGGACCACTTAACGGGTGTTGCAGAGAACATCATCGTCGGACAACCCATCTCCTTGGGTACCGGAAGTGTAGCCCTGTACTACATCCCTGAAGAATGAAATTCCAACCATGAGAAACACATGTGGAGAATGGAGGAACTACAATGGATCTAAGCCGACAACTGAAGAATGCAATCACAACAGGTAATCTGTTGTTTGGACAACGACAAGCCAAGGACGCCTGTGCTGAAGGAAACGCCAAGATGATCATCATCGCAGCGAACTGCCCAGAGGAATACACAACGTCCTTGCGTGCTGCTCATCCTGAGGTGAGCATGCATCGAGCTCGTATGGTGAACCGTGAACTCGGTATCGCCTGTGGTAAGCCCTTCTCCGTTTCCACCATCACCGTCCTGGACGCTGGAGACAGTGACTTGATGGCACTGGAAAGCAATCTTGAGTGATTTTCCAACGCCGTTGGACAACACCTTGATGGCCTTTGAAGGCACCGGCGAAGCATGGACAGAACACGTAGAGGTGTCGCCACAGCACTCATCGCCCTGTTGCTGTTGAGCATCCTAGGCTCAATGACGCTCGAAATTACCCCGAGAGGGGTTCTTGATGAATCAACGCCGGGTCATTTTGAGGCCTCTGCTCGGAGTACATCTCCAGAGGTGTTTCTAACCAGTGGAGGTTCAAGCAGCCACGATGAATTCACAGGAGCCATCGCTGGATCAGACATGGGCTATGTTGTCGGAGGGGACGTCAACTCTTCTGCTCAAAGTGTGACCTTCGGAACGCAGACCTACATTCCATCCTCCCCCTTCACCAACGGGAACGAATTTTTCCTCGCTTCGCTGGATGACATCGGAAACTGGAACTTCTTGGTTGGTGCAGACCATTCACAGGGAGGAGTCTCCTATCTCGCCGATGTCACTTCGCATTCAGGCAACCCAATCGTGGCGGGTTACATGTACGGGCCGGTGGATTTCGGCCAAATCCCGTTGGCCACTGCGGTTCAATTTGACGCCTTCATCGCACAAACAGATCCCACAGGAAACTGGCTATGGGCAAAAGGCTTCCAAACCCTTCCAAATTCAAGCACCGATACCAGCATTCCGCAAGCCATCGCCGTCGACCAAGTCGGCGATGTCATCGTTGCCGGCTATTTCTCGGGTGAGACCGACTTTGGAGGTACATCCATCAATGTTTCAAACGCAGAGGTTTTCATCGCTAAGCTCGATGGTGCCAATGGTGCTCTAAAGTGGGTTGTGAGCGGAGGAGGCTTTGGGACGCAGACAGTCACCGATGTCGTCGTAGGGCCCAACGGAGACATCCATGTTTCCGGAGTGACCCAAAACAACGTGCTGTTTGGAACGCAATCCTACAGCACCGTAGGGACAACGGATTCCTTCATCGTAACACTCTCAAGCAGCGGTGCGTTTCAATCCGTCACCGGATACGGTATTCCGAACCAAGCAGTCACCCTTTCGAACATGGCGTTGGATGCATACGGCGACCTCTATGTAGGCGGTTCATTTGAAGGAACGATGAGCAAGAACGGTTGGTCCATCACCGCAAACAAAGGTGGTGCGGACATTTTTATCATCAAAGAAGGTACAACCTCATCCAATCAATGGGCCGTGATCGGTGGTAGCAACGCCGCTGACAGCCTTCAGGGAATGGAAGTAACCTCAAAACGTGAAATTATCTTCACCACCGTCTTTGCCAGCTCAACCTTCACAGGGGGCACCAAAGGCGTCACACCGACAAGCAGCAGTTGGGCAAACATCGATGCAGATGCATTGATGGGAGGCTTGACCAGCACGGGCGGATGGTCGTGGTTGGACGTCACGGCAAGCGACGCCCTTGAACTGGGTTGGGGCCTTGCGATCAATTCAAGCGACATAGCCGCCGTGGTCGGTTCGTTTGCTGGTCCATCAGGAAGCGATACCATCACCAAAGGCACCAACAGCGTGACTACTACGGGTGGGTGGGACAATTTTGTTTGGGCGATTGACCCGTCCATGAAAGCCGACAAAGACAACGACGGTGTACCCGATTTATCCGACAACTGCCCAGATGATTCAAACCCACTCCAAGGAAACACCGACGGAGATGCACAAGGCGATGCTTGCGACTTCGACGACGACAATGACGGCATCACCGATAACTCTCCCGACAATTGCGCACGTGGAGGAGCTGCAAATTGGGCCTCAACACAAAACTTTGATGATCCATCCAACTCCACGGATTGGGATCGAGACGGGTGCAAAGACGACGTGGAAGATTCCGACATGGACAACGACGGAATCGAAAACGACGTTGACCTTTGCCCACGCTCATCCTATCAACCCCCGCGCCCAACATGGGTCTCTGATTCAATCACCGATGTGGACGGCGATGGATGCCGCGATGCCGATGAAGACACGGATGATGACGGTGATGGCTTCGAAGACGTGAGTGATGATTGCCCAACGGTTGTCGGAACTTCCACTCTGGGAGAAGAGGGTTGTTTGGACAACGACGGTGATGGCTGGTCGAACGCATTTGATGATTGCCCTGACCTATCTGGCAATTCAACCCTTGGTGGCAAAAACGCCTGCCCAGACGTGGATGGAGATGGATGGGCAGACATTGACGACGCCTTTGTTGAGGACCCATCGCAGTGGTCAGATGCAGACGGTGATGGTTACGGAGACAACGCAGAAGGAACAACCCCCGATGATTGTCCAACCGTAGCTGGCACGTCCATGGAAGACCGAACGGGTTGCTTGGACACCGACGGTGATGGACATTCAGACCCCGACGCAACGTGGGATGCCGAGTCTGGAGCTGATGCCTTCATCGACGACCCAACGCAGTGGTCTGACTTTGACGCTGATGGCTTCGGAGACAACTATGCCAATGCTTCATGGGATGACCGAAATCCATCGTGGCCTGGTGAATTCCGTTCTGACGCATTCAATCAGGATGCTTGCCCGACCCAAGAGGGAACTTCTTGGCAAAACGGACTGGTTGGGTGCCCCGACCAAGACGGTGATGGGTGGTACAATCTGCAAGACGCCTTCCCCAACGACCCCACGCAATGGTCAGACATGGATGGTGATGGATACGGCGACAACGCTTCAGGAAACGAAGCCGACCAGTGCCCTGAATTTGCAGGCGAATCGACCGTTGACCGATTGGGTTGCGTTGACACCGACGGTGACGGTTATTCCGACCCAGATTTCGATGTGAACTGGGGCCCTGAGCAAGGGGCAGACGCTTTCCCGACGGAGCCATCACAATGGTCCAACCAAGACCAAGACCTGTACGGAGACAACCCCGATGGGTTCCAAGCAGATGCCTGTCCAGACGTTCGAGGAACATCAACCATCGACCGATTCGGTTGCGACGACAGCGACGGTGATGGCATTTCAGACGCAACCACCGATTGGTCGTTGGCTCAAGGAGCGGACGCTTGCCCGTTGGTTCAGGGAACGTCTTCTGCAGATAGAATCGGTTGCTTGGATACGGACGGTGACAACTACTCCGACCCCACGCCGGAATACAGTGTTGAGGACGGTGCAGATGCCTATCCCAATGACCCCACTCGATGGGTATTGGAACCAGCAGAAGAAGAGACTTTCCTGGCGTCTTCCAACGCCTTGATCGGCGGGGGCATTGGCCTTATCCTTGCATTGGTTCTCATTGGTCTGTTCATGCGAAGCCGTGGAAGCAAGGAGGAAAAGGAATGGGCAGTGGCGCAAGCCAGCGCAGCGAACTTCGCTGCACAGGTTGCCATGCCGAACTTCAACGCGCAGCCCGCCGCAGCACAACCCGCCCCCACCAATCAGGTGGCTGTGCCGAACCACAACGCACAACCCGTCGTCGCACAACCCGTCGTCGCACAACCCGACCCCGCACGGGATTACTACAATGGGTTGCTTGCGCAGGGATACCCTCACGAGGACGCCGTACGCTACACACAGCAGTACTTCCAAGAATTCAGAGGATGAACCGGAAGGGAAAGGGATGGTCGAGAAAAAGGAAGGTTGGATGAGCCACCCAGTGGTTCGCGGGATGTTGGTGTTCTCAGCCTTTCGCGCCGTTTATGGGATTGGCATTCTGGTTGTCACCTACGGATTAGCCACGAACGATGCGGCACCTTGGTGGACGTCGCTCATTTTTTTGGCGTTCTCAATGGTCTTTTCACGATGGCTGTTTCGCCGCTTGAAGCAACGATGGCCGAAACTGTTTGATTCACGCCGGGGAAACACGGCAAAAGAGGTTGATCAAACGACGCCTTGAGCAATCATTGCCTCGGCAACTTTGAGGAAACCTGCCACGTTTGCGCCAAACACGTAATCGCCTTCACGGCCGTACTTTTTTGCAGTCTCGAAGGCGTTCTTGTGAATAGCGACCATGATGCCCTCAAGCTTCTCGTCGACTTCTTCGCGCGTCCAAGGCATGCGAAGTGAGTTCTGCGACATCTCAAGACCGGAGGTAGCGACACCGCCAGCATTGCTCGCCTTTCCTGGAGCGAAAAGAACGCCGGCTTCATGGAAGACCTCAACGGCTTCGGGTGTGCACGGCATGTTGGCGCCCTCACCGACGGCAATGACCTTGTTGGCGACAAGCATTTTCGCTTCTTCGCCGTTGAGTTCATTCTGGGTCGCACACGGGAGAGCAACATCAACATCAACGCCCCAGAGTCCGTTCAAGGAGGGTTCGGGGGCGCTTGCGGTGAACGTTGCGGAGGGGTATTGCTTAGCGTATTCAGAAATCCGCCCACGTCGGTTGTTCTTCAGGTCCATGACCCAAGCAAGCTTCTCTCGGTCGATGCCGTCTGGGTCGTGAATAAAGCCGGACGAGTCAGAGAACGTGACCGGCTTGCCACCAAGGTCAATGACTTTTTCACAGGCATATTGAGCCACGTTTCCAGATCCTGAAATCGAGACGACAGCACCTTCGAACGACTTGCCCTTTGTGGCGAGCATCTCACGAGCAAAGTAAACAAGGCCGTAACCGGTCGCTTCTGGTCGAATCAGCGAACCGCCGTACGCCAAGCCTTTTCCAGTCAAAACACCTGCTTGGAATTCATTTTGAAGTCGCTTGTACATGCCAAACATGTAGCCAATCTCTCGACCGCCAACGCCGATGTCGCCGGCAGGGACGTCGCAATCATGGCCGATATGTCGCCACAATTCCATCATGAAGGACTGACAAAAACGCATGACTTCGCCATCTGACTTGCCCTTCGGGTCGAAGTCAGCACCACCCTTGCCACCGCCCATTGGGAGACCGGTGAGTGAGTTCTTGAAAATCTGCTCAAAGGCGAGGAACTTCAAAATGGAAGCGTTCACACTCGGATGGAATCGAAGGCCACCCTTGTAGGGTCCAATAGCGCCATTGAATTGAATACGAAAGCCTCGATTGACTTGCGTATTGCCTGCGTCGTCAACCCACGGGACTCGGAAATGGATAAGTCGCTCTGGCTCAACTACCCGCTCGACAATGGAAATGTACTCCGGACTTTCTTCAAGCACCGGCTCAAGAGATTCCAGAACTTCCTTTACCGCTTGGTGGAATTCTGGTTGTTCTGGGTCTCTGGCTACGACTTTCGCATAAATTGCATCACTGGGGCTCATCGGCATACCTTCTCACACCTCAAGGTGTATTGGGCGTCCCTTACGCAGACCCTTTCTAATGGTTGCCCCTGTACTCCCTCGGAACGGGATAAAATGGGGTTCAAAAACTGCACACAGTGAGGTAGCGCTCAAGGCGTTCCACTCGTCTCTGACCTTCAGCATCAACTTCACCCATGCCCCGAATCGATTCCTCAATCAACGCGTGCTGATCCTCTTGAAGTCCAATGATGCGTCGCAGATGGTCAAGCATGGCCCACTCATCCTCGCTGATGATGTCATCGTCAAGCGCAGCGATAAGGGCCGATTGGTAGGTGGTGGCATCGCCCATCTGGTGGGTCCCAAATTCACTCCCATCGTTGAAAGGGGAAGGTGCTTCACCGGCAACGATTGAACGGCATTCGGCGGTATCCGATGGCGCAACGCCAAGCGCCTGAGCGAGGATCCGCAGGATCTGAGCTTCATCGTCGGTGACGATTTTGTCATCAAATGCTACACGCAGCGTTTCGAGGTAAAGAAAAAGTCCACGGGTTGGAACAAGGGTCATGTCCTGTCTTAAGAGCGCCTCGTCCTTGAAACTTCGCTCGGTGGGCCGTCGTCAATCGTTTTCGCATTGTATTACAAATTATGACATATTGTCATCATCTAGGATACATTTATATGGTCGCAGTTCTGAGCATTCTTTACAGGAGGAACCCGGATGACCCAGCCCACCAGTGCCGTCTCTCTCAGAATCACTGAGGAAGACTTGGCTCTCCTCGATGCTCGAATCGGCATGGATGGGGCCCGAAGCAGGTCAGACGTTGTGCGGTTGGCCATCCAGGAATTCCTCCACAATCAACCGGCCCTGCATGGGATGAAATCAATTCGAATCCCGCTTGGACGCAACGATCAACTGCAACTTGGAAAATTGTATGAACTCCAAGGAACAACACCAGAAATCGCTGCCCAAGAAGGGCTCAAATTGTACATGAGAAAGGCCGCTGCCGAGTTGGAAGCGGTCTCAAGCACCTTCGATTCCGCTCTGGAGGCGTCCAGAGAAGGAACGATACGACGCAACGAATACCAAGAATGAATTGGTGAGAGACTGGAGGGGATGGGATGAATTGGCAAAACTCGGGCTACAACCTTGGTGATGCCACCCTTGGAACTCCGCAAGACCGGCCAGTCTTGCAGAGTTTTGTCTCGTTGTATCAACGTGCCCGTCGTGCACGTCTTGGCCTTGGTTCCCACAACCAAACACCCCCACACGCCTCCCTGGACGACGGACAGGGAGGCCCAGATTCCACCCCCGTCAGTTGATGCGGTGGTTCCCCGTGCCCAGCCCCCACATTTCTGGGCACATTGACCGAAGCCAGTGAAACCTGTGACCTTCATGCCAATCCTTTAGGAGGGTCGCCGTGGTATGGGCGTTATGAACGGTGATGAAACACATGTGGATTCGTCCACCTTCCCGTTCCTCGCCCACAAACAACCACGGCCCGGACAACTTGAGATGATCAACGACGCTAGCAAGGCCCTCGATGCGGGTGGTTTTCACGTAGCAGCCGCCCCGACGGGTATCGGTAAAACCGCCGCCTCGCTTGCAGCAGCTCTCGCCGTTGCGAGAAACCGACCGAACCGCACTCATGTTCTTTTTCTCACGGGCCGCCAGTCCCAACACAAAATCGTCATCGACACCATCAGAAAAATCAATGCCAGTCTCGCCGAAGGTCACCGAGTTGTCAAAGTGGTTGATGTCATCGGTCGGGAATCGATGTGTGAGGTTGTTGACCTCTTTTCCGGCCGGTGCTTGTGCGACGCCAATTCAGCAGAATCGACCAAAGCTGAACGGAAAGAATCGCTAAGGTCGTTTATCCTTCAACAACCACGGCACGTTGAGGAAACCGTGTCTGTGTCGAGGTCGATGGGAGTCTGTGCGTGGCAGACCTGTCGTTCGACCGTCAAAGACGCCGACGTGTTGGTGTGCGATTACAACCATATCTTTGCAGACCAAATACGTGAGAGTTCACTTCCCGCCATGGGCATCGATTTGGAAAACAGCATCCTCATTGTCGACGAAGCCCACAACCTACCCGACCGTATTCGGATGACGATGGAGCGGACCATTACACCGACCATCGTTCGAAACGCCTCCATGGAATTGGAAGAGCACATGGGCAACCTCGAAAACATTGCAAAACGCGAAGATTCGAGAGGCATCAATCACCAACTTGACCAGGTTCGTTGGGCCTTTGAGGTCATGAAAGCCTACCGAACAGCGCTGATAAAATCATTCAGCGCATACCACGATCTATCCGGGGACGAGGATGAGGTACGAATCGACATGAACGATTTTGAGAACCTCTTTCACGCAGCCTGCGATGAAGTGGAAGGATTGTCTGGGCAAATGCGCATTGATACCGACATCAAGAAACCCGACGAAACCAATCGTGGCCAGCGATTGATGAAACTCGCCGACATTCTACAATCGGTCCAAATTGAAGCCGAAAGCGACGAAGAGAGCTCTGAACCAGATGCTTACAGAGTCGCTCACATTTTGCACTCGGTGTGCAAGTATGGAAACACAACTGCTCTCTGCATGGTGTTTTCTCCGAAAGGGAGAGAGGGACGTTTAACGCTGCATCTATTGGACCCGGGGCTTGTGTCCAAATCGGTGTTCAATCACTCAGGAGGTTCAATCCTCATGTCAGGAACGCTGTATCCTCCGAAAATGTATGCGAATCTTCTGGCACTCCCTGAGATGAACACCTCCACGGTCGCCTATGCATCACCGTTTGCAGC
>DANX01000122.1:0-8947 GCA_002502295.1 Euryarchaeota archaeon UBA561 | reverse complement strand
GAGGACCTGAAAACACCCGAGCGATACGCCAACACATTCAGTCACTCATCGACGCATCACCTGGAAATGTAGCGATTTTTGCGCCTTCGTACGCCATGCTGGACGACATCGTTCTTGAAGCCAATTTCAAAGGTGTCCAGCGAATGGTCAAAGAAGATCGAGACATGACGAAGCAAGACCTCGACAAGATGGTCGGCATGCTTCTTCGTGAAAAAAGAGCAGGAAACAAAATTCTCCTGGCAGGTGTGTTCGGCGCTCGGCTTTCGGAAGGCATTGATTACCACGGTGGAGCCTTGGATGCTGTGGCATGCATTGGCATACCAAATTCACCGCCATCCGTTCTTTCGAAAGCGTTGAAAACCTATGCAGAGGAACGTTTTGGAAGGAACCTTGCATGGCGCTACACGGTGTCACAACCCGCAGTGAACTCCATCCTCCAAGCCATGGGCCGGCCGATCCGGTCGATCGGTGACCGAGCGTTGATTTTGCTGTTGGACCGCCGAGTTACGGAGCGAACCTACGCTGGTTGTTTCCCAGATGACATCAAAATGTACAATGCATCTGACAAGGATTCTACCCACGCATTTGCTCGTCGATTCTTTGCCCGAGTCCACCCAGACAGGACACTTGAAGCGGAGTGAATCACGTCCGAAGGTTCATGTGGGCTCGCCATCTCCAAATTTGCATGGTAGAGTGGGAAGTGTTGGAAATAAGCACCAAGGATGCTCCTTCAGAGCACCCTGAAGCGGCCTCACTTGACGGATTGCAGGCCGACGCTGAGCGTTTGCAAGCAGACTTTGAAACATCACTCGGTCACCTATCCGAGGTACGTCAACGTCACACCGAAGTGTTGGTGACCGCTGGGATGCTTCCGGAAACCGGTCTGGCAGAGGTTCACCCGGAACGAGCCCTAGCTTGGGTCGTTCAAGGCATCAACGGGAGAATGAATCCTGACGGATTGACCATCCCGCTTCTTGGAGCCAACGAAGAAGCGATACAACTCCATGTGAAGCACACTGAAGAAGCGACCTTGGTCAAACTCGACATCGAGGACCCGGAGGGTCCAAATTTGGTTCGGGAGTTTCCACTTCCAAGCGAAGCTTCCGGAACATTGACCGCAGATTTTAGCCACGGAAGGCTTAGCCTCCGCTGGTGAGCCTTAGCGACTGGGCACCGCTTGGATTTGAGCAATTTCGCCGCTCATTCGTGTCAACGCTTGCACCGCTACATCTTGATGCTGAGGTCCCATTTCCTCTCGGCTGTATCGAGCCATCTCAAACGTGTTGTCAAGAGCGGTGAGAGCGTCTTCTGAAACACCTTGGAGGGCTTGGCGAATGGCGAATTCAAATTCTCGGACCGTTTCGAAGTCCCGCCGCAAGAAGCCGCGTTGCTGAAGCAATCCACAGAGGTCTTGATAGCACGTAAAGATGGCTTCACGAATGGCATCCCCTGCCGCCAACAATTCTGCCGTGTAGGCAAAGACTTCAGCTGCATCCTTGAGCAAGTCGTCGGCGACCTTCTTTCGGCGGTACATCACAACGCCACCGGCTACCAGAGCCGCAAGGACGAGAACCAGGAGGTAAGACCACCAAGGCGTGTCAGCTTGTTCCTCTGTGAATTGGTATTGCGGTGCAAAGCCTTCACTCCGCAAGGTTTCGAAAGCCTGTATGCTTTGAGCAGAAAGCCGTGGATCGTTGACGATGATGTCCATCGTTAATTGGCCCCAAACATCGGAATCACCGTATGGCGGGTCTGCCTCAAACACAAAGTTCGCCTTACCGTCTTCACCGGTCTGCGCTCCACGGTTGGCGAGTTGAGTCTGATTGGAATCGTAGAGGTAAACGACCACGTCAATGCCAAGAATGCCGTTGCCCGTGTCTTCGGCGATGACGGTGAGGCTCCCACCGACCACTTCTTGTTCATCCTCCACCACTTCGTAGAGGTCAACCGTAATGACGGCGTCTACTTGCACAAACACCGACTGACTGATGCTGGCAGCATTGAGGTAGTGCGTGTCGTTTCGGGCCACTTCAATGAAGAAGTATTGTGAGCCTACATCGAGCCAGAACGGCGCTGTTGCGCTGAGCGAATAATTGCCGTTGGACCACGAAACAGAGGTTGCCGGGAAACAACGGGCGCCTTCGCGACCGCTTTCGCAGTTTGAACCGTTGCCAATGGAAAGGAGTAAATTCTCGAAGACTTCGCCCGAACCACCGACTTCCTGTATCGAACCCGAATAGAAGACCGGTTCGAAGACGCTGTCGGAGCGGGTTACGACCGGCGAGCGAGTTGAGGCATCCACATGGATGGTCACATCCGACCAGACGCGAACGCTGCTCTCCGCATCCGCTGGCAAATGTGCTTGTGTCCCTTCAAACAAGACCGTAATGGTGTGATCTCCACGCTCTAAATCCATGGTGGCGGGAACCGTAGCGCTCCATTCGCCATCCACAGAGGTCGTGGTTGTGAACAGCGTATTGCCGTCAAGTTGGACCAAGAGCTCAAATCCTACGAGGCCATCACGGTCCACCGTATCGAAATCGTACAAACGACCGCTAAGTTCCCAGGTGTCTCCGCGCGTCGCGTCAATTCCATCCTCGAACAATAGGGTGACCCATGAACGGTGGGAGAGGAAGAACGTGGCGTTTCCTTCGCCTGAACGGTAGTAACCTTGAGGAGCTACCTCTGCAAACAGCGTTTGGTTTCCGAAATCAAAGATATCAGGCACTGACCAATCAAAGGAGAAGTCGCCGTTTGCATCGGTCGTCAGGGTTGCAATGAGAATGCCTTCAACAACGAGTTGAACATCGTGGCCTGCAATTCCCAGCAGTTGATTATCGACAACTGAACCGCTGATAGAAACCGTTTGATTCACAGCTACGGGAGACGAGATATCAACGGTGACCAAAACCGGGCTGAAGATTTCCCACAGACCCGAAGCGTTGCTGGGCAAGTAGGCAACCGTTCCTGTGAAACGGGTTTCGAGGGTGACGGGGCCCAACGGGGCATCGGATGGAACGGGGTGGACGGCTGAAAATTCCCCGACTTCGTCGGTGGTGGTGTTCGTCAACCATTGTCCACCAAGCCAGATTTCAATGGTCATGCCAGCGAGTGGGTTGTCTACCACATCAAGCAACCTTCCTTGGATGGTCATGGTGGTCTCACGGTCCGCATCACCGCTCGCCGTCAGGAGCAAAATTTTGGTCGGAACACTCACGTTAAATTCAACCATCGCTGAGCTTGGCATGTAGTATTCTGGGTTGTTGGTATCACCATATCCAACCGGGTCGACCCATTCACGCCCACCTCGGAACTCAACGGTGATTTGGTGAGGTCCAGCGGCCGTGTTGTCTGGAAGGGTGTAGGCAAAGGAGTAAGCACCGGTCACGTTGTTCGTTTCAACGCTTGCCACAGGAATACCGTCAATCAGGAGATGGACGATGGCGGTGGAGGGTTCGCCATTGCTCTGCAGGGCGAGTCCGAGGTCGTCCAGCAGGGTGCCGTTCACCAGAAGTGTATCGCCTGCAACAAGAACTGAAGGAGCGTCGACAATGGTGAGGTCGGTTTGACCCAACACCACGAATTGTGAACTCGCATTCGTGCCGACGAGGCCAGTGGTTCCTGAGATTCCCCCATAGGTGGCGTGGATTCCAGTTGGTCCAACCGACATGTTGGCGGGAACGGTGAGATTGCCCCATGCAGAACCGTTCGAAGCGGTGAGCACCGTGATTTGAACCGGCGAGCTTCCATCAAGCGTTGAGGTCAGGGAAACGAGGACGCTTTGGTTGTCCAAGGGTTGACCTTGATTGTCTCGCAGTAGCACGCTGAAGGATACTGGAGCGCCCCGTTCGGTTCGGTCATTGAGCGAAGGCTGTCCAATACCGTCGAGAGAGGGAACGATGAAATTCATCACTGAGAAGCCTCGAGAATCAAAGGTCGTGTTGTTCTCCGACCCAACGTAATAATTGACGTTCGGTATGTAGGTGACTTCCATTTCGTGATTTCCTGCGGCAAACGTCTCGCTCAGCCGAATGGTGGCGTTCCAGAAACCATCCACACCGATTGAACCACCGGTTGCTGTAAATCCAGAAGGTTGCCCATCGATGGAGAACAGCACGTTGGCATTGGGCAAGACGCTGTTGTCTCGCTCAACAAGTCCCGAGCCATTGTCTGAAACGATTTGGCCGCTGATGTTGAAGGCAGTGCCAGCCACGGGGTTCGCCGTAATGCTATCAACAACGAGGAAAGTCAACGAACGAACGGTGATGCTTGTCAGATTTGCAGTGGTCGGGAGAAGGTCGGTTGAGCCGTTGTACATCATCTGAACCACGATCAACCCCAATGGGTGGTCGTATGGAACCGAGAAGGTAAAGTTCGCAAATCCTTCTCCATTGGTGAGTTGTGGCGACAACCATGTTTCATGGAATTGCAACCCAACTTCGTAGTTTGAGAGCGGCGTAAACATGTCCGATGCTTCCACGAGTTGGGCTGACATGTTGATTGAATTGCCGCGATTGATGACGATGGCGTTGAGCGGCTGGAGGTTTTCCAATCGAGAAACCCCCATCACTTGGATGGGAGTTTGCGCTGAAGCAGTAAGGTAGAACGGTGAGGACTCGTTGACCACGCTGATGACCAATGTGTGAGGGCCTCGGGTGGTTCCGTTTCCAGCGCTGTCGGTTGGTACAGTCATGTTGAAGCTCCCGTTGTTGGTGGTTGCGAAATTACTCAACAGCAACTCGTCAGGGTTTTCCAGCCAGAACACGTTGAGGCGGACGGCTGAGATAAGGGGGCGACTGGTGTTTTCGGAATCTTCAACCTGGCCGACCACGTTGAACGGCACACCGGCCGTAACCGTGCTCGGCACGGAAGAAATCAGGATGGAACTGGTCACCTGGACGGTCACGTTTACCACGGTGGAATTTCCGTAGCGGCGGCTGTTTCCAGCAGCAAGGGCTGCTGAGAGGTCGTCCTGAACCACGATGCCCAGGTCGTAATAACCGGGGGCGATCGAAGAGGGTGTAAACGCGAAGGTGGCGTTTCCTTCGTCATCGGTGATCCCCGTACCGAGGGTCAGGTTGGTGTTCCCATAATCCCAAATGTAATCGACGCTGACTCCGCTGATGTTCGAGCTGTCAGCGATGTCGGTGATTTTGGCGTTGAAAGAGACGGTGTCGTTCATCTCCACGATGTAAGCAGAGCGCTCGGCCTCGAGAACCACTTCGGTAATGATTCCACCCAAGACTGAAATCTGCGTGGGTGGCGCTGGTGGTACGGCTGAATCAACGAAAGTGTAGTAGGCACCACCAACGGGTGCTTGGCTGAGGAAATCAAAGTCCACCACAAATTCGTAGGCGTCCGAGGGCAGGTTTGTGGGCATGGTGATCGGAATGTCAAAGGCACCCGTGGAGTTGTTGAGGCTCGATTGAGCCACATCGATTGGACCTTGTTCGGTGAACAACGAGACCGTGATGAGGGTCGTGTTGTTGAGGACGGGCGTGAGGTAGACCGAATCAAAGACGTCTCCGAACAACCGCGTTGAGTTCCCCATGAACGTCCAATCTTGAGCGATGGACAAATTCCAGCCAATGTCGGCCATGACTCGCATTGAACCTGAACCCGTGGAGGGTTGGTAGAACGAAGAGCCGTTGAACGACACGTCGATTGGATAGTCGCCCGCACGGAGATTGGCCCCCAACGGGAAGATGATTTCCAAGATATCAAGCGTTGGATCGACCGTTGTGTTAATCCACGATCCGTTGAAACTAAAATCGTAATTGCCGAGAACTTCGCCGCCTGCCCCGATGCCTCGATGGTCGTTGATTTGGACGGTGAGAAGGGCATCTTGGCCGCGTATCTGAGAGGATTCTTGAACGACGAAGTCGAGCAGCCCACGAAGGAAGTAAGGCGCTCCGGAACTGACGTCGGCGTCATCGGTCGCCGGCAGTGTCGACGGGAAGAACCGAAGAAGTACCTCAACTTCACCTGCCGCAACCATGACGTTGGTTGGGAGTTGGAACTGGACGGCGAACGTACCCGAGACACTCAGGTTGAACAATTCCGTCCAACCATCTCCAGAACCGTTGGTTCGGATGGAAAATTGCAGGTCCCCCGACAGGGCAACAGGCGAGGCCCCTAGGGACAGCGCAGAGCCGTTGATGTAAACGTCATCGCCGAGCAAAAAGATGCTGTTGTTCGCCAGCGGACCTTCAATGGTGGCGGTCAAGTTTGGCGCATCCGTGACATTGAGGACGATTCCGGTGGTTGTGGGATTGAGATGGAAGGTCGCAGGAACGGCGCCGGAAACGGATGTATCTTGCCATCCAGAGAAGCCAAGGATCGCTGAGAGATTGCCACGAGGCTCCGTCTCGCTCAGGTTTAGCGTGATGGTCCACGAGCCACTTGGGTCTGTTTGCGCTGAGAAATTTTGAGCCCCGTCAACAGCGGAGGTGTAAGACAGCCACACGGTTTGATTTGGCATGTTGAAGATTTCATCGGCGGGTTCGTTGGCCAATACCAAACGGCCCTCAATCACCGTGGTTGCACCTGCCCCTGCGACGGGGGCATTGATGGCCAGTGGTGCGGTGTGATTGAGGGTCGAATTTTCAGTGAGGTTGACAAAGCCGTCAAAGATGACGCCATCATGAGAAACATAACCAGATTGGCGGTGTTCAATGACGATGTTATGCATCCCCGGAGCGGTTGGAGCACTGGGGAAACCGGTCAGCGTGAAGGTGCCGTTGGCATCGGTGATGTTCTCATCGAGCAAACGCTCCTGGGTAGCTCCTGCACCGGGGACGAAAGAAGCGTCAACGACCGGTGTGAGGTAGGACAGCACGCGAATGTCCGGGACCGGTGTACCGTTGGCGGCGTATCGAAGTTGACCTGTGACAGTGATGCTTTCGCTGCCGTCGCGGGAGACGCTCATGGTCGAAATGGTTTGATTTACAATTTCAACTTCCTCTGATGGCGGGCACGGGTCAAACGGAATCCACCCAAGGTCCGTGTTGCCGTTGGCACTGTTCTGCTGCAGACGGACTTCCGACCAAGTGCTCGCATCCGTAGAGTACACCGCATAACCGTCGCCCGTCCATGTTCCACCGACGTACCCCGTGACCATGCGCGCTGGAAGGCCAGCAAGGCGAGCCATGGTCACAAAGGCCGTGTTGAATTCACGGCACGACCCTTCTTTGAGGGCCTCAAGGATGTTCAGTGTGACGTCAACGGGGCTTACAGTGCCTGAACCGTTGAAATTACGCTTGAATTCAGTGGAGCTGTTGCCGTTGATGATGAATTCTTCCAACGCCAAAGCCGTGCTGTAAGCATCCGTTGCTCCCGAGTCACTGATGACTCCGAACGTAATGTTGCGCACATATGAAAATTCAGTGGTTGCATTCGTGAACCGTTCGTCCACCAGCAATTCGTATGGAAAGCCCTGTCCTGGAACCGTGGTCGAGGCAAGGGTGGCCCAATCAAAGTAATACTCCGGTTGCTGGAACACCACTTGGTCAATGGACCCGCCATCAATGTTCAGCAGATGGGTATCGTTGGTTCGGGATACGTTCGCAGTGGGCTCAAAGTAAAACGAGATGTTGGAATAATACGACGGTGCGGGTATTTGCCCCGTCGACAACGGTTGATTGAACTGAACGTTCCATTCGACGGTGGAATTGGAGAAGGTGAGCGGGGCAAGGTGGGTGAGGTTGCTGAACGGGACGGTGATGGCTTGCGGTGGATGAACACTTTCCAAGTGAGCATAGGTTGTTCCCGTGTAAAAGTCGTTGGTGACGGCACGCCATCGATGGTCGAGGTTCAAGTCCACGGTGCCTGAGGTGTTGTTGGCGTAAAAGACGATTCCAGCCGACATGATGTCGTCGGTTGGGTCAAAGGGATCGAACGGAGAGCCTGCACAATTCACGAACCAAAAAATGTCAGGGCATTCCTGTCCGTCCAGCATTCCACCACCATCGGTGTCTGGGTTGGTCCAGTCGGTTCCCGTTTGGTTTTCTACAGCGTCGGGAATGCCATCGCCGTCAAAATCGTCGGGTTGAATGTCGTCGGAAGGGTCGTTTTCCGGATTCGTTCCGTCAAAATATTCACTGCGGTCGTCGACACCGCCTTGATCGGTATCATAGGCGGTCCAGGTGGTTACCCACACGTCTTGGGAACCGTTGGTGATGCCGATATAGGCCAAATCACAGCCCGTGGTGTTTTCAAAATAATTGTTCAAGCCGTCGCCGTCCTCGTCGAGAAGATTCGTGCACGGCTCGTTGGGATCGGTGTTATCTTGTACTTCATCAAAATCGTCAACGCCATCACCATCACTGTCAGCGATGCTGGGGTTCGAGAACCAGCCGAACGTTCCGAGAAGTTCCTGCCAGTCAGCCAAGCCGTCTCCGTCGCTGTCTTCGTAATCGTCGTCGCAATATTGCTGCGTGGTAGCGATGGTCCCCGCGTTAATGGCGTTGGTGTGGCAGAAAGAACCGTTGCGGTTGGCCACATCCGTGGCCGTGCCCGATGGCCCGTTTGATACACCTTGCAGAACATTGTTCACCACCGTCGCGTAGGCAAACGATTCCCAAGAGCCAGAGACGTTGTACCAACCCACGCCTCCGCCGGGGTTGAATCCAGAGCCGTCGCCAACCTCAAGCCGGCTACCGCTGAGTTGTTGGACGAACGTTGTTTCAAAATTTACCAAGGAATCACAAGGGTCCGTTCCGTGACTGATGTTGCGCTCCTGACCGTCGGTGATTCCGCCGAAATCGGTGTCTGCCACGTTCCAAAGGGTGCAGGTCAAATTCTCTTCCCAATTTTGAATCCCGTCCTGATCTTCGTCACCGGAGTCCTCACGGCGCGTCGGGTCTGTCTCCCCCGCATCAAGGACACCGTTGGAGTTCGCATCTTCCTCGCCGTCATCAAAGGCATCGCCGTCCGTGTTGTTGTTCCG
>DANX01000123.1:525-18840 GCA_002502295.1 Euryarchaeota archaeon UBA561 | reverse complement strand
GATGATGTCGATGAAGCGCATGGAAAAGGGTTGGCTGGTGGTCTGAAGGTAAATCGGATAAGAAGCGTCCATAGCGTTTGGCCCTTGGAGGCAATAATGGAGCATTTGCCCGGCAGCCACCGGTTCAGTGCACCCGACCGAATGGCTGTAATTGAGCCCACCTTTCTCATCAAAAATGCCCGTGCCGTCGCTCACAGAAACCCACTGCATGTCACCCATCGAGATGTCTCCAACGCCGGCCATGGTGCTGCCTAACCCCTCAACGATGTCCCCCACGGGAAACTGGTCAGTGAACTGCGTAAGGTCGACGATGTCGTTGTGGTAAGCTAAACGAATGCCGTCGGAGGTGATGACCGGAATGGAAGCGGAGGATGAAACCTCAAACATGTTGATGCCCCAGTCGCTTAGTGTTTCTGAGTCAAGGTAGTACAGGCCCGCTGCAAAGTCAATCGTGGCCGCATTCTCATCGGAAAGGTCGACCACGAGGTTGAGGTCAATGGCTTTTGAACCGTCTTCAATGTCGACGGTCGGCGATTGCGTTGTGCTTCGGTGACCCATTCGAAGGTCAACGGTTTGAACCAGGTCGGTGGCGGATTCTCCCGCTTGCAGATGGTTCATCGACCAGGTCGAAGCGTTGAAGTTCGGAGTACCGGCTTGAAGGAGCAAAGTTCCGTTGGAGTCCACACCAACAACCGTGGAGTAAGCGGAGGGATTGATGACAAAGTCCGCTTTGTGGCCGGGCTTGGTCGTTAGGTCAAAGCTGGTGTTAACCTCAGCACCCATGGTGAGAAGCCCTCGGTAGGTTCGTTCGAGATCGAGGTTATCTGAGCCCACGAGGTTGAAATTGCTGGCCAGCAAATCCACGGAGGCCGTGGCTTGGAAGCAAAGTGGGGGTTCGAAGACATTGTTCTCAGACGCGCCCTCAGCCTGTGCGTCCGAGGCGGAATCCGTTGAACAGGTGGTCGTTTGACCGCCGCTGGTAAAACTCGTCACGTATTCCGTTGAAATGCTGGTAACCGTTCCAAAGCCGGATTCAAGCGCGTCTTGGATGGCATCGTGGACCTCGGTTTTGAGTTTTTGACCCACGGTAGGAGAACCAGAACCGGCTGTGTTTTGGTCGAACGTGTGGCGAATCAAGTCGGCAGGCGCTCCATCGTTGGCGTCAAGGCCGTCCGTTTGCTCGAGGGTATCACCAACTGCGGTGTCTGAGCCAAGCCCGAGTGTATCGCGCTCAAACTCCCTGACCGCCCACGTCAATTCTAGTTCGATGGACGAGGTTGAGATGAGGTCAAACACATAGGACCCCTCAACCCAATCCTGTCGTTGAGGCGTCATGTCGTCGCTGTGATCGTAATCGTCACATGTCCCCGACCCAATGAGTCCAGAGCACGACTGCATGCCGCTCGCACTCACGACGGGCACCAACATCTGAAGCGTAAACATGGCGACCAGCAGAAACGGAAGACCGTTTTTGGAATCATTACGCTTCACGCCGCCGAAGGTCATGATGTGGGCTAAGGTCGGGAACTTCAAAGGAGTTACCCTCCTCCGTCCCGCATGGAGAGAATGGAGGCGACGACGTTCCTCGTCGTGGAAGCCGCTCTCGGTGAGCAAATCCATGCGTTGCTCAAAGGCAACGGTTGGTTGAACCCGACGCTTGAGCCCCTTCGACCATCAAACGGTTCGATTGGGTTTCCACTGCAGGGCGTGCAACGGAGTGAAACCGTTCTCAACACCGTGCAGCAACATCTCGCCATTGAGGCTACCCTCCTTGAGGGGAAAACGAGGTATTGGCCACCAATGGACCCACACCACCAACTCAGTGAGGCAGCAGAAACCTGGATTCGAAACCACAAACTGGACGTCAACGTCCACGACCTCCTGCCCACCAAGTGGGAAAAACTCGGCCAGCTGGTGCTGTTCCCTTACGAACTCGGACAAACCAAAGCGTGGAAAGAAGTGGCGCAACATCCCATGGCCGAAGCCCTCTGGGAACGCATGGCTCATGCGTTGAAGGCCTCATCATTGGGTCTCCAAGCCCCCATCGCCAACGACACGTATCGCTCAGCGCAGGTAAAGATGCTCACGGGCTCGCCAGACGTGCGGTTTTCCGACCACGGCATCACCTACGCCTTTGACGCCTCAAAGGTCATGTTCTCGTCGGGAAACATCACCGAACGACGACGAATCGGAGCGATGAACATGCAAGGCGAGGTTGTCGTGGATGCCTATGCCGGCGTTGGCTACTACACCTTTCCCATGTTGGTCAACGCCGGTGCAGCCCACGTGCATGCCTGCGAAATCAACCCCGCTTCGTTGGCCGGACTCAAGCGGGGTGTTGAAGCCAACGGACTTGGCGAGCGAATCACTGTTCATGCCGGAGACAATGCCCGCTCCCTCGAGGGTTTGTTTGAAACGGCTGACCGATGTCATCTCGGTCTTTTACCCTCAAGTGAACCGGTTTGGGAAGCCTGTCTGCTGGCTCTCAAACCCACAGGAGGCGTGCTTCACATCCATATGAACGTGGAAGAAGAAAAGATTGCGTCATGGACGTCGGCTACGGTAGACTATTTTCAGAATTTGGTCGCTCACCACGGCTTGCGTTTCAGCGTTCAACCGTTGCACGTTGAACGCGTCAAGTGGTTCGCACCAAGGGTTCGACACGTGGTGTTGGACCTCAGCTTCCGCCCTTGACATCGTCGGAGTCAACCAGTTCAGCTACCATCAACACTTCCGCCTCAAGAACGGATGCATCCGGCTTGGAAGGCTGGTCTTCACGGCCGTTGCTTTGTCCGTACACCGCCATGGTGATACCGGAGCCCACCACGATAAGCGCAAGCGGTACGCCGACAACGATAGCGGCGTCTTGAAGCAAGGTGTTGCTGCTTTGAGCCATCGACACAGGGTTGCGAATGGTACCGTCTGGGTCAGCAACACCGATCATCTCCATCGAGATGATTTTCACTTCAAACAGCGGACGGCCAGCTGAAGCAAACGGATTATCGAGGTTGGTCCCCGTTGGTTCATCCGAGGTTTTCACATCGGCGATGGCACGGACATGTGTCATTCCATGCCGTACAATGCCAAAGGTAGCGTATCCTTCGTCATCTCGGTTCTCAGGGTCAAGGCCGTGGGCTTCGGTCTCAGCGATGTACCACTGAGAATCGGCTGAATCAGGGTCGGCGCTTCTCGCCATGCCGATGGCGCCGTCCACGTGCGAAAGATTCTCATCGTGCTCAAGGGGAATTGTTTCTCCCGTTCCCCCGCTACCGCAGCCTGGATTCGTGGCCGGATACACGCCGATGGTTTTGCAAGTGGGGTCCCCCGACTGCGTTACGAAATCGTTGATGACGCGATGGAAGAAAACTCCGTCATACAGTCCGGATTCAACGTGTGCAATCATGTTGCTCGTGGTGATGGGCGCCCATTGCTCAAACAATTCAATCACGACGGTCCCTTCTTCCCAGGAAGGAATTAACGCATCGGGCGGATAAGGGTAGGACACGTTCATCGAAATGACAGCGTTCCCGGTGTAGGAATCCATCATTGGCGAGTCTTCTGTTTCTGGCCGGTCGGTCCATTCGGCGGGGTCCAAGCCGATGCTGCGCCAAATCGGTTCCTCGTTTTTGGCATCAACGGGAAGGGACGAAGCCACGGGCGCCATGAGAAGCAGCACAAGGATGACCCCGAAGAAGCGCTGGCGAACCATGTTCGGGGATGGGCCTCACCCCAATGAAAACTACGGCGGGAACCCGTTTGAAACATCAAGACAAAAAAGGGAGACCGGTAAGCGTAGCGCATGGACAACGATTCAACGTTCATGCCAAACCTAACGCTCGCTTACGGAATGTTCCTGGTGGCTTGGGGCGTCGCCGTCTCTGTGCTCTCCGATTCAAATTCCGTCACCTCGTACTTCCCCGCCTTCCTTGGCGCGCCGTTGGTGGCCTCCGGATGGATGGCAAAATCAAACCCTGAACAACGAAAATTGTGGATGCATGTTGCGGTAAGCTTTGGGTTGCTTTGTGCTCTTGGAGGCACGCGCTTCTTCATGGTGATGGGCGACGGTATCGACTACGCCAGCGGCTCGATGTTGATGCTCTTCTTGACCGGTTCGGCCTTTACTGGATTGTGCGTACGCTCGTTTATCGAAGCTCGAAAAGCGAATGCGTAGAAGCGTCATCCTCTTGATGGATGGCAGTCAGCGCAATCCATGGCCGAGTCGTCCACCCCGTTGGAGGTCGAGCTCAAGCCCGTCGAAGGCAAGACGCAGCGTCAGTTGAACATTTCAGCAGGCGTCACCGTGGCGTTTTGCCTCGCCTTCCTTATGTTGGGCATCACCCTTTCACCCTCTGCTTCAGAATTTGTGGACGATACCACGGATTACTCCGCTGAATGGTGGAATACGCCACTTCGCGATCGGCACACGATGGACCTACCCATGGACACGCTCCGCGCTCAGCTCCCCGTGAACGGAACTTACGATGTTCTGCCCTACGAAGAACACTTTGTGGAGGTTGACCTCCCCGCCAGCGAACAGGATGCAGGTTTCCCAGGACCGGCCCTGATGCATGTAGCGCTCTGGTTGCCCGATGTTCCAGAGGGAACCAAGATTCCCGTCATCATGACCATTCACCCCTACTACGACTTTGGCGGAGAGGGCGTTGCAGGAGACGACTCAGCCCCCAACACCGTCCCCGACGGTGGCGTTGGTAAGTGGATCTACGACACCTTTGTTCCCCACGGCTACGCACTGGCTCAAGCCTCAACGTTTGGTACCGGTCAATCCACGCACTGCCAGGACGTGAAAGGCCTTGGTGAACAAACCGGCATTCAAGGCGTGGTTGATTGGCTCGGTGAGCAAGAATGGTCAAACGGCAACGTTGGGCTCATGGGGAAATCATACGCTGGTACAACCAACTGGGAAGCAGCTCAGCAACCCTCACCATATCTCAGGACCATCGTGCCTATCTCGGGCTCGATTGGTGTCCAAGAAATGTTCTATAGAAACGGTTCATCCGAAGCACGGGCTATGCTTTACGATGCCTTGTACGAAGGCGCCACGACCGACGCCGGAACCGACGACATGCGCATGTGCAGCGACGATGTCATCGGCCCGCTCAACCCCTTGACAACGTGGGCAGGAGCCGAATTTGGTGGCGCTGAATGGAACGATTACTGGGACGAACGGCGGCATCTTCCGGACGTCTTGGCCAACTACCAAGGAAGCGTGTACCTCGTTTGGGGGATGCAAGACTGGAACGTTGACCCCTACCACGCGTTCCCCACCTACCAACTCATGCGGGACGCTGGCATCAACGCACGAGCCATCGCTGGCCAATGGGCCCACAACTATCCTGACCAACCCGACCGACACAGCGAGATGGGGAGCGGTTATGGAGCCGAAGCCTATCCAAACATGAGTCGAATGGACTGGGCGGTTGAGTTGTTCGGGTGGTTCAATTACTACCTCAAGGACATCGGCGAGGAACCCGAACCGATGGTTCAGATACAAACCCACGACGGGAAATGGCACGTTGAGGAAACATGGCCCCCCGAAGACATGGAATGGTGGTCTGTTCCGCTTGACAGCGTTGAGGGCACCGGTGGGACGGTCAGTTCAAACGCTCAGCAAAGCTTCACCTTACCCGCCCTCGAGGAAGGCATCCACATTTCAGGCATGCCGACCTTGCACCTGTCGGCGAACACCTTGGCGTGCAACGGAGGCCAAGTCTTTGCGACAATGTACGCCGACGGCCTGCGCGTTGGCCACGCCACCATGGATGTACGCTACCGAGATGGCGGCTACGAAGCCAACCCTGCGGCACCGTTTTCGAGTTATCTGATGCTGATGGAGTTCAATCCCATGGACGTTGATTTGAAGGCTGGCGCAGTGATTGAGGTTGTGTTGACCGAATCGGGTGAAGACTACCTGCCCAGTCCGTGTGCTGCCGTGGGAATGAGTGTGAATTTCGACGCCTCCTCCACCCTCAGCCTGCCACTCATCGACCGGCCTACTGATGATGATCGCTGGTTCCTAGCGCCACCTTGGTGGGAGCAGCAACCGATTCCTTCCTGAGATGTTGGCCGTGCGCGTCCTGGCTTTCGAAGACCACTACGACATTGAAGCCCTGCTGTCTGCAGGCGGCGTGCAGGTCGAAAACCTCCTCATTGAACAGCGCTGGAATTCAAGCGACGCCGTTGAACGAATCCGGACGTTCGCGCCTGATGTGCTTCTGCTCGATCACTACATGCCACCGCTGAGTGGTTATCAGGTGCTTGAGGCCTTGTTGGCATCGGACGTCAAGCGGCCCCGTACGGTCATCGCCATGTCCAGCGCTTCGGAAAAGAACGAGGCCATGGTTCGCCTCGGCGCCAATCGAGGGATCGTCAAATTTGACTTGGCTGGATTAACGCTTTGGCCCAAACAAACCACGCTGCATCGAGAGAACAACAAAAATGGAGCATAAAGGGGGCAGCACATGGTCCAAACATTAACGCCAATGGAACAGGACAGAACGCTCATTTCGTTGTTTTGCGCACTGTTCATCACCGTCGCATCGGTGGCCTTTTTCTTCGTTTTTGGACTGAGCGACATGATCGGCGATTCTGGTCGATCTTTTCAGACCTCGGCACTCCCAATGGTCATCGTCGGTGTGTTTCGGTACGCTTGTGCCTACCTTGCGTTTCATACGATCGTCTTTTGGATGATTCGCAGTCCTGAGCCGGGACGAATGTTCGTCGTTCTTCACGAGACCGGTAAGGAGGCCATGATTCGAACCGAAGGGTTCGAGCGAATCGGAACGTTCAGCAGTTGGACACTGATGGTGTCCGGATTGGCCTTTTTTATGGCTGGAACGGCGACATGGATGGCCGTTTTCAACCTCAACGTCCCTCCGATGTTGAACACACTGACGGTGGTGTTGATGCCCGTAGCCTACGGTGCTGCCTTCATCACGGCAACCGTCGTGCGCTACGTCATTATTCCCGATGAAATTGCACAAAAGCGACCTTTTGGAACGTACTTCAAGAACTACGAGTTGGTGATGCACAATTTCACACCAATTTTTCTCGCCGTTGACCTGTTTTTGGTGCAAGCGCAACTCGAGTGGGAATTCGGACTATTCCCGATATACTTCGGCATCATCTACGTGTTGTTTTCCTACGCCTACGCTCGATTGCCTCGAGGCTATTACATCTACTCGTTCCTTGACCCTCGTATCAACATGGCCCCGGTGTACTTGTTGGTGCTTCTGTTCGCCTGTTGCCTGTTCTACCTCGGTTTGTGGGGCATGAGCATGCTCCTCCAGTGGAACGCAGTGTTGGGGGGCTTAGCCTTGGCGTTCTGGGTAAGCCGCATCGTGCTGTTTCGTCGCCAAGTGAAGGACAACCCGTACGCATTTCAGTCTTCGTCGTAAGGTTGCCACTCGGTTTGACCTTCTTCCCGATACCACCAGTAGCCGTCCTCGTCTTCGAACCATTCAACGCCGTCTTCGTCAATTGAGTAGTTGCCGTCGTATTCCTCTTCCTCTTCTTCGGGTTCAGGCTCTGGCGTCACGGCAGGATTGGCCATGCCGGTCTCTTCGGCGATTCGGCGCTTGGCGTCGTCAACGTCCTCCTCGGCGCCACCAAAGACCCGGTTGCTGGTCCGAATTTCAGCTTCGTGATCGCCTTGGCGGATGGCGTTGTCGGACTCTTGGTAGAATTCATCGGTCATTCGCTCTCTGAACTCATCAAATTCATCTCGACCAAAACTTCCCGTAAATTCGTCCCCTTTGGCCCGCATGATATCATCGAGGTTCGCTCGCTTCTCACGCTTGAGTTCGGGTGCATTTGGGACGTCTCCGTCGTAGAAGCCATCCTCCTCTGAACCAAGTTTGGCAAACACACGCTCCTCTGGATCGGCTTCTTCGATGGCTTCGATGACAAGATCGTGTTCCTCTTCGTCGATGGTTTCTTCCTCGTAGGCATCGCCTGCTTGGTCAACCATCGCTTCAAGTTGGTTGGCGAGTTCTTCGTCGTCCTCCGCATACTGGTCCACGAGTTTGTCGATCTGCTTCAGAAGACGCTCGTATGGTGTTCCGGTTATGGCTCCGAGAAACCTCCCAAACCCACCTTTCTTCCTCGCCATGTTGGATGGTTAGGTTGACCCTTCTTCAAAAATTGTCCTACGCGGGTCTTTTGATGGACAGATGCTAGGCAATCCCATGGTGGAGGCGTGGTTGGAGGACCTCATGACCTCGTACAACCGTGATTCATACGCGCAGCGAAGCGGTTACCTCGCCCAGATTCACATGCCCGGAGATGTGTTTCAATCCCTTGTTTGGTGGTCCCTCCAATCGTTGCCAGACGAAATTCTAGTCGGCATCGATGTTGATGGCGAGCGACCCCACCGGGAAGAGGTTGAAGCTTACTTTGAGGGCGATGAATCACACTCTCAACTCTTCCAAGGGCAAGGCTACGTCATCAAAGAAGCCCACATTGTCAACCGCGGCGATTCCTACTCCGTGCATCACCTACCGGAGGATTGGACGGACGACATGTTCTCCGCCGACCGCGGCTCACGTGCCGGCCGCTTCACGCACTGGCTTCACACGCACCCGAACGCACCTGCAATTCCCAGTGGACCGGATGCTGACGCCGCTCAAGAGACATTAGGCATCGACATGATTCTGGGGTTGCGGTTCTCACCCGAAGGCCCGCTGCCGTGGTTTGACGACGTAGAGGGGACCCGGCGAACGCTCAAATCCACCGTTGAAAAGAAACCACGCAAACGCTCGTTCTTCGCTCGCCATGCCCTTCCAATCTTGGGACGAGCACCGAGCGGGCATGCGATTCATGAAATCCAATTGATTGGGTTCCACAAATCAGGGGTTGGGGTGAACATCGTCTTTGTCGACGGGCAAGGATACCCGTATGGATGGGATGAAAACGCCGCTCAATTGCTTTCCTGAACGGCGATGAGCGCGGCGTGCAGGTCGCTCAATCGGTCCGGGTTGACGCCAAGGTCCCCTTGGCCCAAACGGGAAGCAGAATAGATGGAAAGCCGGGTGTCGTCTCCTACGGGAACAAAGTGGACAACGACGTCGTCAGGAAAGCGCCAAAACGGCGTGATGGCCACGCGGTGAGAGAAATGTTCGCCACCTTCCTCCACTTCGTCATGGACTTCCCGCAGGCCGTTTTCGTCCGACCAGTCCAGCCAAGCCTCCCACACCTCGCTGACGTTGGCTTCAATCATCGTAGTCAGTCCTGCGTCCATGCGCACGGTGCCTGCCAGGGATACCGACGCACAATTCATGGTCCCGTCGGGACAATCAGGCATGCTGGTGTGGTTCGGCGTAGGGGCGCCAACCAAAATCCATCCTTGGACGAGGAGCCATGGAGAGACGAGCAAAAGGGCTCCGAGCAGCATGGCCCGCTTCCGATCGGTTCCCTCCATGATGGCCTAGGAGAGGTTCTGCTTCTTGAGGATGCGTCCCGTATCGATCACAAGGTTGCTGGTCCGCCAACGGGCATTTCATCCAGCATGCTCATCGCCTCACCGCGAAGGCTTGGGCCAAGATTGATGGTCCCGAAGATGCCCATATCGGCAAGGTTGTGCGATAGCGAAAACCACGTTCGCCCGTACGCATCAACGCGAATGTCGAGGAAATCGCCAAGACCGCCGCATCGATTGTAGCCGCAGTCTGGCTCCGTGTCGAGCGGGTCGCCCACAGCGTTGAGTTGGACGGTGGTTAACAAGGGCGTTTCGTTGAACGCATCCGTCGTGTAGGTCAGGTAGGCGTTCCACGTCTCGCCTTCGCCTTCGGTCTCACCCACGTAGCCGAAGGCCACCGTTCCTTCATCGCCGGCCACCACGACGGGGAAACCGGTTCCTGAGAGATTGATGGGCGGAGCGATCATCGTGGCGTTCGACCACGTATCGCCTTGGTCTCGAGAATACGACCAGTAGGGTTTGTTGTCCAATCCGTTCCACATGGCGTGAACGTTCCCAGCCGAGTCAACCTCAACCTGCGCTTCCTCTGCGTTCCACGTGTCGGCGGTTCCGGTGATTTCGGTTGGTAGCGGGTGCTCGGTCCATGTGATGCCGGCGTTACTGGTGCGGAACACGGAATAACCCTCTCCCGTGCATCCCTTGTTGCCTCGGTAGAAATTCCCGTCCACGCTCCCCACAAGGTGGGCTGAAAGGCCGCCAGAAGAGCAAGTAACGGGAGCACCGGAGGTCTCAGGACCCCACGAAGCGCCACCGTCCTGGCTAGAAGAACACAGAGGGTGCGGAGCGTTGCCGTTGATGCAGAACATCCAGGTGGTGGGATAAGCGAGGGCAGGCATGTTGCTGCTGGCAATGGTTTGGTGGTCCTGAACCGAGTAGACTTGAGTCGCTACGCTCGGTCCTGTCCACGATGCCCCGTCGTCATCTGAAAACTCCACGGTCATCCCGAGAAGGGCGTGCATGTCGAATTTCATGATGCGGCTCGTCCACTGGTCCACGTAGATGTAAGGGTCGTTGGAATTTGCGATGGGAAAGAATGGGTCGTACACGTTCTCGCAGGAATAGTCCAGTGCCTCGGTCATTCCAATGAGATCGCAAGCCACGACAGCGGTGGAACCGGCAGGCCCGTTGCCGTAAGAAGACATGAACAGTGTGTCGCTTTCCGTGATCCCCATCGTGGGCTCAAACGTCGACATACCAATGCCGTAGTAGGTGCCTTGAGCAGGGTAGGGCATGTTTCGTCCGCTGAAGGTCGCGGTGGTGTTCCCCCAGGCATCAACAGCGTTGGGAAAGTGGTACCAGGTCAGTTCTGGGCGTTCAAAAGTCCACACGCCAAGGTCAACCTCTTCGGCTTCAACGTCTGGCTCACCAAAACAACCGGAGAGCGATACTGAAACCATCAAGGCGGCAAGAAGCAGAGCGCGCTGTGGTTTCATGCCACGCCGTAGACTTCGTGAGGTTAAGCCTTGTTGCTCGTTTTGAAAGGGGTTTTCTTTCAGTTGGCAGGCACGCCTTCGGACGTCCATCCCCGATGTTGGTAATAGGCGGCCATGCAAGCCAACTCGTCGTCGTCGTCCACAAACGACACCATGCCTGCGGCAACGCCGCTGGGAATGGGTTCCCTTCGCAGGCGCCATGAGAGCAGGTCCTCTTGCGCAGCCGACTTCCCCTGTCGAATCCAATGCTCCACGTTCCATTGGCGAGCTTGGTCCCATTGCATTCTTGCTCGCTCCATGAGGTCCTCCCACGTACAGGCTTCTCCAGTGGTTGCTGTCCAAGCTTGAACCATCACGTCATTGGGCGTCGCCCCCTTGGCAAAGGCGCAGAGAATCATCGAGTCTCGAATGACGATGCTGTGCTGACTCTCGACGAGTTCCTCCATCAAATCCACGGCTGTGCGGTTCGGCAGTCCCGTGGGCTCTTTGTAGCCCGCCCGCATGTGAGACGCACCCACGTTGGCCGTCATGTAGGCCATGGCGTTCCCTCGTTTGCCCCTTGGGTCCCAGGCAGGCAGGTCCAAACCTTTGCAATGCGCCGTCAAACGGGTGGAAGGATACCCGGTCTGGGCTTCGATGTATTGGCTCGCCGCCACCGCTCCTCCTGTCAGGGTGCCGAAGAGCGAACCGTCGCCCGGCGTGGCGTGTGCCAGGAGATGAAGGGCCAGAGGTGGAAGTTCAGGCACGCCAAAAGCCCAGGGAACGGGGTCACCTTTGGAAAAGGAACCAAAATCAAATGGCGCAGGAAAATGGTCGTCCCATTCCTGTGGAAGCCATCCACGCAAAGCGCTTTCACACATGAACGAAAGAGCAGCGCCCCCCGAGATGGTGTCAATGCCGAGGCGGTTAGCCGCATCGTTTCCGTCCATCACATCAAGGCTAGAACCAATGCCAAGGTTGGCTCCCATCATCGCCAGTGTCTCGTATTCTGGTCGGTCAACGCGGTCAACGTGAACCGGTCGACCGCGCATCTTGACACCGTCAACGGTCGGCCGGTCGGCCGCTTCGCACGCGATGGGGCAGGGGGAACAACAGCTTGACTGCTTGGCGTCAGGCAGGGACTCATGCCAGTGCTCTCCGGAGAGTTCGTACGGGTCCATCGCCGACACGATGGAGACGGCCTTGGCCCCCTCGTTGACCGCGGTGGCCGTCTGTCCGCCTTGACCACCATCGGCCTTGAGCTCGACAAGGTTTGGAATTTGCGCATCCGTGGAGGAATAGTTCGCCGTTGGCATGCGTCCGTTTTCGGCGGCGTAAATCGGCCCTCGACTGGTGCCGAACGAATAGAACGGATCGCCGTATTTTCGGCGTGTTCCCATCTCCTTGCGTTGGTCCTTGATGGCGTCCGAAAGCGAGAACTCCTCGGCATAGCGTACGCTTGCAATGGCTTCCTTGCTGGCCTTCACCGTGAACGCTTTGAGACGTTTAAACCCAAACGAGGCCCCAGTACCACCCCGTCCAGCAGCCCTACGACCGGCGGTGAGAGGGGACGCAATGCGGATGCCGTTTTCCCCTGCCGGGCCAATGGAAAGGCATTCTCCAAGGCCGTCCAACGTCTGTTCAACCTCCCAGGTCGTTTGGCCCACAAGGTTGTCAGCAGGTTGGAGCCTGGCCGAGCCGTCGTTGATTTCGAGACGAACCCACGCCTCGCTTGCTCCTGTTATGAAGAGGCCATCCCATCCCGCCTTTCGCAGTTCATGTCCGAGGTTTCCTCCGATGTACGTGTCGATGTAGCATTCGGTCAACGGCGAACGGGTCACCACCACGCCCCGCCCTGAAGAACCAACTCGGGTGCCCTGGTAGGGTCCGGTCATGAACAGCAGGGGGGTACTGGGATGCGAAGCCGTGTCCATTCGGCCCGTGATTGGATGCTGATTGGTCGTGGCCGCATCGTAATCCGTGGTGTCCCATTCAACCAACAATTTGGTGGCGAGGGCTTTGCCGCCCATGTGCTGCAGGCACCACTCGTGAGGAATATCCCGAGCCTCGCATGTACCTGCGGTCAAATCAACCCAGAGCACACGGCCGGGAAAGCCGTCAAACCGCCACGGGTGGGACATACTTCCCCGGTTTGTGAGGTCTCCCAAAAGGCCATCGCAGGATTCATTCGTTTCTGTGCCGATTTTGTCTGTTTGCGAGCACCTGACATCATGAGAACGCCGTCAAAACCAACTCCGTAACAGAACCAACGCCATCAAACCCATGTTGAGACCAAGAACCAATTCGGGGAGGTAGTGAATGCTGCCAACCACGGCAAGACCGAAGATGATGAGCGACTGCATGCCGAACCCGAGAAAAGAGGAGGCCGTCAGTTCAAAACGAAGGCTTGAGGACCCTTTTCCCGAGCACTTGGTGACCAGGGTGTCCTGCCAACTGAACAGCGCAACGTAGATGGCGTGAAAGGCGTTGACCGTGCTTTGCTTCTCCCACGGGTAGGCCACCGGTTGTTCACGCTCGTCGATTCGACTCGTGAAGTCGCCAGTTCCCTTCATCCTCAACAGCACGGAATAGTGGTTGAACAGCGAGTATTGAATCAACGTCGCCAACACCATCCCGCCCGTTAAGAGCGCATTCCATCCCAATATGCTAGAGAAAGCGATCATAACAGCGACCAGCCCGATGGTGTCGGCAAAGGTGTCCCAGTACCGCCCGACGTGGGATGGACGTTCCCGCAGACGAGCCAATTCTCCATCAACGGCGTCGATGATGCCTTTGACGATGAGCAAGAAACACGCCAGAACGGTTTGTTCCCGGACGATGAGGACTGCGGAGACAAGCGCAAGCACCAGATGGAGGTGAGTAACCTGAAGAACAGAGACCGGTTTTTCCTTGAGAAAACGCGCCCCTGCTCGGCCGAGTGGCCTGCCCCATTCCGACAGATCCACGACCTTGACGTCGCCGTATTTTTTCACACCCACGAATACGCCCACCGGAAATAGTGGCCTGCCCCTCATAACCTTGCGCTTTGCAACGTTCGGTGAGTGGAGACTTTTCCGCACCCGTTCACTTACCGCAAGCCTTAGGTTCGTTTTCGAACGATGATGCTCATTGCTCCGAGAGGTAAACCTCGTACTGCTCTTGCACGTCCTCGGCCGTGATGCCGTTCATGGCGGCAATCTTGACCCGTTGAATACCTTCGAGGTCAACGATGATGTAGGTTGGAAAACCCCAATCGATGTTCTCGCTGGCGTAATCTCTTGCCACGTCCGAGTGAAGGATGTCGTGGGACGTGTTGTGTTCGACGGACCAGTTCATGGCGTAGGTCTGGTTGGCGGTCTCTTGGTCATCGTTGCTGTGCAGGACCTCAACAAAACTCACGGTGTAGCGGTCGTCAATGGCCTCCATTTCTTGGATGAGGGCCGTTGAATTTTCAGCCGAACGTTCGCATGGCGGGCACCAGCCTCCGGCGTTGATGAGGACGACGAGCATTGTGCCTTCCATGTCCGATATCGTGATGTTCTCACCGTACTGATTCGGCGCCGTCAAGTCCGGTATTTTCTCGCCCGGCACAAACGATGCCTCTTCCGTTTCATCGTCTCCAATGCATCCTGACAACGGCATCAAGAGAACCAAGAGGGCTACAAAAACGTGCATGCTTCGCATGGCGTTTCTACAGGTTGGAGAGACATAAATCAATCCCTTTGCGAAGTTGTTTGTCAATCAACGGCTTGCTGTGGACTTTTTGAGCGCCCAGCCTCTGTTTTGGAGATCAAGCGTTTTCCTTTCTGATCCATCCACCGCCGGTACGCTCGTACACAATCGGTACGCCCGTCGGGACTTCCAATCCGAGCACTTCTTCCTCGGAAAGACCATCAAGATGCATGATGATGCTGCGTAGTGAATTGCCGTGCGCAGCGACGAAGACGTTCTTGCCAGCATCGATGGAGGGAATAAGCGTTGACTCGAGGTAGGGGACGGTGCGCTTGGCGGTCAATTCGAGGGATTCCCCGTTTGGCGGTGGGACATCGTAAGAACGTCGCCAGATGTGGACTTGGTCAGCCCCGTACTTGTCGCGGGTTGCCTGCTTGTTCAGCCCCTGAAGGTCGCCGTACATGCGCTCGTTGAGCTGCCAGGCCACGTGAACGGGGAGCACACCGTCTTGGCCCGCTTCCCCTCGAATTTGGGCCCATTCACGCATGCGGGCCTCGTTGTCCGACATGCCTTCCTCCACTTCGGTGGGGTACTGGAAGACCGGTGTTTTGCCGCTGCTGTGTTCCGAGAGGGCAATCATCGCCGTCATTTGCGCACGGATGAGGGTGGAGACATGCACTTCATCAATGGGTAGATGAGCGATGGAGCGTCCGCCGTCTCGGGCTTCGTCGATGCCCTTGGGGGTCAAAGGAACGTCAACCCAGCCAGTGAAGAGCCCCGCAGCGTTCCACATCGATTGGCCGTGGCGCATCAGGATGAGCAGGGACATGGAGGTGCCTCAAGCCGTCCACGGGAAGGCAGGGCATGAAGGTGGCGCTCGGACTTACAACACAGCGGGCAAGAGCGCAAGAGCCAAGATTGGCAGGATTCCCATCAGTAAATCTCGAATCAAGAGCATAAGCAACGTCTTGGTGTTCGTTTGTGCAATGCTATCAAATTCCTTTTGCAGGCGAGAATCGACGGCGTCAGAGAGTTTTCCGGCTCCGGTTTTTGCCAGTTGAACCGATGCACTCAGGGCGACACTTCCGAGAAGTCCAGCAGGCGTAATTCGTCGGGTTAACAGGATTCTTCGTCCCCAGCGTTTTGCTGAAGAACTGGCAATGGCTGAACCAGCATCTGCACTTTCGGCTGCTCCCTTTTTCTTGTCTTGGCCTGAAAAACGCCGCAACCATTTCCGGGTTTTCATACCCATATCGGCTAACTTCTGCATCTTCTCGATGTCGTGTTTTTCGATGGCTGTAAGCATGCGGCGAACGCGGGCGATGCGCAAGAAATCCAAGATGAGCCAAATGACAACGAGCAAAGCCAATGCAGCAATTCCGGTCGATGACGTTTCTGACCAAGTTTGCCAGCCAATTGGATCAGAAAAGAGACGAATGGCCAAGACAACCAATGGCGGAATGGTGAACGCGATGATTTCGTTCGCCACAAGCAGACCTATCCCTCGAATGGGAAGCTCACGCAGGGCCTTCAGCGCCCACTTTGTGTGGGGAACCAATCTCGCGAGTGCTCGACGAAACGGGAACAGCAGAAACATCAATCGAAACAGCAACGGAAGCCAGATGATCACCAGCACATAGGCCGACCAGGGGCCTTCCGGCGGAATCTCGGGCAACTGCAGCGGCTCAACCACGCTTGTCCATCCCCCGGACGGACATCAACGTTTCACTGTCGGAATTTGCGAACAGTGTCCGCCATCGATGATTCAATCTTGTCCATGCCTTCGCAGAGTTTTCGACCGTATTTGCGGCCAAGTCCGTATCCAGCGCCAGCGGCTGCTGCACCAGAGACGATCTCAAACGTAAGGGCAACGGCTCCAACACCGAGTAAAAGTTGAGGAATCATTCCATCCCCTCCACTTCGCCAACAAAGGTGACCTCTTGGACGCCCGTGTTCTTCATGTCTTCATAATCTGCGTACTTGCGATAATAATGCTTGAACGTGCTGTCCATCATTCCCACTGCAACGCCTGCCACACCAATGACCATCGTGGTCATCAACAATCTGTATACCATTTCTTATTCCTCCTCTTGGTTTTCTTGCCGGGCCTTCGGGCTGACCGCCTTCACGACACCGCCGGCGACTGTACCAACGACGTTGCTAGCGGTCTCGACTGTGATCTTCGTCACTTCACCCGTGGCGTTGATCGCCGCTTTGATGACTCGACTTGAACCAACAGCCAGGTGAACCACGGTCTCTTCGCCAGCGTTCACCATCTCTTTGACCGCCGATGAAAATTCATCGATGAGAGAGGTGAGGCCTTTGGAGACCTTGTCCACCGCTTTCTTGCCTGACATGATTTGGGGATAGTGCAGAGGTACATAAGGCGACGAGGGAAATTATACCGGTATAAATTACCCGCTATCACTGGTCGCTCGGGAGGTAGAAGAAATCGTCCGGATAGTAGCCCATCCGCACACTGAGGTCGATCCAGCGACCAATGTCTGAACGCAAGGTGCGCCCGTTTTCCGAGATGGAATAAACCATGACGGGATGGCCACCACGGCCCCGGGAATCCTTCTCTTCAATGTGGACATAACCTGCATCATGCATGCGTTGCAAGTGAAGACGCAGCTCTTTTCGTTCCACACCTACAGCACGCTCAATGCGCATCAGACGTCGAGCGCCATCCTCTCGTTCACGCATCCGTGAGAGGTAGAGGAGGATTCGATAGAGGGTCACCGGAAGGTCTCGGCGGCGCTTTTCCATGATAGAGGGTTGGGGAACCTCCTAAAAAATCCCTTCCCGCATCGTCGGATTGAAGAAGCGCTTGCTGGTGGTTGCTCCATGGACGTCGTCTCCCACTGGTTCTGGGGCGTGCTCGTCACTCGCAAGCACGTCAACTGGAAGGTCGCTGGACCGATGGCCGTCCTGCCCGACCTGCTCGCCTTCATCCCGTCCCTCATCTACTCCCTCGCCAACGGCATTGAACGCCCCACAGTGGACGACACCACGGTGACCTCGGACTTTCCAGCCATCACCTGGGAAACGTACCAGTACACCCACAGCGCCGTGATGGTGACCTTTGCCGTGCTGGTTTCGTGGTGGTTGTTCGCCCGCTTCAGTGGCTCACGTTTCGAGTCTCAGTTCGCTGAGCAGCACCGTTCAAAACCGCTCAAAATGGCCTTTCTGTTGTGGATTCCCTGGTACATGAACATCCTGCTTGACATCCCTTCCCACACGCTGCAGTTCTTCCCCACGCCCGTCTTTTTCCCGCTTTCCGATTTCCATATCGACGGTACTCGCTGGTCCACGCCCATCGTCCTGTTCACCAACGTTGGCGTGCTGGCGGTGTTGTGGATCTACGTGCTGCGCAAGGACCGTTTGCAGCGTGCTCCCACCCCGTGAAAACGCCATGCATGTGATGTAGAACGCGGGACCTGAGGGGATTTTTTTATGAGAGAGAGTCATCCAAACCCGTTCAATGGCAAAAGGAGGGAAATCAAAGCGAGAGAAGGTGGAACCACCGCCAGAAATCGTCGTATGGAGTCCATCCGAGGAACAAGATTCTCCCCTCGTTGAAGAACAACCGACGGCCTCCTCAATGGATTCTGAAAAAAATCCACTGGATACAAAGACACTCCCCGAAGAGGTGGAATCAAACACCAGCACCGATGTTGACAACAACGAAGTCAACCCGAACGACAAATTTTGGGGTTTTTTGTTGATTCCTGGCCT
>DANX01000123.1:0-151 GCA_002502295.1 Euryarchaeota archaeon UBA561 | reverse complement strand
TCGTATGGCGGCCATTCCGCCTTCGGCTCCATCACCTTGGACGGTGCCGACTACAACCTCTACACGTTTCACTACGGGGACTTGGAAAAAGAACAGCACTCATGGGACGAGGATGATGATTGCGACTTCAGCGATTGGAACATCCAGCAAG
>DANX01000038.1 GCA_002502295.1 Euryarchaeota archaeon UBA561 | reverse complement strand
ACTTCTGATTGGTCTTGCACGAAACCGAGGGAGTCCAATTCATCGGAATGGCGGACGTCAATGCTGTCGTTCAGTTTGTCGAAGAAACGCAGGGTTCGCCCGTCAAGGTGGGTGATGATTTGAACCACAACACCACGAACAGCGGCCGTGTTAACGGCTTCCAAGGCGTCGGGGCTCCGACAGAGGTGAAGGATACCAAATTGACCAAGGAGCAAAATGAGTCTCTCTTCTGCATCGTTTGCCATTTTTTGGAGCCGGTTGTAGATGTGCGTTCGTTCTTTGAGCACTGCGAAGCGCGGGTCATCAATGTCCCTGCGCTGCTTCTCGTAGGATGCGTCGGTTTCGGTAATGCCCTTGGACAGTTCATCGAATCCATCCACCAGACGGTCGAGTTGTTGTCGGCGGGATTGGATGATGTGTTCCATGGCCTCGTTGATGCGCAGGCTTGAAAACAGCATCGGGCGGTCAGCCGTTGCCGTAACGATGCCCATTTCTTGAAGGCGGGAGAGGCTGTTGTACGCATCCAGTCGCGTTGTGTTCAGTTCTTTGGCCAACTCAGACGCCTTCATCTTCGGACGTGAGCCGAGAATCATGATGGAACGGACCTCACGTTCGTTCAGACCGGCTTCCAATAGCAACTCATCCCACATCAAGCATCACCTCGAACCTGAGAGATATCGGCGAGAATTCGCGCTACGTGGCGACGGGGTCGGAACAACCAGTCATACACGTAGCGTATGGTGTTGTCCGGTCCGACCAAAAACGAAGATTTTGCGGGAAACTGGCCCAAATGGACAGGGACATTGAATTGCTTTCCAACCACTCTCTCGGGGTCGGCAAGCAGTGGGAAGGGCAAGTCGCCAATCGAGGCCTTGAACCCAGCGAGCTCCTCCGTGGTTCCCGGTCCAATCCCGACGATCGAACAGCCTACAGAGGCGAACAGGTCGTGTTGTTCCTTGAACGTGAGGCAGCCGCGCTTGCACGTTGGGGAATTGTTCCTCGAGTAGAAGAAAATGATGCGCCAGGTCCCCTCGAGGGTTTGGCTGTCAAAGGTTTCCCCGTGTTCGTTTTCCAGTGCGAAACGAGGGGCTTCTTGTCCGACGATGTTTGTGCGCATCATCAGACCTCAGTGGGTATTATGTGGCCCATGCGAGCACCCTTGGTGTGCATGTAATTGCGGTTTTCAGCACACTGGCCAACGATAATGGGCACACGGTTGGAAACTTTGATGCCGTGTTGTGTGAGTTGATCACGTTTGTCGGGGTTGTTGGTCACAAGTTCGATGGATTGGATACCCATGGAGTACAACATTTCGGCGGCGAAATCATACTTTCTTGCATCGGCTGGCAGCCCAAGAGCCAAGTTGGCATCGAGGGTGTCCAAGCCGGCATCTTGAAGGGCGTAGGCTTGCATCTTAGAATAAAGTCCAATCCCGCGGCCTTCTTGACGCATGTAGGCAATGGCGCCGTGGCCTCGCTCTTGGATGGCTTTCATCGTGGCGTGGAGTTGTGGTCCGCAATCACAGCGAAGGGAGTGAAAGGCGTCTCCTGTTAGGCATTCAGAGTGAACGCGGACGAGGGGGGAACCTTGGCTTACGTCCCCAACGTAGAGGATGGCGTGTTCCTTTCCGTCGCTGGGATCCCTGAACGCTCGAATTCGGAAATCTCCGAACGCAGTAGGCAGGGTGGCATCGGCATCGGGTGCTTCGTCGTTGTATTGTTTAACAGCGCTTTCCATGTTACAAAAATCCGTGAGTTTGTATATAAACACTCGTCTTTTTCTTACAGGGGCGCAAACCGTGTTTCATATACTGGGTCGCACAGATATTGGATAATGGCCAGTCTATCTTGCGATTTGGGCGTGGCTGCCAGAGTCGTCCAAACTGGGACAATTCTCCTCGTCCAAGAGGCCGCTGGTGCCCACCAAGGATGCTGGGGTCTGCCGAAAGGTCGCGTCGACCAAGGCGAAAGCCCAGAAGCGGCTGCGTTGAGGGAACTCCATGAAGAAACCGGATACTCAGGCAAAGTGATGGGTTTAGCTGGTGTCCGAACTGCCCTTCGCAAGGACAAACCTGCCGTGTTCCTGTGTTACGATGTCCACGCCGAAGGAGATGTGAAGGGACATCAAAACGAAGAAATCTCCTCCGTCCGGTGGTTCACGCTTGCAGAATGTGGTACCGTTGAGTGGGTGTCAGAAACCATGCACCAACTGGCCATCGATGGATTGACCAGACGCAGCCTCATGCCCAATCTTGCCGGTTTGACCTCACGGTCAAACCCATACGCCGTTTACAGAACGAGCAAAACTGAACAAATTCGTCTGGGTGAGAATTCATGATTCCAAGCAGCCGAGTGAACATTCACGGGATCCCCAATCCTCAAGGCGATGTTGTTGTGTACTGGATGACCTCTGCACGACGCTCGCAGTGGAACCACGCCCTGCAACATGCCGTGGACCTCGCCAAGCAACATGAGTTGCCCTTGGTTGTCATTGAGTGCTTAGCACTTCAGCACCGTTGGGCCAATGACAGGATTTCGACGTTTGTCCTGCAGGGTATGGTGGATAATCGAAGTGCGTTTGCCGAATCCGGCGTGACCTACATCCCCTATGTCGAAACCAAGCGGAGGGAGGCCTCAGGGCTCCTCAAAGGGTGGCTGGAACACGCTCGTTTGTGCGTTATCGACGACTACCCTACTTACTATCCAAAACACGTCCTGGATACGGCTCTTACGGTAATGCCGTGTGAAATTCACGTCGTTGATTCGAACGGTTTTATGGCCATGCGAGCCCAAGGAAGAGATTTCTCTACCGCCTATTCATTGCGACGGCACCTCCACAAGACCATCCGCGAACACATGCATGAATTCCCCAAACAACGTCCGCTGGAGGATGCACGAAAGCTTCCTCAGATGGACCCTGCTGTGGTCAAAGCAATTTTTGCCCAGACCAACACACCAATGACGCCTTACGAGTTCCTGTGGCGCGTTTCCGAGGGCGGAGACATTGGACGACAAGCCCTCTCAACCCTCAGCATCGACCACGAAGTCCATCCGGTCAAAGGAAAGAAAGGCGGGTACGTTGAAGGTCGGCGTCGGTGGAAAGAGTTCTTTGGCGAGCGATTGCAAACCTATCACGAAAAGCGCAATCAACCTCAAGAACGTGGAGCCAGCGGCCTCTCTCCCTGGCTTCACTACGGTCACATCAGTGTTCACGCCATCCTTCACGACATCTTCACCCACCATCATTGGGATGTCAGCATGGTGAACCCACCCAACGATGGGCGACGTCAGGGCTGGTGGGGTTTGCCCGAACCTGTGGAGGCGTTCCTCGACCAAATCATTACTTGGCGAGACATTGGGTTCATCCACTGCGCCATGATTGAAAACCACACGGAGTACGATTCCCTTCCAGAGTGGGCCAAGACCACGCTGGCCGTACACGAACAAGACGAACGTCCATACCTCTACTCCTTTGAAGAACTGGAGTCCGCATCAACACACGACCCGTTGTGGAACGCTGCTCAAAATCAACTCCGTCAAGAAGGCATCATCCACAACTACCTTCGAATGCTGTGGGGGAAGAAGATATTGGAATGGTCCCCAAACCCTCAAACGGCCATGGACTGGATGATTGCACTCAATGACCGATGGGCACTTGATGGTCGAGATCCAAACTCCTACACCGGCATCGGCTGGGTGATGGGCAAGTTTGACCGAGGTTGGACCGAGCGGGCCGTTTACGGCAAGGTCCGATGCATGACCAGCGCTTCCACAGCCCGCAAATTCAAAACAAAGGGATACGTGGAAAAATACACTCAATCAAGCGAACAAACCGTCCTAGGTTCGGGCCCATCGTATTATTCTGCTCACCAGTGAGTGTTTCACATGCCAACCTACTCCCACATCGCCTCCTACGATGCACCGGTTGAGGACGTATGGGCGTGGTATGACAGCAAGGGTGCGTTCCGACGCATCATGCCTGAATGGGAAGGCATTCGGCCGGTGAAGGCTGGAGCGCTTGTGAACGACGCCACCACGCGATTCAAGATCACCCTCGGCCCCCTTCGTCCAACATGGATTGCTAGACACTATGGCGTGGTTCCCGGTGAAGTGTTCAACGACGTCATGGAAAAAGGCCCCTTTGGAGCGTGGGATCACGAACATCGATTTGTTTCAACCGGTCCCGCATCAAGTGAAATCCACGACACCATTCAGTGGAAACTTCCCCTACACCCCCTCACGTTTTGGACGGCCCCCTTTACCGTGAAGGGACGAATGCAACAGATGTTTGCATACCGGACACAACGCGTCCAAGAAGATATCAGACGCATCGCTCAATACGCTGACCAACCGAAGCAGAGAGTCCTCATGTCCGGTTCAACAGGATTGATTGGCATGCAACTTTGCGCTTTTCTGCAAGCTGCCGGACACGAAGTCGTCCGCCTGTTGCGGCCAAGCAGCGTCCTTCCCACAGATGTGGCCGACGAACCCACCGTGGTGTGGAACGACCGGACCGGCGAAATCGTAGAAGGCAGTCTTGAAGGGTTTGACACCGTCATTCACCTTGCCGGTTTGGGCATCGGTGATAAACGATGGAATGCAAAACGAAAGGAACGCATCAGAACCAGTCGAACGGTACCGACCGAGCACCTCGTTCGTCTCTTTGCCGGGCTTGAACAGCCACCAAAAACCTTCATGTGCGGCTCTGCGGTTGGCTATTACGGAAATCGAGGGAACGAATCGCTCACTGAATCATCCTCCCCTGGCGCCGATTTCCTTGCTGACATGTGCCAAGCATGGGAAGCAGCAGCGGCTCCGGCTCAGGACCTCGGCATACGCACCGTTTGGTTGCGCACTGGCCTCGTTACGACCCCCATGGGTGGACTTTTGCAACAACTCATGCTCCCCACTCTTCTCGGCGCTGGTGGTCCTGCAGGAGGGGGTCGGCAATACTACCCGTGGATCTCACTTCACGACCACATCTATGCCACCTATCATCTGATGATGAACGATGCTTGCGATGGTCCGTACAACATCACCGCTCCCGAACCGGTAACGCAAAAGCAGTTTGCGAAGACCTTGGGCAAGGTTCTGCTTCGGCCCTGGTTCGCCCCCGCACCCGGTTTTGCGCTCAAAATCATGTTTGGTGAATTGGCTCAGGCGCTTGTTCTCAGCGGTCAGCGTGTGCTTCCAAAACGCCTGCAGGACAGCGGATTCAGGTTCCAGCACGACCATCTCGAATCCTGTCTCCGACAGTCGCTTGGCAAGCAAAAACTTCGGTAATGTTCTCACCACCCCGTAGGGGTGCTTTTGATAATCGGCTTCCCCATCCGCCAACATGGCCGGTCGCTTCGTGCTCGTGGTTTTCCTCGGCCTCGCCCTGCTCCATTTGCCACTGGCAAGCGCCGACGATTCTGAAATCAGCGCCAATACGCTAACCGACGGTGTTTCATCAAGTGGTTACGTCTGTTCGGATGACGGGTGTTCACCCAAAGACCAGCGAGATTTTTGGAAGATACAAGGGAAAATGGGCGATATTGTCCAAGTCACCTTTTCTGGAAGCATGAGCAATCCGAATTGGCTGTGCATCAATGATGGGTGGGAAGGTACCTTCAAAATGGGCTCAGTATCACAAAACGTGGACGATGGTTCACCCACGTCAACCCTTTCCACCACACTTTCCACGGCGGGTGAAATCGTCTTGAAAGTTGAAGGGAAGGACTCATGGTGCAACGACGGATTTGATTACACGCTCACGCCTTCGATCGACAAGACCAACCGCGATTCCGACGAAGATGGATTTGTTGACACGGAGGACGACTGCGTCAATCTGGTCGGTGCGTCCACCAACGATCGCTCGGGATGCACGGACTCTGACGGTGACGGTTGGTCTGACCCCGACAGCGGATGGGGCGTTCAAAACGGAGCCGATGCCTTCGCAAGCGAACCATCACAATGGCTTGATTCCGACAACGACGGATATGGTGACAACTACCTCTACGAAATTGCATCCAATCAACTCCACATCAACCAACGTGGAGATGCCTTCCCGGACGATGCTACACAATGGAACGACACCGATGGT
>DANX01000014.1 GCA_002502295.1 Euryarchaeota archaeon UBA561 | reverse complement strand
CATGGTCAGGCATCGTCCCTACACACTTCTCTTGCAAGGTTCTGAGATTCTTCCGTTTATCAACGGACTCTCAACCAACAAAGTAGAAGGTGCATGCACCACCGCTTTCACGAATCGGTCTGCGAAGATCATCGACGTCTGCGAAGTGATTCCAGTCGGGGCTCACGTGGCCCTTGTAGGATACGAACCGTCAAAATCAGCACTGACGGCTCACCTAACAGAACGAATTCTCGGACAATCCATCACCATCACGGACATCACGCAGCTCAACGATGTATTTCTTGGAACCGGGGGCGCTGACCACCCACCTGATACAACCGTGCATCAGAGCTATTTCGGCACGATGTACATCATCCCCGCCAAACACCAATGGAAACCCACGTGGACAGACGACGAATGGACCGAGCATCGAATCGCAAACCTCATTCCCTACCACGGTCATGAGATCACTGGAAAAGTAAACCCCCTCGGTTGCGGACTCGGGGATTTGGTCCACCCGCAGAAAGGGTGCTATGTTGGTCAAGAAGTGCTCACACGCATGCGGAGCCGAGGTCGAAAAGGCCATCGTTTGGTAAAACGGAGCAATCCGGTCGAAAAGGCAACGACGGTAGGCGGGCGTGAGAGCCTCACACTTGAACGAATTCAATAACCGAGGACATCTTTGAGCTGGCCTTTGTAGAATTCCCCAGAACCTTGGAGCGATTCAAGTTCCTCGGCGGTTAAATCGAGTTCGAAGATGCGTTCAACGCCGTTGGCGCCAACGATGCACGGAACGCCGATGTAAACATCGGAAAGACCGTATTGACCGGTCAACAAGCAAGAGGCCGGAATCAAACGACGACGGTCGTTCAAGACCGATTCCGCCATGATGGCTGCCGCTGAACCCGGTGCGTAGAAAGCTGATCCCTTCTCAAGCAATTTGACAATCTCTCCACCACCGCTGGCGGTTCGAGCACTGATGGCCTCAATTCGCTCCTCGCTCATGAGTTGTGTAATTGGAATGCCACCAACCGTCGTATAGCGTGGAAGAGGCACCATCGTGTCGCCATGGCCACCGAGGACCATCGGTGAAACATCTTCTTCGGCACAGTTGAGTTCAAGGGCAATGAAATGAGCCATGCGTGCACTGTCAAGAACACCTGCTTGGCCAATGACTCGCTCTGGTGGGAATCCTGTCACCTTTTGCATGTGGTAGGTCATGAGGTCAAGGGGGTTGGTGACGACAATAACGACGGCTTCAGGAGCGTGTTCTTTGATGCCTGTTCCAACTTGGGACACAATGTCCGCGTTCTTTCCGATGAGGTCTTCTCGTGTCATGCCCGGCATGCGAGGAAAACCCGATGTTACCACAACGACGTCGGCTCCAGCGATGTCGTTGTAGTCAGCCGTTCCAGTGATTGTGCCGTTGTAATTCAGGACGTTGGCGTTTTGCGACATGTCAAGGGCTTTCCCTTTGGCAAAACCCTCGTAGATGTCGAGGAGGACAACATCGGCAACTTTCATCTGAGCCAACACGAATGCACACGTTGCTCCTACATTTCCCGCTCCAATTACTGCAATTTTCCGACGTCCGCTTGCCATGGTTTCCACCTTTCATTTCAAACCTGTTGCGTTCAGTCCATAAGTCAAATGGTAGGGTTCGTTCGTTGACCTTTGATGGAATTGCGAAAGCAGTGTTCAGTGATTCAAAGCGCGGAATCTAAAAACCTCCTTCCGGTAGGCGAATTGCACCTACCCATCTGCAGGTGCAAATCACAGGTGATAGCATGAAACTCGGTGTACCAAAGGAACCTGAAGGCGAAACTCGTGTCGGCATTGTCCCGTCAAGCATGAAGAAACTTTCACGCGCCGGATTTGAGGTCTACATCGAACAAGGTGCAGGACTTGCGGCCAACTATCACGACCAAGAATACGTAGACGCAGGAGCACACGTTGTCTCAAGAAAAGAGGCGTTGGCGTGTGAAAACCTCGTTTGTATTCGGTTCCCAGGTACAGATGGGATCAATGCAGGTACGAACCTTGCCTGCGTTTCAGACCCGTTCCGCCATCCAGAATACGTGAAAGCCTGCATGGAGGCCAACATCACCCTTCTCTCCATGGACATGATTCCACGGCGTCTTTCAAGAGCTCAATCCATGGACGTCAATTCCAGCCAAGATAACCTTGCAGGTTACAAAGCCGTTCTCCTGGGAGCGGCCGCCGTTCCAAAGGGCATTCCAATGATGACCACGTCGGCAGGAACCATCCGACCGGCAAAAGTTGTGATCATGGGCAGCGGTGTTGCTGGCTTGCAAGCGATTGCTACCGCCAAGCGCCTCGGAGCGATCGTGTTCGCATCGGATGTTCGAAAGTCCGCCGCCGAACAAATTGAATCCGTTGGCGGGCGATTCATTGAGGTTGATGGAATGGATGATTTTGAAGACGAATCAGGCTACGCAAAACCGCTAACACCAGAATTCATTCAGAAGGTCAACGACACTGTCTGTGGTGTAGCGGCTGACGCCGACATCGTCGTCACAACCGCCCGTATCTTCGGTCGACCTGCGCCCATAACCGTGCCCTCAAGCGCCGTTGCGACATTCAAATCAGGAGCAGTCGTTGTCGATATGAACGCTGACGTCGGTGGCAACTGCGAAGATACCGTCCAAGGAGAGGTAACCACCACCGAAAACGGCGTCATCATTGTTGGTACCTCGAATCTACCGGGCACACTTGCCAACACGGCGTCTATGTTGTATTCAAACAACCTTACCACCTTCTTCACCTCCCTTGTCAACGAGGGAGCTGTGATCATATCGGAAGACGACGACATCCTTGTTGGCGCTCCTGAAGGGTCAGATTTCTACGTGAACGGGATGGGGGGCGTGCTGATTTGCAAAGACGGCACCATCCATCCGAAACAAACCCGACTCGCAGGGGTGGTTGAATGATTACTGAAGCCTCATTGATTGCAAACTTGACACTGTTTATGCTCGCTATTTTCCTTGGTTTTGAACTCATCACCAAGGTGCCCGCCACCCTCCATACGCCATTGATGAGTGGTGCAAACGCCATTTCTGGCATTAGCGTCGTTGGTGCCCTGCTCGGTGCCAACGTGGCTTACCAAGGGGGAGATACACTCGTTTCTGGCATCTTGGCGTTTGTAGCCATTGTGCTAGCGATGATCAACGTGGTCGGAGGATTTGCGGTTACCAACCGAATGCTCAACATGATTGCCGGAAAGAACAGGAGGGCTTGAAATGGAAGAATGGATTCCAATCGGCTACCTGCTCTCAGCAGCCTTGTTCATCTTCGGGTTGAAGAAACTCGGCCATCCAAGAACGGCACCCCGAGGAAATCAATACGGTGCCCTCGGAATGCTGGTTGCGGTCATCACGACCATCGTTTCTATGCAACTGCAGTCCGGAACGATGAACTGGGAACTCATCATCGCTGGTCTCGTGATCGGCTCCGTTATCGGAGCAATCATGGCCGTCAAGGTTGAAATGACGGGCATGCCGGAACTTGTGGCGTTGTTCAACGGCTTTGGTGGAGCTGCGTCCGCCCTTGTTGCACTTTCCGAGACGTGGAAATACATCGAAGACCCTACGCTCGCTTTACCCACCGGTTTGGCGCTGCAAGTCGTCGTTGTTGCTGCTGGACTCTCGGCCTTGGTCGGATGGATGACGCTGACCGGTTCCTTGCTTGCCATGTTCAAACTCAAGGGCGGCATCGAAATCTTTGGAAAATGGTTCAAAACCCCAACGTGGGGACCAAAGTGGCTCAACGCCGTGAAGGTGCTGTTGACACTCGCCGTTTTCACACTCATATTCATGTCCATCAACGAGCCAACCAATGAAACATATTTGTGGGCCATCATCGGCATATCCTGCCTCCTCGGAATTGTTCTTGTCTTGCCCATCGGCGGTGCGGACATGCCTGTCGTGGTCTCCTTGCTCAATTCCCTTTCAGGAATAGCAGCGGCGTTCACGGGCTTCATCATCAACAACCCAGTGCTGATCGTTGCGGGTTCCCTGGTTGGGGCATCTGGACTCATTTTGACGTTCATTATGTGTAAGGCAATGAACAGGACACTACCGGATGTGTTGTTCAAGTCGTTTGGTGGAAGCACAAAGGAAACAGTTACACGAACCAAAGTAGGTTCGGATCCCGATGAAGTCGCCATGATGGTTGACGGCGCTCAGAAAGTCATTATTGTGCCAGGCTACGGCATGGCAGTTTCTCAATGCCAACACCAGGTTAAGGAATTTGGCGACTTGTTGGAGGAAAAGTTTGGCACCGAAGTCAAGTATGCCATCCACCCTGTCGCAGGAAGAATGCCCGGGCACATGAATGTCCTGCTTGCTGAAGCCAACGTTCCGTATGAGAAGCTCGTTGAGATGGATGAGATTAACGCCGAGTTCCCCGAATGCGATGTTGCCGTTGTCATCGGAGCCAACGATACATGCAACCCGGCCGCACGAAGCGGCGAGGGACCGCTTGCTGGTATGCCGATCATCGATGCGGACCAGGCACGAACCGTGGTCATCATCAAGCGTTCGTTGTCCGTCGGTTATGCTGGTGTGGACAACGACCTGTTCTACGAAGACAAAACCATGATGCTCTTTGGAGATGGAAAGGCCATGATGACCGGTTTGAACAACGCCGTCAAAGAAATCTGAATCGGCCCCTCACCAACAAAGGTGAAGTAACATTCAAAGAGCGGGGCCATGTGGAAAAAGCAGGGTGGGTTCATGCGACGCAAGTTTCGTAACTTTTCGTTGATGATAGTTCTCTCTCTCATGCTTGTAGCCCCCGTTTTGGGCAATCCAAACGGACCACCCTGGGACAACGGTGGAAACCTCGTCATCGAGACAGGTTGCACATGCCACGGCGGCGGTGCACCCTCCACCGAAGTCGTTGTTTCAGTCTCTGGCGTTCCGCGAGCTTACAACGTAAGCGAAACCTACGAATTCGTCATCAGTCTGCAGCACGCCTCCAATTCAGGAGGAGGATTCTTGTTCTGGGACGGTGATATCGGCACGCTCACTCCCGGCGAAGGAAGCCAAAGCGTCCCTGACAAGCCTGGTGCTCTCTCGCAAGCTGAACCTGGAAACGACTGGGTTGTGACCTGGACGGCGCCTGATGAAGACATGGGACCAGCCAACTTCCAGTTGGTTGGCAATGCGGTTAACGGAAACGGAAACTTTGACGAAGGCGACAAGTGGAACATTCTAGCCTTTACCATCAACGAACCTGGCGATACAGAAGTCGCCACCAACGAGGACGTTTCCCTTCGAACCATCAGCGTTGGCGATTATGATTCTCTCTTTGTCGCAGAAGAAGATCCAGAGGCCATCGAAGCAGAGCGTCAGGAAGGGATTGCGCACAACTTCTTCACCAATGGAAACCTCTACTACTGGACCACACTTTCAATGATCATCGTTGCAGCCGTCATTCAAGGTGAATTCTACGAACGCCGATTTGGAGGAGGGCCCACACACCTCGATAAGAGCCTCGCTGTGCCTCAGGGACTTCGCAGAGGTGTGCTGGCCTCTGGCTTGGCCATCTTGTTCGCCTACCTCGTCGACAGCGACCAACCATGGGGTTATGCCCTGGTTGCGGGAATGCTCACCCTGTGGGCAATATTTGGTGTCTACAGAACCATTGTCCAGGCACGCGCACCCAAGGATTACACCGATCTCGTTTGAGGGCGCATCATGACAATTTTGCTTGAATCCGATAGGGATGCAGCCGTACAGTCACACCTTGATGAATTGTCTAAGCGGGCGATGGTGGTGTTCATCACCGTCGCCTCACTTACGGTCATATGGTCGTTTTCTGTCGATGAACTTCTTCGGAATTTCCTCGCCGTACTTCATCCCTGCGAAGGAGAATGTCTGAACGTTTACGATCCAGCTCAATGGAGTGCTGTGCGCTGGTTGGCTGCTTTGTACCTCGGTGCGCTATCGGCCCTTCCATTGGTCTTGCACCACCTTCATCGATTTGCTAAACCGGGTTTGACCATCCATGAATACAAAGCACTCAAACGATGCACTTGGACTGGAACCGTGCTCTTGCTGATCTCGTTTATGCTGATGACCACGGCCGTTCTTCCATGGCTTTTCGAAATTGGACACGAACACCATCGCTCTGTGGGGCTATCAGCCCAGTACAGCGCCGTTGAAATGCTGAGCATCGCCACCTACCTCACGTGGATTTTTGGACTCATACTCGCGAGTTGGTTGGTGATGTTTACCGCTGGACAATTGGGCCTACTCACAGAAACAACCGGAGACTGGTGGCGAATTCGTGTGTATGGAATTACCGCAGTCCTCATACTTCTCACGGTGCCAGAACAAGCGCAGGCGCTGTCCATCCCATTGGTAGTCTTTGCATTGGCCAGCAACGAAGTGTTTGCTCAGCCTTGGCTATCGCAACCGAGCCTCGTTTCAGGTCGTGTCACCGATTGGTTCGATGTTGATGGCCAACGAAGACGTTTGGCGGTGGTTCAAGTTCATGGACACCATAACAGCATTCAACCCGAAGACGCCACGAAAGCCGGTTTCTCGCTCCTCACGGTTCAAAATTGGCATGAACAGCAATCGGACCGAGAAAAGGCCATCGTGTTCATTCAACATCAGCGGATAACCGATGTGATGGTGCTTGATGGAGAGACAAACACGTTGCCACCCTTTGTGATTGATAATTTTAAACGCCTTGGCATCGTCATGCACGAAACTGACCATTTGAGTCTCAGAACATCCATTCTTCACCCGTTTGTATCCATCTTGCCAAACGAGCATCAAAACAAAGGTTGAATTTTTTTGTTTCGCAGTGTGCATCTTCAACGAAACTTCAAACCTGCAGGCACAAACACGGTAACATGAGGCAAGTAGCGGCGGCACTCTTGGCCCTCGTTTTTCTTTCATCAGCAGCCTGGACATTTACCCACGAACCAGAAGTAGAAGGATGGCTGGTTGGACAAATCACACCTGAACGTGAAGAAGTCCATCAACAACTCCCGCTCCAAGATCAAGAACATTGGTTGGTGGTCGTGGTTGATTTTGAGGAACACACCTCGAACAACGGTTGGGGCACGACTGAAGCCAATGACATGCTCAATCAAGCAGTTGTTCCCTACATTGAGCAGTTATCAGCGGGCGAGGCAACCCTGACCATCACGGTTCACAATTCGGTCGTTCGTGCTGATTCCCCTGTCGCATCCTATGGAGAAGATGTAAACGGAAAAGACACCGGTGCTGACGGGACATTTCTCCCCTCGGCCCTCGCTGAAGAAGCCGTTTACAGCATTAAGGACGAGGCAGCGTGGGAGATGTTTGACCTGGACGCAGATGGTACAATCGATCGCTTCCTGGTGTTGCACACGACAAAAGGACAGGAAGAAAACCCCGGAAGCAGCGATCGAATATGGTCGCATTTTACGCATTTTGAAGAACCGATCGAACTTCCAGACGAACGGCGTATTGCCCATTACACCATGGCGAGTTTACAAACCGGAAGCAGCGGTGTAGGGACAATCATTCACGAGATGCTCCACCAGATGGGAGCAATTGATCTCTACCCGGTTCACGACGAGGTGGCGTTCCAATCGTGGAAAGGACCCGGTGATTGGGACATCATGGCCAGTGGAAACTGGAACGGAGGCGGGCGTTGGCCTGCCATGCCAACAGGAGCCAACATGGAACTCATCCGTGCTGAACGGATTGAAACCATTGACCTCACCTGGCCAGCAAATGCCGCTCAACCCTGCATTGGACCAACAATCGCCCTCAGAGGTGTCACAGAAGAGGGCGCAGTGCTGAAAATACCACTTTCCGACGCGGAATCGGTCTTTATTGAACACCGCTCAGACGCTGGTTACGATTCAAGGTTACCGGGTGCTGGAATTCTGGTTTCCTACCAAGATTTGAGCGTCGGAGATTTTGAGAGAAACGAAGTCAACACAAATCCCAACCAGCCGTGGCTTAAGGTGGTTGAAGCTGATGAGGGTGATGATTTGGTTCGAGGTTCAAACCAAGGCGAAGCCAGTGACCTCTTTCTCAACAATACCTCGTTTGGTGCCGATGGCGTAAAAATTAGGACACACGATGGTGTCTTAGTACCGTGGATAGCCACGGTTTCAGGAGAGGAGAACCTTACCATCTCCTTCACGGCACCTTCATGCAACCCGGCGTTTAGAATCGATTTAAGCAACCATGGAACCACGGTCCTTTCATCAGAATCCGTCGGTGTGGAAATCATCGGGAACACAGATCCGTGCACAAGCGAACTAACATCATCCGATGGGCGTGCCGTGAATTTAGTCCGTACCCAGGGGGGGCACCAACTCAGTTTTTCAACCGAAGCGAACGGTCCTTCAACGGCGTACATTGAGGGGACAATCACCTGCGACGAGAGCTCCATAGACCTCAGACACCCCGTGCATGTTCTCAATCGAATCCCGCTTACATCGATGTTTGAGGGAACCATTCATCCAACAGCAACTACAGTCTTGAAGATCCCAATTGCTTCCTATGGCGATGACAACCAGCGGTTCACCGTATCGGTTGATGGACCGCTGGCGCGAGTGGCGAATGGGGATTCCTCGTTGGTCGTTGCGGAGGATGCATCCTATGAATTGGCCATTGATCCGAAGAACCTACTGCAAGAAAACATGCTCGTTTACGGAACCGTCGTCCTCGCAACCGATGATGGCATGGCTTGGACCATTAATGTCGAATTGGAAGCCACCTCAAACACCGATGCATGGTGGACGTCGTGGACGAGTCCAGGTCGAGTTATCGGGTTGATGCTGTCCATCCTTGGATTGTCCGTCCTCACAGGCGCGATCAAGAAGACGGATGTCAAAAGCAAATCTGAGGAACATCAGTCCACCATGTTGCCGAACAAAGACCAACTCGACCCATGGGGCCGGCCGTTGGACGAAAAAGCCTCAGCCAACGCGCTTGATGTTCAAGAATGACGAGGCGCCCTTGGTGAAACGTGCGCAGACCCAGCGTTTGTTAACGCCTTCTGCAAGACGTACAGCTAAGCACACTTCCTCCCAATTTGCAGGAGCCTCCGCAAGCGGTTGTATCAGCCAAGGAGCGTGGGCTGCTTCGATTGAATCTTCATACGCCCGCCAACGGCAACCGTATTTGAATCCGGGTCGAAGCAGGAGGCCTTGCTCGATCAACGCCCCGTAAAGGTTCTTGGCCCCTTCACCATCGTCATCGTTGAGGAATGTGTGTTCTTCATTGCGTAGATAGCGGCCGGAAAAATGAGGTATACCAATGGCGGGAAGAGGCCAATCGGATGGATAATTCAAGAAGAAACCATCATCAATTGATTGAGCCGCATTGCATGAGGCTCTAATCGTCTCTTTTTGCTCTTCGTCCAAATCCGAAAAACGGACATGTGAACCATTTGGATGACATCTCGAGAGATGGTAAACGGTCGTGTCAAACTCATCATCGATCACGCATAATTCTGCAACATGGCCAAGCGAGTTAACCGAATCGACCCACGCATCAAGTTCATCCCAGTCAAGTGGGTCATGGGTACGTTGCAATCGGACTTGACTAAATCCAGTATGAGACATCCATGACTCATGACGTTCCCACCGTACTGCCCAGGTAAACTTGGGAAACGATTCAAACCGTTCATTGAGATGGTCAACGGGTACGACTCGTTCTCCTCCATTTCGAAGGACATCCATGGCAATAATACGCCGTAAGAGTGTTCCATCCTGATGGAGTTGAGAACGAAACCACTCATCGTCGCTTGGCAGCGGCACATGACGGTACCAATGGCAGAAGAGAACTTCTTCAGCGGTCAAGAGAATGCCATCTTTCGTCCGTTTTCCGAGACCACTTTTCTGATGAAGTCGCTGGGCAAGCGGGTCTGGTATGAGCCACCCACCGCCTCGCTTTTCAGGTGGAGAAAGGGGTTGAGAGGGTGGGGCGTTGGCTGAACGAGGTTCTCCAAGAGGACGTGTCGTACGGGCCCGAGGACGGTATGTACGTTCACGTCCACTCATGTCTCTGCCACCATCGCCATGTTTTTGATTCCGTCGCTTGGCACCGATTGTCCTATGTGCTACCGCCTTAACCAACGCATGAGGGACTGCTATGGTGGACGGTTACTTGGGCACCCTGACCACGGAAGAACGGTCTTTGTTGCATCTCATTAACCAACAATTGCCCAGTGGTGGTTGGGAAGCGCCGGCTACCCTGACACAGGCAGGGATATCGGCTGCCGTACACGTCCAGCGAAAGCACATTCCACGAACGCTGAAAAGGATGGAAAAAAACGGATTGTTGAACGTTGCTCAACGCCATATTCCTGGTGGCAAACAACGGAAACGCGTGTATACACTCACCGAAACGGGACGGCAACAAGCTGACGCCCTGTCTCAGCGTATACTGGATAAAATCGTACGCCACGGGGACGCCAGTGTCCGTCTTGAGACGTTATGGTCGCGGACGACACCCATTCTCGAATTGCTGTCGCATCTGGATGAAGGGATGACATACCACGAACAAGCACTGGTATCACCGGTTTCGAATCCTGAAGGTATTGCCTCGATTGATGCACAGTACGGAGAAGAATTGGTCCGTCGGATGTTTGCTCGTGCTTGGGAAGATGGAAAAATCACACGGGATGAACAATCGCTGCTCAACGAAGTTGTGGGATTCCTTGGTATGCATCCTGAGCGCGTTCGTCGCCTGTCCAATGAAGCTCGCCAATCCCTCAAAATCCCACCACCCGAAGAAGTCTATTACGACATGATTCTCCAAGCGCTTGACGACGGAGAAATACTCCAAGATGAAATTGACTTGTTGGATACGTTCCGTGTTCACTTCGGGATTGACCAACTCACGCATCAAAACCTCCTTGAGCGAGCGAGACAAACACCCGTAATCTCAGAACACTATCACACATACGCTGCTGCTGTAAAAACAGCCCTGAAAGACAATGTGATCACGGCCGACGAGCACGCTATCTTGAAGACCTTGCAACTAAAACTTGAAATTTCTGATGTTGAGCATGAACGAATCATGCGTGAAGTTGTGGGCGACAGCGTGAGGTGAACACATGGGAATGACGGATGAAGAGGCAAATTTACACGACACGTTATCCGAATTAAAGCGGCAACTGCGTTCCGACGATTCGGGGAAAATCGTGTTGATCGGCGACGTGATGATGGATTGCTACATCCACGGATACGCGAACAACCTCAATTCTCGGGCACCCGTCCCGGTGCTTAGGGAAACCTCCAGAGAAGAAGACGTAGGTGCAGCGGCTCACGTAGCGAGAGGCTTGCGTTCCATGGGACTTGACAGCCATCTTTTTGGGGTTGTTGGAGATGATACAGCTGGATTGAGCATCATTGAATCGCTTGAACTCGAAGGTGTAACCACCCACGGAATAGCCATCGTGGAAGACCGCACCACCACTGTAAAGACCAGGATGCTGGCGTCCCGGGAGAGCCTCATCCGAGACGAACAGTTACTTCTCAGGTGGGACATTGAAGAGGACGATCCAGTACCAAGTGAAGCATCCCATGCCCTGTACGAACAAGCCATTGAGGATCTCAAGGGAGCCTCGGCCCTGATTGCTTCGGATTACGGGCAAGGTGTCATCACCGACCAAGGTGCAGACCGCCTGTTTGAGGCAGCGAAGGAACTGTCAATTCCGGTCATTGCCGATCCTAAACTCACTGGCCTCCATCGCACCGAGGGTGTTGATTGGACCCTCTTTCAGTCGCAGGGATTGGAATTAATGCGACGGCGCTTAGGTGCTTCAACCGGAGCCGAAGCCGCCGAGAAACTCCTCGCTCAGTACAACTGGAACCACCTCGTTGTGCTCGCCGGTGAAGCCGGTGTCACCATTTATTCAGCGGATGAAGAAACCGTCCACGCCCCATGTGGACTGGTTGATTTGCGGCAAATGATTGGATTGATTGATGCTGCGGCCGTAGCCATTGCCTTCTCTCTCTCAAGGGGCCTTGATGTTCACGCCACGGCACTTTTGGCGAACGCTGCATGCGAATGCATCCTCGGTGCTGAACGAACCGACTCATTTGTGTTGAGCAAAGACGATCTTATCCACCGAGTCGGAGAGCACGTATGGAATTTACAAGTCTCCAAGCGATGAGGTGGAAAAATGAGTGCTTGGTTGTGGCCAACAACGGCTGACATTGGCATGCGGGTATTTGCGAAGGATTTCCCATCGTTGTTTGCCGAAGCCGCTCTAGGTGTGCAAGCCTACCTGATGAGTGAAGCCAGTGCCAAACTCATCAACACACATGTACGGCACACAGGTGAGTGGAGAGTGCGGTCAGAACACAATCCGAACGACGTCCATTTTCTCTACTTGGCCTGGTTGGATGAAGTGCTCTACCGCGCTGAAGTTCATGGACAGTGGTACCTCGACGGGATGGTGAAGGTGGTCCACGATGATGATGGTTGGATGGTCGTAGCCCAGGCAAGTTGGGTTGACGCAGAACTCGTTGAGCGAGAAATTGAAATTAAAGCCGTTACCACGCACAATTTGGTAGTCGCTGAAGTCAACAAAGGAGAGCTGGTGGCAAGCCAATGGGAGGATGTTCCTGAATTCGAGGGGCCCGGTTGGTATGCAGATGTTGTGTTTGACATATGAGGTGGGAGAGCCAAAGGTGGACGGGCGCTTCGCAAGGCCAAATCCGCAAGCTTCCTCCATCCCGATTCCCCACAGCACCCATGGCCCCAGGTAGGGCTGCTCCGTTCCCGGCCTGACCTAGTCCCCCGGTTATTCATTCCCCGTTTCCTTCCGGAGACGGCTCATGACACCCGAGTCATGTGGGGGCGAGACATCAACGTCCGCCTACGGGAACCTTCCGACCGCTTTCGCCGCCCTAAGGCGTTCGGTCCACCATAACGACGATTTGTGATACAGGGTACGCCGAGCTCCCCACCTATCCCGTCCTATGGCCGGCCACCTGCCTATATGAAGGCAGCGCAGCGGGTTAATCCTCTCCTTCAGCCTGTTCTTCATACTTTGAAGGGCATGATGTCTTTATGACGTTTGCATCGAGGATGTAAGAACCGTCTTCAAACAGAAGAATGCCTTCGGCGTACACCGTTCGGTTATCATCAAGACCGTTTGAGACCATCGCATCCGTGAACCGAATGGTAAGTGTCGATGAAGATCCTTCAAGTGTAAAGGTCATGGTTGAGTTGTCAATTGTGCCGTCCTGAACTTCTCCACGGACGGCTATTTCTTGATTGAGGTGTTCAGAGGGTGAAGACATCAATTCATCCACGGTTTGTGTGGGTGCTGGAGATTGCAGAAGCAGGGTGGCAAGGAGCCCGATCGTGAGGACGGCCCCCACGATCAACACCCGTGTGCGTCTTGCCCACATGTTTGTTCCACGCCCCGCACCCTTAACAATCCTCTTTCAAGTGGTTTTACTGCCAACAACCTCAGCCATTGAAGTGTGCTTTGATGCCTTCAAACGTTTTGCGAGGCCGTGTACAATCTGTTTGCTCAATGCTGGCCCTTCAAACACAAATCCAGAATACGCCTGCACCAATGTTGCCCCAGCCTCGATTTTTTCCCAAGCGTCTTGCGCGTTTGACACACCGCCCACACCGATGATGGGCCAGTCGGGACCGATGGCTGTGCGAACCGTTCGAATCATCGCCGTTGACCGCTCTTTCAGCGGCATACCGCTTAACCCGCCTTGTTCCACAAAGACCGATTTATCCCGTGGATGGTTGGGCGTAGGTCGCTCAATGGTGGTGTTGGAGAGAACGATGCCATCGGCCCCTGTCTGCTTGGCTGTATTGGCAATGTGGACCAGTTGTTCGTCCGTCATGTCGGGGGCGACTTTGACGAGCAACGGCTTTCGTTTGCTGCCGTTGGCAGCTGCGATGTTATCGTTAATGGTTTGACAGTGATGGAGAATTCGATTCAATCCCTCATCGGTTTGAAGTTCACGAAGATTGGGCGTGTTAGGCGACGAGACATTGATGACGAAGACATCGCAAAGGTCCCAAAGGCGTTCAAGTGTGGCACCGTAGTCCAGATGCGCCTCATCGAGGGGTGTTATTTTTGATTTCCCAAGGTTCACCCAAAGGGGGATACCTGGGCGTCCATGACGCTTGAAATGTCGAGTAAGGCTATCTCTAATTTTTTCACTGCCGTCGTTGTTGAAGCCCATACGGTTGACCAAAGCCTGTGCATGAGGGGCACGAAACATTCGGGGTTTGGGATTCCCGCCCTGTTCAAGCATGGTCACCCCACCAATTTCAACGAAAGCTAAGCCTGTCGTCTCCCAACCAATGAGCGCCTTCGCATTTTTGTCCATGCCTGCAGCCAAGCCAAATGGATGGGTGTATTGGTGTCCAAACACTTTGATGGGCAAGGAAATACGCGGCTTGTAGAGCATCTTTAGAAACAATCGGGTAAGTGGGTTCCCCGATGCAAACCTTAGCAAAGAAAGTGAGCGGCCATGTGCCTTCTCGGAATCTTGAAAGCGAAGCAGAGGCCGTCCGAACCAGCGATAACCGACGCCCATGGAGATGGGGTTTCAAACGACATCCTTCAAGACTTGCCTTCAACTGCAACAAATCATGCGAATCACGGACCCACGTTGGCCGGCGGCCCGTGAATTTAGCAGGATGCTTCTACGAACGGATGAATTGACCATCGTTGGGCCGAAGTGGTTGAGAGAACACATCGAACGCCTTGCCGTACGGTTGGGTGATGTCCAGCCATCCAGAACATCATTCCCAACATTCACGCCCGGTGAAGTTGATGAAATTCGAGTTTGCATTCCAATTTCACTCAAGACAATGGCCATATGCAGCACCACTGAGCCTCCAATCGATGTGCTGTGGCTGTCCATGGGTTCAAAGGAAGCATGGCAATGCATCAACTCGATCACCAATGACCTGCTGGATGCTGGTTATCCGGGTTGTTTAGGTTGCGGCGGACCTCATTCAGAAGAGCCATGGAACGAAATGAACAGTCGAATCGCCATCAAAAATTCTTCAAACGAAGCACCATGAAATGATACATTTCATACATCGAAATGAAATCAACCAAGAACCAAAGGAGGGTTCAAGTATGGTCGTCGGTGCGCTTTCAACACATGTCCATCGTCATCATTGCTGAGAAACCCAGTGTTGCCGAGGACCTCGCCAATGTCTTGGGCGTGGGGAAAAAACTCGAAACACATTGGCACAGCGAAGACATCATCATTACATGGGCCATTGGCCATCTGCTTGAACTCAAGTACATGGATGATTATGATTCGGACTTCAAAAACTGGAGGGGAACCATTGACAGGTTGCCGTTCATTCCTACTTCGTTTCAATACAAACCAAAGAGCGGACGAGGGAAAAAACAGTTGTCGGCTATTTTGAAACTCGTCAAGGACAAATCGGTAACGGAAATCGTGAATGCCTGTGACGCAGCCCGCGAAGGCGAATTGATTTTCAGAACAATCCTGGAACATTCGAAGGTAAAGACGCCAACGTCCAGAATGTGGATGCAATCAATGACCTACGATGCCATGCACAAAGCGTTTGAGACCAGGAAGTCCGGGGACACCTACCAGGCCTTGAGCGATGCCGCCTACTCCCGTTCAAGGGCCGACTGGATCATCGGTATGAACGGATCCCGTATCGCTACCCGCCTGCCTCAAAACAGGGACCGTTCGGCAAATTCATTGGGCCGTGTGCAAACAGCAACCCTTGCGCTTGTTGTTGACCATGAATTGGAAGTCCTCTCACATGTACCGGTCCCGTATTGGCAACTCAATGCCACGTTCACGGCAGGAGACGCTCGATGGACTGGGCGATGGGAACGCATAGGACACAAGGATGACCCCGCCCGTCCAGAACACAAAGCCCACCGAATTACAGAAGCATCAGAAAAAGAAGCGATTGAAGCCATGCTTGCCTCACCTGAGAAGTTTACAACCGAAGAAAAGGCACGAACGAAAAAAGAGCAACCTCCACTCAATTTCGACCTCACTACCCTCCAAAAGCGAGCCAACAGCATGTGGTCATGGTCTGCCAAGCGCACGCTTGGTGTGGCCCAAGATCTGTATGATAAATTCAAACTGACAACTTATCCGAGGACGGATTCAAAGCATCTTCCAGACGATATGCATGAAACAGTCGCCAAAACATTGGACAACCTCGGTGGTCAACAAGACTATGCTGAGCACGTCAAACGTCTGCAAAGTGAAGGATTGTCAAATTCCAAACGGAACTTCAACAACAGCAAGGTATCTGACCACTACGCCATCATCCCAACCGGTCAACAACCTCCGGGAAATTTCGGAGGAGACCACGCGAAACTTTACGACATGGTCGTCCGTAATTTCCTCGCTTCGTGGCATCCACCCTCTGAGTGGACGGTCACCAAGCGCATTGCGACAAAAGCCGGCCACCAATTCATCAAAGAAGTCGAACAAATCGCTTCACTTGGCTGGCGAGCCGTCGTGCCAAAGAAGGATAAGGTTCCCGAGGGCTGGGGGGTCCTTCCCGGAAATCCATGCCCTACGACCCTTGATTCACATGAATTCTCTGAAGAGTTGAGTAAACCCAAAAACCGGCTAAAGGAAGCAAGTCTTCTCCAACTCATGGAACATGCCGGGAAGCACATTGAAGACGATGATCTTGCAGATGCGATGAAGGACAAGGGACTTGGAACGCCTGCTACCCGAGCTGACACCATTGAAAAGCTCCTCAATCGAAAATACATCCGTCGATCACGAAATGGCACCATCAGCGCAGCGCCTCACGGGATTCGAATGATCGATGTGCTGCGAAGAATACCGGTTGAATGGATTACATCTCCCGAATTGACCGGCGATATGGAGGCCTCCCTTCTTTCCGTTCAACGTGGAGAAGCACCAATGGACATCTACATGCAGAAAATCATAGATCAAACGCAGACCATGGTTGAACGGATAAGGGACCATGACCGAAATACATTGTATCTCGATGAGCCCTCGCTTGGACCATGCCCAGCATGCGAAGGAAACGTCATTGAGAACACGCTGGCTTACCAGTGTGAACACAATGAAGGTCGAGACAAGGGGTGCTCCTTTGTGTTTTGGAAAGACACCTCTGGGCGGTGGTTTGACCGAACGACTGCGTCTCGCTTGCTTGAGAAAAAATCACTGGACAACGTCCATGGATTCTTCTCACAAGCAGGTGAAGGGTATGAAACGTCCATCGAACTTCACAAGGATGGAAAGGTCGTCAGCAAAGGTTCGGGCAGTGGCCAAGCCACCGAAGATGACGAAGTGCTCTGCCCATGCCCCTCGTGTGAGCAAGGCTCAATTCGGATCACGAAGATGGCCTATGTTTGCGACAATGCCGAGTGCTCATTCAGAGGCATGCAGAACGTGATGTGCAAGCGAGTCATCACACCAGCGGAGGCAAAACCGATCTTCACCGAAGGAAAATCAACCCTGCTGGAAGATTTTACGTCCCGCCGAAACAAGCCATTCAATGCCTTTCTCAAGCTTGAGAAGAACAGGGTTACCTATGATTTCCCACCTCGAGCCGCAGCTGCCGACGCAAAACGGTTCCCGATTGAACCTGGCATCGTAGCCGTTTGCCCCAAAACCAAAGCGAACATCATCGAGACTGAAACGCATTATACCGTCGAAAACTCTTCCACGGATTGCAAAATCCACATTGAACGATGCATATCAAAACGAGACCTAACGAGGGATGAAGCCAAGGCACTGATCGAAACAGGGTCGGTGGGTCCGTTCGATGATTTTGTGTCAAAGAAAACAAATAATCCGTTCAGTGCATCGTTGTACCTGAAAAAGAATCAATCGGTTGGCTACAAGTTCGCAAAACGCTCCTGAGCACGGTTGGGAATGAAGGAAGGTTGAAACAATACCTTCTGCAGGCAAAATCATGGACCAGTGGGACTACGACGTTATCATCGTTGGCGCTGGGCCTGTAGGAGGGAGGGCTGCAACCCTGCTCAGCGAAAACGGTTTGCGCGTGTTGATGCTCGAAGAACACGAAGAAATCGGCCGACCATTCCAATGCGCAGGTTTGGTGACACCCTCTGCCATGGACGTGGTTGAGGGATACCACACGGTCCTCGAGGAGGTTGATGGAGCACTCATCCACGGACCAAGCGGCACACTTGTGCCCGTCGGAACGGAGGGTACCTTGCGAACCTACGTTGTTTGCCGCAAGCGGTTTGATCAATACGTGGTCCAGCAAGGCATGGAAGCCGGTGCAGAACTGTGGCTCAATTGCGTACCCACCATGGCAAACACCAAGCAGAATGGCGTTGAAATCACCGTACGGAGGAATGATGAGGAGATTGACCTCACATGCAAACTTCTCATCGGAGCCGACGGAGCTCACAGTTGGACTCGACGTACGTTCAAAATGGGCAGACCAAAAGAACTCATGATCGGGTTCCAAACCGAGGTCGTTGGGTATCAGGGAAGAGAACGATGGTTGGAGATGTACAGTGGCAGTTCAATCGCACCGGGGTTTTTCGCATGGGTCATACCGTCTGGTTTTGGCACACACCGAATCGGTCTTTGGTCCACCGCTGACCGCCTAAACGGAAGGTCAATTGAATCGTGCTATCAAGACCTTATGGACCATCCTTTGTGGAAAGATCGATTTGAAAACACATCCGAAATCGCACGGTATTGTGGTCCAGTTCCTTCCGGTATGGTACGAAAAACGGTCAAAGACAGAGTGATGCTCCTCGGTGATGCGGCGGGCATGGCCAAACCAACCACAGGAGGCGGAATTGGCCCCGGTTTCCACCAAATTCAATGCATACATGAAGCGCTAACAAAAGCCATCAAATCCAATTCACTGAGCGAAGCCGATCTCAAATCCATCACCAAAAAACCATGGAGTGCGATGAAAAAAGAACAGGACCGTGCGAGGGCCTTGCGCAACCTTCTCGTGAGTGATTGCACCGATGAAGTTCTCGACAAGCATTTCCTCAATTTTGCCCATCCAGACACGCTAAGCCTCATCAATGCCGTTGGTGATATTGAGAAACCGGTCCCCCTCGGAATGGCGCTGCTCAAACAAGTACCAGCGTTCCGACCGCTTGCCTTGAAAGCAGGTTTTCGCCTCCTGCTCACGTGAGGTGGCAAGATGAAGCCACTTCATGAACAGCATCGAATTCGCTATCCTCCGTTTGAAGCGTCGAGGTGGGCTCCAGAAAACCTACCTATCGCCGTCAAACGATATGAAATTGGTCAATACGATTCAGAGGAATCGGCCCAGCAAGCTGTTCAGGGTCAGCCACCCTCCTTTCGTTTGGGCCATGACAGTGGCTGGCTTATTGAACGGAGTTTTGTTTACGACGATGAAGAACTTGTCTCTGAGATGAATGACCATTGCCTCGAATCCGGCAGTTATGTTCAAGCAGTGAAGAAACAGCGACAAGGATGGTACTTGATACCAAACCCGGTGCACAACATCCTGCGCCAGTTCATCAATGGGGTCGTGATTGTCCTCCTAACGTGCCTGTTTTACTTGTTTATTTCACCCGTTTTGATTTGGTTAAATTTGCCGGTATACGGGCTTGAAACGGTCCGCTGGGGACTGTTGGATTACCCAGCTTTGGCTGTGTTTGTCGTCCCCCTCATCTTTGCGCCCCTGTTCATTCGAGTGATAGCAAATCTGTTGGAACTGAGAAGGCAAAACCAGTTTCTCAAGCGGGATTTGAAAACCCCAACGATTGATTTTATTCATTCCAGCACCGCCGACAACCCCCTTGAATTGAACGTGCATTTTCCAGAATGGGAACCCGCTTGGAACCATGTCGATGCCATTCTTCGTGTCGGCGTACTACCACCGTCTCGGGAAACCCTGCTCGAAACGCTCCAAAGGAACCCACAGCGCCAACCACCACCCGGGTTATCAACCGAACTTCCACATCACTGGGAGGTGGGGTTGGATGACGGCACCGCAGGTGGGGAAGACGCTCCTATGGAACTCAAGGAGGTCAAAGGAGGGCTTTACCTCAGGCCGATGCGAATCATGGTTCAAGGAAAACCTGAACGTTGGAGGGAAGGTGAGCCTTTGAAACTGGAGCCACCCGAACCCACATGGCCGGGTTCAGTTCATACAGAACTCTTGCGAATTCATTGGGAAATTATCCTTCGAATTGACCGAAAACGTGGCGGAGCCCTGCTTTGGGTCCAGCCACTGAAGGTCGCTCATTCAGGAACATATACACCGCTGGAATTTCTACCTCTTCATGACGGTCGAAGTGAACTTGATATGTCGTGAGCAACACATTCAAAGACAGCCATGGGAACCAGCATCCATGCAAGTGCGGCAATTTTCTGCGCTCTTCCTCGTTTCATTGATGATGTTGGCAGGGTGTCTTGGCACCACTGAACCTGCACCAGAGGTTGAACAACCCAAAGCTTCCACGTATTCATTGAAAACGACATGGATCGTTTCACCATCAGAGATTGCGCTGGGTGAAGAAGCTATTTTTTCCCTCGGGATCCAGCAGGAGGGGGAGGGTGAGTGGACGATTGAGCCTACCGTGCTCCAACCCAACTTCACGCCCATATCTGACCTTTCATGGTCCGAAAATGAAGCTGGATATCAGCTGAAATTTATACCGACCATCACAGGAGAGCACATCGTTTCAGTCACGATTATCAACGCTGGGTCGACCGACCTGACCCCGGCAATGTCTCCTCTTGTGCTGCCCTTGGAGGTTCTCGCACCAGTAGAACCAGCTCCAATCATCTCTGTACCGAACCGACTGGTGCTTGAGGAACCCAACGTGGTCTGGTTTGAGGGTTCTGTTGAACACCTCAACGCTGATTCATGCACGATCACCTACACCATCACGGACGGAACTCAGGGCACGGTGGGCCTGGATTCGGAATCGGCTTGGAAAGTGCTCGTTGATTTCACCGAGGCTACACAATCCCATACCATCACAACACAAGCCACGTGTGGAACGTATGCTCTATCAAGCGACACAGCAACCACACAAGTCGTCATTGAGGGGGCAGGTGACGACCAAGACGGTGACGGCATACAAGACGCAAACGATCGGTGTCCATCGGGCATCGGTGCCGATGATGGTTGGCAATCAACGCAAGCGACCGACGGCGATCAAGATGGATGCAGAGACAACGATGAAGACGAGGACGACGATAACGATGGAATTATTGACACGTACGACTTGTGCCCAAGCTCCTATGGTTGGGTCAGCACACCGTCTGCAGATTACGATTACGATGGCTGCCACGATGCCGACGAAGACAACGACGATGACAACGACGGTGTTGAGGACACCGATGATCTATGCCCGATCGGTCGGAAAGGATGGTATTCCAACCGATACAGTGACTGGGACAACGACGGTTGTTCTGACTTGGACGAAGATGACAACGATGACAACGATGGCCACACCGACGAAAACGATGCATGTGCCAAAGGCGCTGCGAACTGGATTTCAGACACCACAACCGATTGGGACAACGACGGTTGCGAGGACGCAACCGAAGACGAAGACGATGACAACGACGGTGTGAACGATGTCAACGGGACCGGGGCTATCCTTGACGAATGCCCACGCACTCCTCTCGAAGCCAGTGACGTGAACGAATTCGGCTGCGCAGCCGTTGAACGAGACACCGATGAAGACGGTGTGAATGATTTGCTTGACCAGTGCGAAGGAACACCCAGTGGACTGGTCGTGAATGCCGTTGGTTGTGCCGACATCGATGGAGATGGAGTGTTTGCCAACGTCGATGAATGTCCACAATCTCCTGACCGTTGGAGCGTTGATTTGACGGGATGTGCTGTCGTACAACAACCCGTTGATTGGACCGATGCGAGCAGCCTCAACGGCCCCATGCAAACCGTTCCACAGTTTAGTTTTCCAACGCTCAATGGAACCTACAATTTCAAAGACCGTTGGACGGGCCACGATGTCTACTTTTTCATGTTCAAGTACACCGACAGCAACGGCAACAACAACGATGCGACATGGGGACAAAATCCTGGAAAGTTTATTCGCAATCTTCCACTAAACACCCATCTTTTCTATGGGTCATTTGACAGCAGCTACCACAACGATGTTCTCCAACAGCGAAACGCTGTCATGGCAGGTCTAACGACCTCGGAAGAAGCACATTGGGACTCTCGGATTCACTACATCGATGTCGATGCCAGCAACCTTGGAGGTGGCCTTGGTTCGATGATCAGCTCGTTCAAGAGTCCCTTCTTCATCGGCATTGATCGGTTCCAACTTTCACGTGAGACCGGTTCTCTTTACGCATGGACCAGTCAATCCAACGACCCCTTCCATTTGTCCTATGAACCCAATCAGTGGGTCGCAGAATTCCCAACAAAAATACGGGAGCACGACCCGGCCGTCCACGCCATTTCCGTCATGGATTTCCAAAGGCACTCCGGCGGTTGGGGAGGGGGCTACTCTTCGTTTGCTGAAGCAACGTTTGACTTGCCTGATAATCTGAGTTCCTACGACACCTTGGAGGTGTACCACGAACATGCCTGTTTCGAGCGAACGAACCGATATCAAAAATCAGATGGGTCATACGGAGGTTGCCACGAATGGGATTACTTAGCCTACATGTACATTTGCGACCGCACCAATGATTCCATTTGCAACACAGAGGCTATTCGTTGGATTACAACTTACGGTCGCGAAGGTATGTGGCTCACCGACATCTCACCCTATTTGTTCATGCTTGACGACGGTGAAGAGCGGCGGTTCAAGTATGCTGGCGCAAACAAGGGCGATTTGACGGTGACGTTCTTGTTCAGCAATTGGGGAAGCGGCACTCGGGCCATCAACGGCACCTATGCGTTCAGTGGTGGGCAATTTGACGGCACCTACAACAACGAATCACGCCATGTACGCCAGCTCAATTTCACGGTTCCATCCTACGCCACGAGCGTAGGGATTGTAGCGACCATTACAGGGCACGGTTTCAACCAAGACACGGCCAATTGTGCAGAATTTTGTGACCACCAACATTACTACACCATTGGGGAGCACCAAACCTACGAATGGCATCCCATCGTCTACAGCAACGAGGGTTGTGAAAACGAAGTAAACAATGGCGTCGTGGCCAATCAATTCGGATCATGGCCCTTTGGCCGAGCCGGATGGTGCGCTGGTCAGGATGTGAAACAGTGGACATACGACATTACCGATTGGGTTGACAACACGACGAACAACTCCAACCACATGGTGTACAGAGGCTACTACAACGGTGCTGAATACGTGCCTTCAGATGGAATCGGCAACGGTGGACGGAACATTCGTGCCGTGGTTTGGATTGTGTTCTACGGCCCTACGACGTGATGACGGGCGGCGGTGCCGCAAGTTCCGCCACACGAGGAACAAGCAGGGTGGTAGGCAGGTATTGGTAGTCGCTGTCCCTTCGAACCGGTGAAAAACCAGCGCGCACAATTGCGGATTGAAGTTCAACCTCAGTGGCGTCGAGCTTGCTGGTGCCCGATGCAGAAACGACGTTCTCCTCCATCATGGTCGAGCCCGCGTCGTTTGCCCCTGCTAGCAGGGCCATTTGGGCCACTTTGAGACCCATGGTTGGCCAAGAGGCTTGGATATTTTCCACGTTGTCAAGGAATAAGCGAGAGACCGCAACGTGGCGGAGGTATTCAGAAGAACCTGCTCCAAGCACGTGCTTGTTTTGTCCGCGATTCCGTCGTCCAAAGGTATTGGATTCGAGTTGAACCGGCCATGCAATGAATGACGTGAAGCCGTGACCGTGGTTTTCGAGCGAAAAGGACTGCAACTCACGGATTCTCCGCATGTGTTCAACGCGCTCCCGTGCACCCTCGCCAAAACCGATAACGTTGGTGGCGCTTGTTGTGAGTCCAAGGGATTGAGCCTCACCCATCACCCGTAGCCAATTCGCAGGTGCTCCTTTCTTTGGCGAGACATCTTTTCGAACCTCCTCGACCAACATCTCAGCCCCACCGCCCGGTAAACCGTGCATGCCGGCCGCTTTCAGATGCTGCAAGACCTCAAGTGTACTCATTTCACAAACTTCTGCAAGGCCTTCAATTTCAATTGGACTAAAGCAGTCCAGGTCAATGGAGGGATGGTTGACTCGCAGGAACTTGAGCAAATCCGTGTACCATTGGAAAGGCAAGGACGGGTTTACGCCACCCTGCATGAGAATACGAGAACCACCGATCGTTTCCAATTCCTGAATACGCTCGGATATTTCTTCGTAGGTTTGAGTGTAATTTTCCTTGTGTCCCGGTGGGCGGTAAAAGGAACAAAATTGGCAGTTGATGGTGCACACATTTGTGTAGTTGATGTTTCGATCAACAAGATAACTGACCTTTCCATTCGGGTGCATGGCCAAGCGCCGTTGATGAGCGGCCCGCATGAGGGAATGCAGAGGAGCGTCGTTGTAAATGACGATGGCTTCCTCGGGAGTCATGCGAAGTTCACTCGAGCGGGCCTTTGACCAGCCAGATTGACGCAGTAGAATGCTTTCCCAGTTCAAACAATCACCTCAGTCGAGTTGTTGACCAACAATACGCTCGATGTCTTCAATGCTTTTCGGGCAATCTTCTGTCATTACAACCGGGCCGTCGGAGGTAATGAGAACGTCGTCCTCAATTCGAATCCCAATGTTCGCATACCGTTCTGGGCAATCAACGTCGGGACGCCATGCACCGAAATACAGGCCTGGTTCAACCGTGAGGCACATGCCTGGTTCCAACACACGCGGCTCACCGCCCGGCTTGTAGATACCAACATCGTGGACATCAAGGCCAATCCAGTGGCTTGTGTTGTGCATGTACCAGCTTTTTAATTCGCCAGTTTCCATGTCCAAGGCCTCATCCAGCGTTTGTGAAATAACACCGAGGCGAATGAGACCTTCTGCGAGAACTGTTCGTGCAGCGTCGTGAGGAGCGGTGTAGAGATTACCAACACGGCAGGCATCGATGGCGGCCAATTGTGAATCCAAAACGAGTTGGTAGATTTCCCGCTGAGCATCGGTGAACCTTCCTGAAATGGGCCACGACCGGGTGATGTCGCTGGCGTAGCCGTGGTATTCTGCACCCGCATCAATGAGAATTACTTCGCCCATTCCACAGACATCCTGGTTGGTTTTGTAGTGCAGAATCGTTGCGTTCTCACCGCACCCAACGATGGATGGATACGACCATCCCGAAGTCCCTGCGTAGGAAAAGAAGCCTTCAATCACCGATTGAAGTTGGTATTCAGTCACGCCTTCTCTGCTGTGTCGCATTGCCAATTCGTGCGCGACACTGGCCACTTTGCACGCATAGGTCATTTGTTCTATTTCTGAAGCAGACTTCCTCAACCGTAATTCAGCGAGTAAACGCGATGGGTCTTCAACGGCGACGGGGCCGCTTCCAAAGTGTTGACGAGCCCGATCTCTTCGCCGGACTGCGTCTTCAACAAGCAGGTCAATGCCTTGGTCTACACCACCACGGACAAACACCCTTTGGGCGTCGTTCAACCAACCGGAAAGAAGGCTCTCGAGTTCATCATTGCCGTAGGCTTCGTCCACAGCAAACAACGCAAGGGCTCCTTCAACGCCCGGACGGCGCCCCTCCCAAATTTCCTTTAGTGTGTCTTTTGGTTGAACGAAGAGGGATGAGACCCAACGGCCATCTTTGTTTCGAATGACGAAGACAGACTCCGATTCCGTCCATCCAGTCAGATACATCAAATCGCTGGATGTTCGGTATGGGTAGTGGACATCGTTGGAGTGAACGGCATGTGGAGGAGATGCAAGCACGAACACGTCATCGTTTCGAAATTGAGATGTCAAACGGTCTTGGCGCTGCTGGAATTCCTCCAGCAAAGTGGGCGGAGGGAGCGATGGTAGACGAGCCATGGCCTCAGCGAACATGAATCACCCTCGCGCTTCGTCTTCTTCAATCGTTGCATCTGCTACAATGTAGTTATCGTGTTCAGGCCTGTCGTCTTGAGGAGCGGAAACCTTCCATTTTGGCAGTTCCAGATTGGCGCTGGTTCTTGAACGCCAACCCACAAACACGATGACGGCCAACACCAACGATGCGGGGAAAATCCAACCAAGCAATGAGGTGTTTTGTTCAGATTCCGAGGCCAGAATTTCAATCTCAATCTTCGTAGCATGTGTCGCTCCATCGTCATCAAAGACAATCAGTTCCACGGTGTGCAAGCCCGTCCGATCAAATTGTTCTGGTGTAATGACGGAAATCCCCCGCCATGAACGGTCGTCGTTGATCACCCAAAGGTAGTCAACAGGCTCGTTATCAAGGCTATTGTTGCCGCTGATAACCCAAGCCTCGCCGTCTGTCAGGGTGAGACGAACGTCGTTTGACAACACCAACCCATCAACGCTCATGAGTGCTGTAGGGCGTTGGTTCATGACGATGAACGACGACGTTTTCTGGGTCATGTAGCCTGCTCGGTCCCTCACGGTCACCTCGATGGTGTAGGTTCCCTGTTCGGATACATTGAGCCTTAGATGGTCGGGTGAGATTTGTTCGTCAGCGGAAGGCCCCCTGCGTAGTGAATTTTCACTGATGATGGTCCATGTGTACGATGTGGATTCACCAAGGTATCCATCTTTCACCGATGCATAAATGTTGATTGGCTCCCGTTCCTTCACAACGGATTCAAGAACGAGCTCAACTTGAGGTGCCTCGTTGTCAAAGAGGAACGTGGACTCAATGAAGTCGGTTTCTCGTAGAAGGTTATCCGTCGCCGTAAATTGCATATGCCATACGCCCTGAGACATGTCAAGACTTGCAGGATCGATCGTCATCACCACTTCAGAGCCTTGTTGGACAAACGGAATGGAAGCCATTCGAGGCACTTCGCGGCACACGCCGTTTGGGGCCTCGCACAATTCTGCAGACACTTGTGCAACGTTTGCCGTGGTTGGAGGAAGTATAACGTCATATGAGAGCGACAAAGTGGTTTCGATGCGCACCAATTGAGGTTCTTCGTTGACTGCAACCTCTTCGAGGCTTTTTCCAATCAGTGCCCGTTCATCAGCGAAGACAGGGCGGTGATGGGCCTCTCCGACGAAGACAAGGTGCCTCCATTGCTGGGCTTCATCGTCTTGATTTAGGCTAATTTCGACGTAGCAGGTGCAGTCCAACTCCAGGACTTCAACGACAAGTTCCCAGCGGTAATCATCATCAGCAACCGGCTGAACGGTCGTGAGGTAAGGTCCTGAGAACAAGGTCGTCGGTGTTGAACTCGAAATGTTGACGATTGACCAACTGGCGTTTCGCAACGGGAAATTGGAATGGCCACTGAGGTTGATGACGTTCGTCATTTGAAGTCCTTCAGCTTGGTCAAATTCGAGGAGGTTCGAATCGCTTGCATCGCTGGATGACTCGGCCGTGACCACCGTAGCCATCATCAACATCAGGATGACAAGAGACGAGCTTGTCAATCGCCATCCGTGGTTTGGATGCAGCCTCCATCACCTGTTCTCATCAATCGCTAAACGGGTCGCACAGTTCACCCTGACCTGGATAGGAAACAGGGTTACGAGGGTTCGTGTCCCACTTGTATTCGCAGAAATTGACGTGGCCGTCGCCGTCGGTGTCAACCATTCGGTCGGCGCCGTCAAACGGATCGAACTGGAAATGGTATTCCCAGCCGGTCGCCATGCCGTCATCATCGTGGTCTTGGTAGTAAACCTCCGGTCCATCGTTCCAATCATCGCCATCCGAGTCGTTGGTGATGGGGTTGGTCCCGTTTTGCATCTCCTCAAAGTTCGTGTAGTTCTGTAGATTGTCATAGAATCGTTGACCGTCAGGTGTATCTGGGTCAATATTGCACTCCGAGTTGGTCGTGTCGTTGTACCCAGGACAATACCGCTTTACCAACCCAGTTCGATTCAAACCATCGTTGTCTGGGTCTTCAAACCCATCGTCAATGCCGTCCAAATCGCTGTCCGGCATGGACGGGTCCATCACGCCACGAGCGCCATAAACGCCGACGGTTTCGTTGTCGGCCAGTCCTGTCTCGAAAGCAAGTTGGGAGTAGTAGACTTCCCACCCATCGGGCAGCATGTCGCCATCGGTGTCATCGTCGACAGGGTTGGTATCCCATCGATCAGGGGCTTCCATGCCGTTTGCGAGCGTATCGTTGTCAATGTCAAAGGTGTCGTCTTTCAACGAACTCAGTGATGGGTCAAGGGCCCAACGTCCATTGCACCCGTCGCAAAGGTCGCTACTGGGCATCTGGAATCCTGTAAGGTTCATTTCACTCACTTGGAATTTAGGTTCCAGCGCAAAACCACCGAGCCAATTCTGCCAAACATAGCCACCAGGCTGCATTGTGCACGAACTGGTTTGGGTGGACTCGCAACCCGGGCGTTCCCAAGTAGATGTGGCGACCCAAAGGCTGTGAGAGTTTGTGTTGTCTTCTGCGGACTTTACTTGCATTTCCCATCCATCGAGCATACCATCACCATCGGTGTCGTTAAGCAATGGGTTGGTCGGGTTCTGGAAGGGACGAGGTACAAACAGCACTTCTTGGCCGTCGATCAGTCCATCGTCATCCGTGTCCGAATTGTTGGCGTGCGTGAGGAAATTGTCAGCGCCTGCAACCACCTCTTCACCGTCTTCGAGACCGTCGTTGTCGGTGTCAAACATGCACGGGCTGGTGGAGTATGATTCACCCTCCCACATGAAATTGTCACCCGCTTCCTCAAGATCGGTCAGTCCATCCGAATCCGTGTCCGGGTTGGAGGCGTTTGAACCGCCGAGGTTGCATGTTGCCGAAAATTCAGCATAATCCGAGAGACCGTCCGCATCGGTGTCGTACAATCCCGGGTCGGACGTCACCCAAGTCGGTTGCACGCCACGGTTAACGACAAGAATTTCCCAACCCATCACTTCAATCCCGTCAATGAGTCCATCCGCATCGGTATCGGCGTTGAGTGGGTCGGTGCTTCGTCCGTCAAGAATACCGTCTTGGTCACGGTCGTTGGCTTTGTACTCCATTACGTTGGTAAAGCGTTCTTCCTCCTCAACGATGTTCATCCAACTGAACAATCGAGATTCAATGCTTTGCCCAACAACGACGTTCATTTCGTAAACGTAACCGTCCACTGGAGAACGCAAAGCTACAACCTGCTGATTGCCACCTGCGAGGGTGATGCGAGCGGAAGCAACTTGTTGATTTTCTGACACTTGATCTCCCAGTGAGACATCAACACTGTTGACGATGGCCGTGTTTTCGAGTTCGCTGAACATGATGTGGCCGTCTGCGTCAAGATCGTATCCGTCCATGTCAGGGTCTTCGTTTCGGTTCAACGCTGAGCGAGGATGGAGCCCATTGACTGCTTCCCACTGGTCTGGCATTTCGTCTTGGTCGGTGTCTTCCAACCAGGGTGAGGTAAAGTTGCCTTCACCAAAAATTTGAGCGACTTGGTATTCCTCTAGGTTATTCATTCCATCTTCGTCCCAGTCGCCATAGCCGTCCGAAGCGTTAGCAGGATTCAGCACATAGGCTGCGTTTGGAGCCATGGTGCTGTCTGAATAGCAGTATTCGAACCCATCAGGCATTCCGTCGCCATCGGTGTCCCAATCTGAGGGACCGTTGAGCAGACCATCGCCGTCCATGTCCATCATGAACCAGCTGCGTTCCACGCCGTGGAACGGTCCAGTGCGAACGACGGATTGGAGGAGCGGTTCATTGCAGTTTTCACCCATGCCCGTGAACAGGCCGAATGTTCCGTTGGCCACTTCAACGATGTCATCAATCAAGTCCATGTCAGAATCTCGAGATGTTGGGTTTGTACCGAACGATTCTTCTTCAAAATTCGCCAAACCATCGTCGTCCGTATCAAGAACCATGTCGCACGAGTGCCGGTCATTGGAAGCCAAATCGTCCCAGTCTGCCATGCCGTCTTCACCGTCAAAGCGGTCCTGCAGAGCATCGAGCATAGCAGCATCCAGCAAGAGACAATCCCAGTTGCCATCAAGCGGGTTGAACAAAACCACTTCGCCACCGGGTGTCTGGACACTGGTTGTGTACAATGATTCCCAGCGGTCGTTGAGTCCATCGTTGTCCGTGTCGGCGCGTTGTGGGTCTGTGCCGAGTTCTTGTTCGGCTTGGTTTGTTAATCCGTCTCGGTCCGGGTCTCCACTCGGTCCTTGGTTGGGATCTGGCCATGATTCAGTTTCATTCTCAACTTGCGCATCGCTTGATTCGTCGTTTTGTGTTGGGTCTATTTCAAGGTCTTCTGATTCACCGTTATCGAGTGGATTCAGTCCATGTTGAACTTCCCAACCGTCACTCATGCCATCGTTGTCCGTATCAGGATCGTTGACATCCGTGCCGTACTGAGTTTCTTCCAGCTTGTCCGAAAGACCATCGCCATCGGTATCAAGACCCGCCTCGATGAGGGCGGTTTCACCACGGATGTCCTCCTCAACAGCGCTTTCATACCCGCCGATTTCCTCACTTGTTTGGAAAAACCCAGAGATACCCACAAAAAGCGATCCAAAAATGAGGGTAGAAACGATTGCTACATACGCCATCTGGTTGTGATTGAGACTCATCTGTGACACCCAGCACTGTTGTGCTAATTCTCCGAGGCATTGGTTCGGTTATGAACCTTGACCAAAGATGAGCACGATGTGAGGTCCCAAAAGAGCGAGGTAGGTGCGCTTTCTTTCAATAATCCACGGTGGGTTCTGCTGCTTCAACGACCAAACCCAATGAATTCAGATGAAAGGAAGCGACAAATCGTTTCCCATGGGCCCGGTGCCACATACCGAGCAAGGTTCCAGCAACGATGGCCGGTGCAGGCGAGCGAACCAGAAACCTCGTCATATCATCGCCATCCAAGATGCTTTTTTCGACTTCGACCGTTCCGAATCCTCGCATGGTAAGCTTTGCCGATAAATGGCCGAACCAGTCATCCTTTGTTTGAAGGTAAATAGGAAAGTCAGTTTGGTTGTAGGCCGTCATTGCAGCGTGAACAACGGCCCTGAAAACTTCGGGCTGTTCCAATTCACCAACATGGGCAATCTCGAGGGAGGGTGTATCCCCAACCGGGCGACCGCAGAGACCGGCAATCAAATGATGCATCATCTCAGTAGGAACAAAAAATGACCTGGCTTCGCCGCAAAAGAAGGTTGCCTCGCGCACATCAAGGTCAAGTTCCACAACCTCAAGAGCAGAAGTTTCACTGGACGTGTCCGACCAGTTTAATCGGACGGAAGGAGGAGCAGGGAGCATATCACCCTGCTTTGTCTTGAACGTCGTTTGAATGAGTTCAGGAGTGCGTTGATTCCACTCCAATTCGTGGCGTGATTGGGAGAGATGTTCGGCGTGCGCAAGCGAAAAACCGACGCACAAACCATCGTGGGCAGGCCCAAGAATTTGCTGGCGTTCGATCCATCCCCAACCCATGGACTTAGCTCGTGCTTTCAGGGCTTGTTCAGCGCGGCGCTTTCCGAACCAACGACCGAATTGAAAGGCATCTCCGCCGTTGATGGCGCGTTCCTCAGAGTCTGTTGCAGCGTAGATGAGACGTCGCCCGAGAGGGGCCTCAAACGATTCATCCAGCGCATGAACGAAATTCTGGAATTCAACCGTCCCGAGCAGGAGGCAGGGTTCACCGATGGCATCAAAAAACAAACCTTCCGAACCAAACGTGAAGGCTTCGAGGGTATGGACGGCTGGGTTCCCCATCGGAACACCCCATCAAACTGGATAACCCGAATGTCCCTCTTCATTGAAACAATAGCGTATGGTCTGACGTTCACTTTTCAGGGCTTGAACGTCTTTCCGCACGTGGTTGGTATCTTCCTCTTGGAGCAAGACTCGAGCATAAAATCGAGCGACATCTTGCATGTCGTCGTTGGTGAAACCAACCCGAGTCAGCTCTTGAACACCGAGCCGCAAACCGGATGGAGTCATCGCTTTGGTATCGCCTGGGAGCATGTTCATGTTCGTTATGATGCCGGCTTCCTCAAGACGCTTAGCCGCTCGTGCTCCAGCACCAGAATCCAACTCGCCGTGTCGGGTCAACACTTGATGCGATGCCGTGTATCCACGGCTTTCAGCCAGCACGTCAAACCCTTCTGAGGCCAACGCTTCGGCAAATGCTTGTGCATTAGAAACCGTATCCCGGGCGTAGGCTTCACCGTATTCCATGAACTCAGCGAGGGCCATCACTTTGCCCGCAACATGGTGAAGATGGTACGAAGAACATACGCCGGGGAACATGGCGTTGTTCAACCGTCGTTGGAACGTCTCGTCTTCCGAAGAAGAAAGCAAAAATCCGCCCTGTGGACCAGGAAATGTTTTGTGACTCGAACCGGTCATGAGGTCGGCTCCTTCCCGGAGTGGATCTTGAAATTGACCGCCGGCAATCAAGCCCAAAACGTGGGCTCCGTCGTACATAACCGAAGCACCAACTTCCTTTGCAGCTGCAGCCATTTCTTCAAGCGGGGTTGGAAACAGAAAGACCGATTGACCAAACAGAGCTACTTTGGGTTCAACCTCACGAATGGTCTTGCACGCAGCATCAATGTCGGGTTCCATGCGGTCTTCGTTCCACGGATACGTTGTCAGGTTAAGGTCCCGCAGTCCCACTGCCCCCATCCGTGCGTGAGAAATGTGACCACCGTCAGCGGTGGAAACAGCTGTTATGGCATCGCCCGGCTTAGCCAGTGCCTTGAGAGCACCAATGTTTGAGACCGTCCCGGACGTGGATTGGATGTTTGCAAAGTTCGCTCCAAACACCTGCTGGGCGAGATCAATCCCCAAGGCTTCAATGGTGTCAAAATCATCGCATCCCTGGTAGTAGCGTTTGCCAGGAAGCCCCTCTGCATAGCGGCCGTGCAAATCGCTGGAGACAATGTTTCTGACAGCGGGAGAAACGATGTTTTCCGAAGCGATCATGCCCAATCCTAGACGGTAGAGATCTCCGCTTGATTGAACGGCTTGGCTGACTGTTTCTGCGAATTCTTTGTGCTTTGCAGATGCACTCCATGCACCTTGACGCTGGTCCATACTTGCACGGTGGTTTCGGCAGTCTTTGAACCCTCGTTAGGTCGGATATGAGAGTGAATCAGGAGCGTTCGGACCGTATGGTGTTTCGCGGAATGAACCGTTTTTGGAGCGGAGTTTCTTTTCCTTCTGCTGCGTCGTTTAAGGCCCTTGGCTCCTTCTTGCGGGTGTAATTGGTGCGTCCCCGGTATGCAACTGGACCGATGGCGCGCTCCAGCAGAGGGCCGGCTTCACCGTGCTCTTTTGGCCGCTTTAGCCACCAAGCTTTCCCGAGGGTTGACACCCGAGGAGTTTTTCCTTTCTCGAGGGCTACGCTACGCTTGCGAAGACGTTGCCGAACTTTCTTGTCCTGTTCTTTTGGTAGACGTTCGAACATCCATGCAGGATAACCGATATCGAGGACAACCCCGTTCACCGTTACAAGGATTCCGCTCAACAGCAGATGGTTCCCAATCGGAATATTACTGGCTTCAGGGACGGCCTTGAATCGCTTGAGGCGCCGGGCGTATTTGATCATCCCGCGCTGATCTCGATGCCGTATTTGGTGTTCCTGTTGCCGAGCAACCCGCCGGTAGGAGAAATGCGCAAAGAGCAAGCTGCCAAGCACTGCTAAACCCTCAACATCACCGATTTCCTGATAGGCGAGAATGCCCATCACAAACCATACGGGGATGAGTACCAGGTATTGGAACACGCCTGACAGAATACCAGGAGAATACCTCGGTGGTACGGCCCGCCTTGTTGCCTCGTGGGCGGCGATGAGGACGTTTGCGTTCATGGCTTCATCAAGCCCGCCTTTTTGGAGGAGGGCGGCGTAAGCGTTTACTGGAGCAGCGTCCATCCACTTCTTCGTCTCCTTCCTGTCGTCAAGCAGCAAAGAGACCTCCATGTGTTCTCGTCCTTTTGTGCCGTATCCAAAGATGACAGCCAATGCCTGGACCCTTGGGTCTTTGCTGTCGCTTTTGATGAGTTCATCAAGGACGGTTTTTGCGTCGTGCCATTGTCCAGTGTCCAAAAGGCAAAGAGCGACTGCGAGGCGAGGACGAACACCAATCGGATCGGAACGGACAAGTGAAATGGCCAGCTGCAGGGCTTCATCGTACCTTCGTTGACCTCGAAGAAGAGCAACCATGGAAAGTTGACCAGTCTGAGAGAGTTTGTCATTGTGGACCATCATTTCAGTGGGTTGAGGCTTCCATGTCTTCATCATGGTCTGCAACATTTGGAGGTAGTCAATGGTCGAATTGTTTTCCCAGTCCCATATGTCGTCCTCTGTCACCGCACCGTTCCAAGGATCAAGCCATTCACAGATGAAAGAGAGAATTTCGGGTTCATCGTAGCCTTCTGGTTGTTGCAACCCATGCAGAGCCTCTCGAGCGGCGTCCAAACGTCGCAGCGCCATGTAGCCGGTTGCGATGAGCATCCTGGCTTCGTCGTTGTCTCCTCCGGATTGGGCGAGGAGTTTCCGACTCTCTTCAATGGCCTCAGGCCACAAACCCCGAAGCGACTTTTCCCACATGGATGCACGGGATTGTTCCTGACGTATCAGCGCTTGATCACCAGGGAAATCGTGCGTCTGAATACGAATTAACATGTCTAAATCCTCATTAAAGGCTGCATTTTCTACCAAGTTTTTCAAGCGGTCTCCGCCCTCGAGGAGAACGGCTCCTTCACGGCGTTCGTCGGGGTTCAAGTCAAAACGAAGGCTGACGAGATGCCCAAACTTGCTGATTGAAAGCAACCAGGTCATGAGGAAAATGAGTTGACCAACAGCAATGAACAGCCAAACGGTGAGCAGACGCATTTCTTCATCGAAGTCATTCGCTTCCAGCGTGGTGGTGAGCGGCATCAGCGAGCCAAATTCCTTGTAACAGACAAGAATGAGCAGGAGAACGGTGTATCCTGAGAATCCAGCAAATGCAAACGTGAGTTGCCTCGCTTGAGCCGATTTTTCAGCTCGAATTTCACGGGGCGTGTCCAAAACCACACCGAACATACCACCGAAGGTTTGACCTCCAAGGATGAGGTTGCGCGTCAATTCAAAAATAAACGCCAAGCCGACAATAGCAATGTTGAGTGTAAGGTAAAGAGAAAGGAATTGAGGCAACGATTTGATGAATTCCCAGTGAAACAAAAATTCCGAAATCGCATCGATGCGGACGAACAGCGAGTAGCCAATAATGCCACCGTAATTGAGGATTTCTTCGGAATTTGGAGGAGCGTTAATCATGACATAAAACACCGTCAATATGCCGTTAAGTGCCGTAATGGGCATCGTTAAAAGGAAGAGGACAAGCAGGAAAGAAAATATACGCCCGATGAAACCATTTTTGTCTGGATCGATTGGATTTTTACGACCTCGTGTCGTTCGCCATTTGTTGATGAGAAGCATGTTCCAAGAAGCACCCATGATTCGACCGTACGCAATGATTGTCGGTGCCATGAAGGCCAACATGGCAAAAGCCAACCATGTGGGTGTTAGCGAACCCTCAACTTGGACACCGTACGCCAGAACCAAGAAGGTAATGATGAGGAGGAGAGCGAGGGTAAACACGCGCCGAATGAGGTCGGCACTGACCGATGAGCGAACATCACGTCTTCGTGAGGCAAGTTGACTGTTGAGCGACTCCCACGGGGATATCAGGACGGGGATGAGGATAAGTGTCGCAATCACATAGAGATTTAGCTGAGAAAAGACCGCAGCATCCAACAGGAGTTCAGCAATGAGAATGAGAACCCCAGTGAGCCCCATCATGTACAGAAGAACACCGTAGCCTACACGGCCAACCTTGAGCAGCCGTCGCGAGTCCCGCAAGGTTCGAGTGATTCGGTGAACTTCGTACAGGTCATCATCAATCTCAAAAGCCACTTGCAAATTTTTGAGTTGTTGAGGGATAAACCATCTGCGAACAAAGTAAGCAACGATCAATGCCAAAATCAGCGGCAGAAAACTCTCGAATGAAGCATTGTAGGTTGTCGATGTGGTCGATGCAGAAGCCACGGGGGAAAAAATCACGGCCGCTAACACTGCCAATCCAACGACGGAATTGCGGCCCATGTCGAAGCCTCTTGGCCCTTGATTCATCAATTCTCCTACGACATGTTGGTGGTTCGATGCTTTTGCAAGAACCGGTCCATGCGGTCAAATGCTTCATCCAACACCTCAACGTCAGCCAAGTAGACCAGCCGGACATGCCCCTTCCCCAGCCTTGGTGAAAACCCACTTCCATGGACGAGCAACACATGTTCTTCGTGGAGCAGGTTAAGAACGAACAATTTGTCGTCATTGGCCCAAGCCTCGTCGGTCAAACGGATGAACATGTAAAAAGCCCCACCGGGTTGTTCAACTTCCAAACCTTCGATCTGTTCAATGCGTTTGAGGCAATGGTCCCGCTGTTGTTTGACTCGCGTTGCGTAGCCATCCATCCAGCTTCGGTCTTGTTCCAAGCCAGCAAGGTAGCCTATTTGTGCCGGTGTTGAGGCGCACAATCGGGAACGGAGCAAGCGCTCCAAACCATCTCGGACATTGTTCATTCGTTTGGCAGGATCATGAAGCGCCATGTAGCCAATGCGCCAACCAGGGGCATAGTAGACCTTGGAAACCCCGTTAAGGGCGATAACGGGGACATCATGACTTCGACTGGCAACCGATACGTGTTGCCCTGTAAAATCAAGACCGTCGTAAATTTCATCCGCCACCACGATGCAGTTTGGGTACTTCCGTGCGATGGCGAGAAGCGCATCAATGTCCTCCTCCCCACAGACCGTTCCACAGGGATTGTTTGGATTGATGAGCACCAGCAAACGGACATCGTCGTCCATTTTCTCTTCAATGTCGCCAAAATCAAGTTTCCAACCATCATCACTGTGCAACTGATACTCAACCGTTTCAGCCCCGTACATCTGCGGGTACGCCATGTACGGGGGATAATGTGGACCGGGTGCTAGCACTTTGGTACCTTCATCAAGCACGGCGGCAAAAATAAGTTGCAGTGCCTCTGTGACGCCATGACAAACATACACGTCATCGGACGTTGCGTTCCATCCTTTTCGCTGCTCATCCTTCGCAATTGCTTCCCGAAGAACTGGCAGTCCGTAGGAAGGTGAGTAGCCATTCTTGCCGTTCCGAAGGGCTTCAACGTAGGCCTCAACCATGTGAGGCGGTGTTGGTAAGCCAGGATATGCGATGGGGTCGCCGATGTTGAGTTTCAAAATTTCGTGGCCTTGTGCTTCCAATTCCACAGCCGGCACGACAACGTCTCGAATGGCGTATTCAATGTTGGCCGCACGGTTTGAGACTGGAATGGGACCGGTCATACCATCACCTTCATTCAACATCAGAGCGTTGAGCGTTGGCCATCTTCAGCACTTCATCAAAGTGCGTTGCGGACACGGCTTGCACGGAAAGACGCTGCCCTCGCTGCAGCAGAGGCATCCCCTCAAGATTGGGGTTTTCCTTCATGGCATGCAGCGAAACCATGGGTAATTCCATCACCGGTTCTATGTCAACCATAAACCAACGAGGATTCTCAGGTGTTGATTTTTCATCAAAGTACTTTCCATTGGAATCCCATGAGGTGAAATCGGGGTAACCACCTCGGACCACACGCGCAACACCAGCAACGTGAGGAGGTTTGGTATTGGAGTGATAAAACAGGACCAAATCACCGGTGTTCATAGCGTCCCGCATCATGTTTCTCGCTTGGTAGTTGCGCACTCCATCCCAATGGGTTTGACCATCAGCAACCAATTGTGAATACGGATAGACATCCAGTTCTGACTTCATCAACCAGTGGTTCATGACCTACCCGAACAGGAAGGGGTCTATGGACTGCTCGCTTACCAAGCATCAACGTCGTCGTCGACCAGAGCAGCATCCATCACGTCTTCCATGTCCACCGTGGTACGAATAAGACCGAGCTTTTTCGCCATGTTGTTCCCACCACTCACGGCGCCTATGCCCATTTTTTCAAGCGTGATGAAAATGGCAGGTAGTAATATGAGCGCGCTGGCGGCTGCCACCCAAAGGAGGATCAGAATAACGGTGATGAACGGTGTAATTTCAGGAATCGGAATGTCGTAAGCAGTGTACATTCCCAGCGATGTGACAACGGCTGCCTCAAACAACGACATGCCCGTCCCGACAGCCGCGCTTCGGATGGCCTGTATTCCCCCACCTAACTCACGAATTCTGTTGGCAATGTGGATTGAGAAATCAACGCCCACGCCGACCAGAATTGAACCGATCATGACGGTTACCAACGAGAGCGGCACATCCATCCGCCACATCACAAGCCATTGGAGAGCAACGGTGGCAATAACCGGAGAGGTCGTCCAAATGGAGTACCGAATGTCTCGGAACACGACGGCCAGGGTGATGAGCGTGAGGATGATGGCAAACCCAAGCGAGGTCCATTGAGAACCAACAATCAATTCGTTCACCTCGATGGCCGTGGCCGCAACACCGGTCAATTCTTCAGCAGATTCTCCGTGTCTACCGTTGAAGGTTGAAGCTTGTTCGTTGACCGAATCGACGCTTTTTGCAGTGTCAGCCACGGGGATAAACGGCATGTCCACGTAGATCAAAGACCGGCTGAAATCTTCGCTCACGAAAATTTCCCGCGTTTCTTTCGTAAGCGAGGCATAGAACACATCAAGCAGGAAAATTTGGCTTTGCTGAGAGCCAGGAAGACCGAACTGATCGGGATCATTGAGGAGGTCCCAAAACGATGCGTCGAGGGATTGGCTTTGATTCAACAGCACATTGGCTGTTAGTTTTACATCTTCACATGCCTGGTTGCCGCCGCATGGTATCAATTGGAACAAGTCGTTCACGCCTTCTCCAGTGACGGTGACCTGCACGCCAGAGGATTTCATCAGGAAAACGACCGACACAGCCGACGTGTTCTCAACCGTGTTGAGCGAGGACTCGAGGTGGTCTATTTTCTTCAAAATTTCAACCGGATCATCGTTTGAAACATCCGCATCATTGAAGTCACCGCTCACGTTTGCGTTCACCAAAATCATACCGACTTGTCCGGCTTCAAACTCTGAGCTGTATTGTTTCATTTTTACAACCGGTGATTCGGTTTCCGGCGCCATGCCCAACAAGTCAATGTTCTCTTCGACGTTCGCTTGGCCTACTGTGGCTGACAACAAAATCATGAACACAAAGACGCCGATGACGGCACGGTTTCGCTTGACAGGAATATCAACCAGCACATCGAACGCTTTGAGAGGAGGATGTTTTGGTTTCTTCAAGTCCAAAATCAGAGTTAAATTCGGCACCATGAACATGGTCAGGAAATACACGATCACAATCCCGGCAGAAAGGGCGATACCAACGGTTTGAATGGGAGCCATGGGGGTAAACACGAGTGAAATAAATCCGATGACGGTTGTGACCGCCGACAAAAAGACTGCTCGCCCGGTGGAGGTGAGGGATGCTCGCATTTTCTCATCTTTGCTGCCTTCTTCTTCTGCATACCGATTCGTGATGTGAAGGCCGTATGAAACCCCCAGAGCAAGCAAAATCGGACCAACGATGATCACCGTCATGGTGACCTCATAATTTGTCGCGCCGATGAGTCCCAAGGTCCAAAACACAGCACACAAAGTGGGCAAGCCGGCAATAACGACGACCTTGAAACCTTGAAGCGGTCGGATACCGGTGATGCCAGCTTGAAGAAGGTCAGAGTGGAATACAAACAACCCAATGGCGACCAACACAACAGCGTTCGGGAAAATGTCCCAAAACAGCTTGAATGAAAATTCTGTCACCGCATTGGTGATTGGAACAGGGCCTGTGAGCACCATCGAAAGACCGAGGTCTTCCCATGTGCACATGCCTTCCCTTTCATCGGGCTCACCGTTGTCTTGATACACACAGGCTCGTTCCATTTTGGAGATAACGTCGAGAACTTCTTGAGTGTCAGCGATGATCTCTTTTGCAGGTCGGTCTTCGGTGACCGCAATCGCCATGATGGCTCGGTCCAGAACACCATCAGGACCGCCATCTTCCCCACCTTCGATGTCCCGAGCGAGTTTATTCAAACCCGCGCTTGGCTCGTTTTCTTCGGTGTACATTTCCCCAATGATGAGGTCAATGGTGGTCTGACTGGGAATCTCATAGGATCCACCGAGCTGCTCGTCGGTCAAGGCAAACGCCTCGTTGATCTCTTTTGCAAATTCCCGTGATGGACAATCGTCGGTAGGGTCGTTCGAGCATCCAAGTTCACCGACTTCAGTGAACACCGCTTCACGAATTCGAGGCGCACTTGAGTTGACTTCCTTGAGCACGGTTGAGAGGGAAAGAATGTAAATCACGTCATCCGAATCGTCTGAAAGGTAAGGATTCAGAATGTTCTCAACGAAACTAATTTCCTGAAGAATTCGTTGATTTGTGATGTTGTTTCCTTTGGTGGATTCAATGTAGACAACCATCACGTTGGTGGACCAGTCTTCTTCCACCTTACCGATGAGTTCAGCGACACGGCTTCCTTCTGGAAGGTAAACTTCGAGGTCGCCGTTGACGTTCAGGGCGGGATTGTTTGGATCGTCATCAAACCGAGTGTTGTCGAGAAAACCCGACTGCGACACGAAGTAGGCGGTGAGCAACAAAAACACCAAGACTGTGGGGATTGGAAACTTTGTAATCGCACCGGTCGCTCCGGTTTTCTGCCACTCGCGTTTGAAGCGTTTTGGAGCATCAAGCACGGCATCCAGTGTTCTTTTTGAGTCAATGGTCTTCATTTGGCCAACGAGTTGGTTACGGACGGCTCGGCTCTTTTCGGTGATGGCGTTAAGCCGGGCATTGCCAAAGGATTTTGATTCAGGTGCCTCTGTGGTGGAGGGTTTTGTTTCATCGACATCCGAAGCCAAGCCACCACCTCAACCCTACCCAAGCATGGACCCTTCAAAGCCTTACCTTCGCTATGGGTCCATTGTGCCCTGAATCCTTGAAGGCCGACGGGTTGAAGTGATGCCTCACATCCGAGCGAATGAACCCCTCCCATACCGAGGAGGCCACAGGTGAGTTCCATGCCAGCCCCGAAACTCCCCGAGAAGCGTTGGTCGATCAACCTCGAAAAATCCATTCAAGAAGCACACTACGCGAACGAAGAGGCGTACAGCGGCCGCTACGCATTCAACCCCGAGAGTGAAAAGGAATTGTTCGTCATTGACACACCTCCGCCCTACCCCTCGGGAACATGGCACATTGGTGCTGTTGCTCAATATTCCATGATCGACGTAATCGCACGAAGTCAACGTCTGCTTGGAAAAGAAGTATACTTCCCTTGGGGCGTTGACCGAAACGGCATCAACATTGAATTCACCGTGGAAAAAAACACCAAGCGTAAGATGAAAACGTACGACCGGGAAGAATTTCTTGACCTTTGCAAAACGACCATTGAATCGTTTACTCAAGCCATGAGGAAGACCGCAAAACGTGTGGGGCTCTCGTGTGATTTTTCCCGAGAGTACCTTACCGATGCCCCCAACTACCGAAGCGTAACACAATCCATTTTCGTTGAATTGTTCAAGAAAGGGGACATCGTTGAAGACCTCCGACCCAACATTTACGACCCGGTTGAAGGAACCACCATCGCCGATGCTGAAGTCGAGCGCATCGCTCGCAAAACCAATCTTGTTGATGTTCGTTGGACGTGCGAAGACGGTACAGAGCTCGTCATTTCAACGACACGCCCTGAACTCATCTGTGCGTGCGGAGTTGTGGTTGTCCACCCCGATGATAAGCGATATAGCCATCTTGTCGGAACGAAAGTATCCCTCCCGTTGGACACCGATGGCCGGCAAACAACGGTCGAAATTCAACAACATCCATCGGTCAAATCCGAATTTGGAACCGGCGTATTGATGGTTTGTTCCTTTGGGGATCAAAACGACGTGGCAGTGTTCAGGGAACTTGGGTTAACGCCCTTCCAAGCCATTGACCTCGATGGAAAAATGACCAACGTTTCCGGACCGTTGGAAGGCATGACGGTGTTGGAAGCACGGGCCCGCTCCATAGAGTTGCTTGAGCAAAGTGGTCGCTTGGTTCAATCCGTTGAGCGTGATCAAGACATCCCCGTTTCCGAGCGAGGAAAAAACCCCGTTGAAATCATTCTCTTGAAGGAATGGTACGTGCGGCAAACCCACATCCAAGACCGTATGCGTGAACACATCGATTCCATCACCTTCCACCCTGTAAGGAACCGCCAGTTCTTGTTGGACTGGATGGACAACATAAGCATCGACTGGCCGATTAGCCGTCGACGATGGTACCACACTGAAATTCCAATCTGGTACAGCGAAGATGAAACAAAAGTCATCGTTCCACCGTCGGGCACATACGTTCAGCCGTGGAAAGACATGCCTCCTGCAGGAAGCAGAGTGCTCGACCGGGAGAGCCGTGAAGACATCGGTGGGTACGAGGAACGAGCGGCTGAACTTGGTACATTGAAAGGCGAGGAAAAGGTATTTGATACGTGGATGGATTCCTCCAACTCCAATCTGTTCGTAAGCGGCTACCTCAATCACCCTGATGTGTTCGCAAAGGCCTTTCCAACAGCGCTTCGACCACAAGGCAAAGAAATCGTTCGAACATGGTTGTATTACACGCTCCTCAAATCCACCCTCGTGCTCGACCAACCGGGCTTCCAACACGTCTGGATCGATGGCCTCGGCATGGACCCATGGGGTCGCAAGATGAGCAAGTCACTCGGAAATGGAATCGATGCAGATTCTGTGCTTGAGTGCGGTTTCGACGGACGAAGTGGAGCATGGCAAGTCAAAGGGCCTGACAAAACGGTTAAGTTACGAGCAAACAAAATTGGGAGCGAATGCTTCAGACTTTGGAAGGCCTGCGAGGCCCAAGTGGGTGATGATTTCCACATCAACCCCGAGGAGATTGAAAAGAAGTATTTCGGAGTATTAACCAAATTGTTCAACGTCGCTCGTTTTGCTTCCCAATTTGACGTACCCGAACACCTCGATGAGCAGCCGGAACAACTCGCTGTTGAAGACCGATGGATTCTGGCAGAATTCCAACGCACCATGCATAGCGTAAAACAGGCATGGTCAAATCTTGACATCTACAGTGCAACTCAAGCACTCAAGACGTTTGGAACTGGCCTTCTACCGAGCCATTACCTCGAAATGGTGAAGTCACGACTTTACGATGAAGACGAAGCCGCCGCATGGACATTGCACCGAATCGTTCGAGACTTCATGGCTGCCTTCAGTCCCGTTTGTCCGTTCTTCACCCACCACATCTCGAGCACGGTCTATGGCAGTTCAGCCGTTGACGTTGACGACTTCCCCGAACATGCCTACCCTGCTGTCGCTCATGGCACTGAAGAAGGAGCCCGCCTCTGTTCATTGTCCCACGAATTACAGGAATTTAACGGCCAGACATGGGCGACCAAACAGAAACAAGGCATGGGTCTCAAGCAACCAATTTCAGGCATATCCGTCCCCAAAAGTTTGTCAGAATTTGAATCAACACTAACACAAATGCACCAACTTGAGTAAGTCACTCTTCCTCAAACAACGTCGTTTGACGAGATGGCGGCATCTCCAACTGACCGAGTCGAAAGCCAATGAGTCGCACCCGACTATCGGGCTGAATGTTTGTTGCGAACAAAACCTGAGCAAGCCGCTTAAACACGGATTCATCGTCCATCGCAACCGGTATGCTGCGACCGGAGGTGTGTGTTTCAAATCCTGTGTATCTGATCTTTACCTCGGCAAGCCGACCCGAAACGCCCAGATGTTTAGCTCGCTCCATCACCAAGTGGACCAGTTGTTCAAGCCGTTCTAGCACTTCAGCGTGGTTGTCACGGTCCTGCTCAAAGGTGTGCTCTTTTCCGACGGACTTACGGCTTCTCAGAGGGCTGACGACGGCACTGCTTTCCCCGTCGACCACCCGCATGAACCATTCTGCAAACCGCTCCCCTGTGAGCCGTGAAAGAGAAAGTTCACCCAATTCATAGAGCTCATCGGCCGTGGTATAACCCCACTCCGCCAACTGCGTGGCTCGCTTTGGACCGATGCCGGGAATATCGCGCAGTGACCGCCCATGAAAGAAGAGGGAAACCTCATCGGGCATGACTCTGAAGATGCCGTTGGGCTTGTTGATTTCGCTCGACATCTTCGCCACGATCCGTGTAGGTCCGATGCCAAAGGATGCGGTGAGATTGACCGCTTCTCTGATCGCCTGTTGGAGTTGACCAGCCAAAGCCAGAGCAGCATCCCAATCCCCGTCAACCGTTTCCGTTACGTCAAGGTAAGCTTCGTCAATGCTGGCCTTCTCAAACAACACGGCAGGCGCACGAAGGCAATCCATCACCTTTCGACTGGCTCGACTGTAAAGGCCACGCGTTCCCCGGATGTAGACTCCGGGTCCAAAAGGGGAGGCAGGACAACGCCTCCATGCCTCGGAAACGGGCATGGCTGAACGGATACCGAACTGACGGGCTGCATAATTGCAGGTGGATACAATGCCACGCCCACGGCCTTGTTTCGGATCGGACCCGATGATGAGGGGGATGGATTCATCAAACCCATGATGGATGGTTTCAACCGCAGCAAAGAACGCATCCAAGTCGCAGTGGATCAGAATACGAGGGCCGGTGGCCTCAACGCTGCTAACCTCATCGACCACGCACCTTCAACACCGCCAATGGTGTTTGAACTTGATGTGTGTGTTCAGTTCAACTTGAGGGGTCATGACAAGGATAGACGACCCCCAAAATCGGACTTCAATGATTCACATGGAAACCGACCCGCCAGAATCTTTGGAAATCTTCGCCCTCACGCAACAACACCGAGGCATCGACCCTGCCCTCATCCAACCGTTTCAAGGACAAATTTACCATTTGAGCGGCCCTGGACCTGCAGGAAAAACCATGCGAGACATTAGCGAGCACTGGGTAGCCTATGCGCTTGCTCGTGGAGAAGTTGTGCATTGGATTGACGGGGCCTGCCGAATTGATCCTGCACGGTTCATCCCTCTTCTCGAATTTTTAGAAGCGGATGTTGAGGCCTGTCTTGCTCGTCTGTACCTCAGCCGAGGCTTCACGCTGCATCAGCTTGACCGTCAACTTGAACGTTTATCGGATGAACTCGCCATCACGCGTTCACCCATGGTCGTTGTCGATGGATTGCTGGCCATGCACAACGACGACGCCATATCGTCATTGGAGTCGCGCACCCTACTACGGCGCCATGTTCACATCTTGCGTGAACTTGCGCATCGAAAACAAGCTGCGGTGATCGCCATCACAGGAAGGGCAGAGGATCCCTTCACGGATACTCGCCATGTTCAGTACGTCCAACGCCACGCAGAAAACCATCTCGAAGGGATGTGGCAAGGACGGCGGCGACGACGGTCACTTCACTTGCATCATCTTCAAACGGGAACAGCAGGCCAGTGGCTACCCTTCAATACCGATTTACAGACACGTTTTCATGTGCCTTCACCGCAGGTCAATCGTCCAAAGGTCCCTGTTCCTGTTGATGCCCTACCGCTCCAACATCGCGAACCATGAACGACAGAAGGTTCGGTTGGGCCCCACCGTTGCGCAACTGGTCAGAAGTCCATCCGAAAGGAGCGAGAAGCGCCCAGATGGCGCGTTCAGCCAGTTCACCATAGTGACTCACGCAACCCGTGCCGGGCCCAGCATACTGGTCCACTTCCTCGGCCAAGACCACCCGTTCCAACAACTGCTCAGATGAACGGTTCAACACAGCGTACCGCACTTTACCGCCGGGTGGGACCTCATAGCCGCGTTCATGGGCTCGCAGGAGAGCAGCATAGGTCAAATTCTTCACGCGATAATCCTGCCATGTCCGACTTGTTCGGCGCGTGATGACAAGATCCTCCAACGGAACAAGGCCGTTAGCCAATCGGCGGATTTCCGCCCGGAAATGTCGCCACACCAACCGCTGTGTACGCTGAGATGGAAGACCATTGGAACGCTCCCCCTCAGCGAGCAATTCCAATCCATGTTGTTGGAGAGTTCGAACCCACTGCGGCGTTGAATGTTGCCTCAATTCAATACCTCGTACCTTGAATGATTCACCGTCGTACGCCCAATACTTCGTCAGTGAACCAGAACCGTGCATTCGGCTTGGTAGAAAAGCAATGAAATCGTAATGCGCTTCAAATTCAAGGGGAATACCAACACGGGACGAAAGGCGCTGGGCAAATGCTTCAGCATCCAAGCGCTGCTGTTGCTTTGAACGCCCACGAATGTCAGAGAGCCAAACACAATCAACGATGGCATGGAGTACGTCCCACCCATCGTCCTGGGCGGCTTCAATCGTGGTCAGAAGAAGATCTCGAGACCAGGCACAGATCGCTTCATGGGCTTCGATACGTCCAAACCGGGCATTTCGATAACCGGTGTACCCAAAACATGTCACTAGCAACCATTTCAGTGCATTTTGCCGCAAATCGTAGGCATCACCTTTTTGTTTTCGCAACTGCTTCAGGATTCGGCGACGCTCGATCAGCGGAGCAACCACACGGCCTAGAAATCCATGCATCCGGCCGCAAGTATGCATGTTCAATCCAGGCACAGTAAGGGATTTTTTGTGAACGATTGGAAAGAGGCCATGGCCAAATTCCGAACGCACCCTCCGCTCACGAAATTCTTGGACGGCTTCTTCGGGATGCAGAGGTACAATCGCACCGGCATGATTTGATGAAGGCGATTGGCAACACGAGCAATTCAACGTTTCAGGAGAGATGTTTCTGGTTGCGATGATGCTTGGAAATAGACTCGCAAAATCAAGTTCAATGACGGATGCATGGACGCCGGTTCTGCTGTCTAAATACAATCCACCACGGTCTGCATGGAGGAGATCAAGGGCTGACTTCGTGTCCTCAGGACGGTTTTTTTTCCATGGAACAAGGACGCCGTCATCCATGGCGACGCGCATCTGGATGGCGCTGATGACCGAACCGGGAGAGAGACGGGAAATGATTTGAGCAGACTGCCGAGAATGTTGTGCGAGCTCAAACAACCCGGCAAGCCCACCCTCGTTTACGATGAAACTGTTCTTTACATCAAGGTGAAGTCGACCTTCCAAAAAGAACGCTCCGTGTCGATGACGGGTTTGTCCATACGAGTGAATCGTGCGTTGATTCGTTGATCGCTGCAGAGGCGTTGATGTTCTTCCAAGAGTCAAGGTTCGTCCATGAACTCTGGTTTGCTCAACCAACCAAGGAAACCACCGTTGATCTCCCCCGGCGGTCAGCACAATGTCCGGGTCCATGCGGTTAAACGCACGTTGGACCCCTGACAACATCGAAGCCATTGAGGAGTGTTCATCCCGTTTTACCAACACCGATGTGGGTTGCTTTGGCGCACCCAGGCCGGGTTCTTGAACCGTTTCAAGCCGAATAAAATCCACCGCATCATCGAGGGTGGGA
>DANX01000049.1:1778-4233 GCA_002502295.1 Euryarchaeota archaeon UBA561 | reverse complement strand
TTGTTGGTCGATGACGATTTATCCCGAGTATTTCTTGAACGTGCCCGCGATTGGGTAGCACAACGAGGCCTCTCCATCGAATTTCGTGATGAAACCATGGAGAGATTTCACCACATCCATGGGTCTGGAAGAGACTGGGCACCTCGTTATTACTCAACCATGGTGACTGAATTCTTCCAAGAAGGATTGACAAGGTGTCTCATCGGTACACGAGGACTCCTTGGTGAGGGGTGGGATGCTTCGCGCATCAATGTCCTGGTTGATTTGACCACCGTGACCACAAGCATGAGCATCAATCAGTTGCGAGGGCGGTCGATGAGGCTGGACAAATTATGGCCTGAAAAGGTCGCCAACAATTGGGACGTTGTCTGTCTTGCAGAGGAGTTCATCAAAGGGTTCGATGATTACGAGCGTTTTCAACGGAAGCACAAGAATCTGTACGGCGTTTGTGATGATGGTTCCATCGAAAAAGGCGTTGGACATGTCCATGCAGCCTTCACTGAACTGCAACCAGAGGCTGTAAACGAAGGCATGGGCGTCATCAATCAGGAGATGCTGGAACGAGCTAGAGGTCGCTCGTCTACACGCGAGATGTGGGGCATTGGTCAACCGTTTTCAGCGGTTGCACGAAAAAGTCTGGAATTTAAGCCGAAGAATTCGCTTGGTGGTATGCAATTCAGTTTTGGTAGGGTGAAGGAACAATGGACAGAATCGTCCCTGAATCAAGCCATCATCCAAGCGATTGGGAACGCAATGCTTGACATCGGTTTGCTGCCGAGGAATGCAAAGTTGGGTGGCGGCGATCGAGGTGGTGGTTGGTTTCGATACTACATTGAACGTTGCGATGAGGAACAATCTGCGCTGTTTGCGGAAGCCATCAGCGAGGTGTTTGGGCCCATCGATGATGCTCGTTATGTTGTGAGTCGTTCGGCTCGTTTCTTTGACGAAACATTCCTGTCACGGCTTCTTCCAGAGGTGCTTGCAAAGTACATGAGGAGAGAACGGAAGGCCGTCGTCATGTTCTACCGTGTTCCATCCTGTTTGGCTGGCCGCAAAGAAGACGCCAAACGGTTTGAGAAATACTGGAATGCTCTTGTGAGCCCTGGTGAAGTTGTTTACGCACATTCCAAGCCCGGTAAGGAGGCGATGGACTACGCCAGGAAAAACGGCATGGTAAGTCAGACGTTTCAGCACGTCAAGGATGTCTACCTTTGAATCATCGCAAGCCAGCAGCCTTGAGGGATTCGAGCAAGACGGCACCCAGTTCCGAGGGGTCCCTCGCACACGCGATTCCGGCTGCTTCAAAGGCTGCAAATTTCTCCTCCGCCGTCCCCTTGCCACCTGAGATGATAGCGCCTGCATGGCCCATTCGCTTGCCGGGTGGAGCCGTTGCACCGGCAACAAATCCAACAATAGGTTTGGTGACGTTTTCAGCGGCCCAAGCGGCTGCCTCCTGTTCTGCATTGCCACCGATTTCCCCAATCATGACGATCGCTTCGGTTTGTTCGTCGGCCTCAAACGCCGCCAGGCATTCGATAAATCCGGTTCCGTTGACGGGGTCTCCACCGATACCAACACACGTGGACTGCCCTTCGTCAATGCTCATGGTTTGAGCCACCGCCTCGTACGTCAGCGTGCCTGACTTTGAGACAATGCCGATGCGGCCCTTAGCATGAATGTGCCCAGGCATGATGCCAATTTTCGCTCCGCCCTTTTCACCAGGTGTAATGATGCCGGGGCAGTTTGGTCCAATCAGGCGAACGCCAGGTCGGTTCTCCACGAACGCCACCGCCTTGACCATGTCCAAGGTTGGGATTCCTTCCGTGATGCAAACAATGACACCCTCTCCTTTGACGGTGTCAAATGCATCAGCGGCTTCCATGATGGCCTCGCCAGCAAAAGGTGGGGGGACATAAATGACCGTCGCATCTGCGTCGGTCGCCTCAATGGCTTCAAACATAGAATCCCAAACAGGAAATTCTCGGCCCTGTAAGGCAACGGTTTGACCGCCTTTGCCAGGAGTGCAGCCACCAACGATGTCGGTGCCGTACTCGACCATCTTGTCCGCATGGAACATTCCTTGCTTCCCTGTGATGCCCTGAACGAGCAACTTTGCGTCTTCTTCAATCCAAATTGCCATCATTGACCACCTCCGATGAGTTTTACAATCTTCTGCGCACCTTCAGCAAGGTCATCCGCAGGGTGAATGTTCAGCGTCGAAGCGGCCAAGATCGCCTTCCCTTCATCGACGTTGGTCCCGGCCAGTCGGACAACGAGCGGGACGTCCAAGGAGAGAGCTTCTGTAGCAGCGATCACGCCTCGTGCGATGATGTCGCAACGCATGATGCCTCCGAAGATGTTGACCAAAATGCCCTTGACATTCGGATCTTCAAGGATGATGCTGAAGGCCGTTTTGACCTGCTCTTCGTTCGCTCCACCGCCTACATCAAGGAAA
>DANX01000049.1:1223-1472 GCA_002502295.1 Euryarchaeota archaeon UBA561 | reverse complement strand
ATCAAGGAAATTGGCTGGTTCTCCACCGTACAACTTGATGACGTCCATCGTGGCCATGGCTAGACCGGCTCCGTTGACGAGGCAACCAATGTTCCCATCGAGTTTAACATAGGAAAGACCGGTTTCCTTGGCCCTGATTTCAACACCCTCTTCTTCGGACAAGTCTCGAAGTTCATCCCAATCTTTGTGTCGAAATTCTGCGTTCTCATCAAACGAAACTTTTGCGTCCAGCGCAACGATGTTGTCGTC
>DANX01000049.1:550-906 GCA_002502295.1 Euryarchaeota archaeon UBA561 | reverse complement strand
GCGGTTCGGACGAGAGGGTTGATTTCCAGCATGGCACAATCGCTTGAGACGAACATGCTGTACATGGATGATAGGGCTTTGGCAAAGGCCTTGTGAGCCGTGCCGGTCAGCCCGAGCGCAAGCCCCAAGTCCCGCTTCTGATAACCGAGAAGCCCAGCGTTTGGGTCAACGGCGATTTTGTGAATTTTTTCCGGTGTGGTTTCAGCCACGTGCTCAATGTCCATGCCACCTTCTGTGGATGCCATGATGAGGACAGATTTGTTTTCTCGGTCGACCAGAATGGCGAGGTAGTATTCGTGTGCGATATCGCAACCGGATTCCACGTAGAGGTTCCGCACCAATTTTCCTTCATCACC
>DANX01000049.1:0-227 GCA_002502295.1 Euryarchaeota archaeon UBA561 | reverse complement strand
ACGAGGATGTTTCCAAGAATGTTGGTTGCGTACGTCTCAACTTCTTCTTTTGAGAAGGCGATTTTGACACCACCTTCCATCACAAGGTCTCGTGATTCGGGATGATAGAGGTTGCCTTTCCCACGGCCACCTGCATGAATTTGAGATTTGACGGCAACGACCTTTGAGCCCAAACGGTCGTAGGCAGCAAGCGCATCGCTCACGGTTGTGCAGTGGACGCCTTCAAG
>DANX01000065.1 GCA_002502295.1 Euryarchaeota archaeon UBA561 | reverse complement strand
AGGTCGGCTGAGGATGAGGCATCAAACGGGAACGCATCCTCTACGTCGAGGATACCATCGTTGTCGTCATCAGGGTCGGCATTGTCGCCAATGCCGTCCATGTCGTTATCGGCCCATTCGGTCGCGTTGAACGGGAAGGCGTCGACCGTGTCGTTGTAGCCATCGTTGTCGTCGTCGGTGTCGGCGTTATCACCAACCGCATCACCGTCGTTGTTGGCGTGCTCAGCTGCGTTAAAGGGGTACAGATCGTTTTCGTCCACCACGCCGTCGTTGTCATCGTCCGGGTCGTTCTCGTCTGAAATACCGTCTTCGTCAAAATCGTTGACGATAACGACCTGGCCCAATTCATCGTCCTCAGAGTCCGGTGTGCCATCGTTATCGTCGTCCGTATCGGCGTTGTCCCCAATCCCATCACCGTCGTAGTCAAACGCTTCATTGGGGTCGAGAGGGAAGGCATCATCAGCGTCTCCCACCCCGTCGTTGTCGTCGTCGGAATCGGCGTTGTTGCCAATACCGTCAGCATCGGTATCGTATTGCTCTGCAGCGTCGTAGGGGAAGGCGTCTTGCTGGTCGTTCACGCCGTCGTTGTCGTCGTCAGGGTCGGCGTTGTCCCCAAGGGCATCATCGTCGTAGTTTGACCATTCGGCGGCGTCGTAAGGATAGACGTCGATGGTGTCAATGAACCCGTCGTTGTCATCGTCCGGATCAGCGTTATCGCCAACGCCGTCGTTGTCAAAATCACTCTGCTCGGAAGCATCTTTGGGGAAGGCGTCGTTGATGTCGCTCACGCCGTCGTTATCGTCGTCGTCATCCGCGTCGTCGTTGATGCCGTCGTCGTCCGTGTCCACCGTGGTGCTGCCACCGCCGTTGTTGCCGCCGCCGTTGTTGCCACCGCCGCCGGTGTTACCGCCGCCGCTGTCATCTGCTTCCTCACAATCATCGAAGGTCACGCCGTCGTCGTCTTCATACTCTGGGTCGCACAACGAGTCGGCAATGCAAGCGTTTTCATTGTCCTCATATTGCTCGCAATAGTCTTCGTCATCTTCCTCATCCTCCTCATCGGCGGCTTCGCACTCGCCGGGATAATCATCGTCCGTCGGGTCATCTTCGGCATCCCAATCACAAAGTGAGTCCGCTACGCAACCGTTCTCATCGTCATATGTATCCTCGCAATAGTCATCATCATCGTCACGACCTTCGGTAGGGAACACAGCGTAGGAGTCGCCGAGCAGGGCGGGAGCCTGAAGACCAACGGAAGAAACCATCACAAACACAAGAGCCAAACTAAACAATCGACTGAGACGCATCATCATCATTCCCGTGGGCTGGTATGGTCTTTCCACTTGGGACTGATGTAAATAATTTAGTAGGCCCTAAATATCCGATTCGTCTGGGGTAACCATAGGGTGGCAAATCACCGAGGAGGGATGATACTGGAAGAAGACCTTCGCCACTATGTGCATCTTTTGGAACGAGGATATACTCCGGAGGATGCGCTTCTTGTCACGGCGACAAAGTATCCGGGTTTCACACACGAACCGACCGCTACAGCTCAACCGTCCGACGTGCCCGTGGTGCCCACAGAGCAGGTTGTTGAGGCAAACTACAACCCCTACGCGCCATCGCCTGAGATACCGCAACCGCTTGAAGAGCTCAAATCCAAAGGAAAAAAGGCATGGGAGTTCGTGCAATCCAAGGTTGAGGACATCGACGTCCAACGATTGCGCCCTTCACGAAAGACCACCGCCATTACAGCAGGGGTGGCCGGTGTTGCTCTGGTGGTTATCCTCCTGTTTGTATTGGCCAATCAAGGTGGAGCAGCCGTCGAAGGAACATGGATGAACGACCAAGGTCAGCGCTTCACCTTCAGGGAAGACAGCACCGCCGCATGGGAAGACGACCGCTCTGCCCAGTGGAGTCACAGCGGAGATGAGTTGGTCGTGCTCGCCAACCACCAAGGCACCGATTTTACACACACGCTCCAGGTTGAAATTTCTGAAGACGGGAGGGCCATGTGGTGGTTACCCACATCAATTCAAGACAACGACGGAACGGAATACACCGATGCACCGGGCTACAATCCGTCCTGCTCGATGCTCATCAAGTCGGACGTGGCCTCGACCCTCGACAAGTATTATGCCAACGACGATTCCTATCTTGACGAGACCCCAAACTGGTGCGATTTAGAGGGTGAATAACCAGCCTCATCCACGTCGCTTCCCACAAAATTTTCGGGAATGCAATGGCAACATGTTGAAAGAGTGCTTAGGGAACCCAAAGCCGAGAACGGGTTGACCGCCACGTTCCAAAAGGGTGTTTCAAATGGACCGCATCATTAACGATTTCACCATTAACATCGCTACGGCCAACGGTACCGGATCGCAGTCAGCGAACCTCATCTTGCTCCAATCCCTGTTCGACATGGGCGTGCCCGTTAGTGGAAAGAACCTCTTTCCTTCCAACATTTCAGGACTGCCTACGTGGTACATCGTGCGCCTCTCCGAACAGGGCTACCAAGCCCCCGGTGACCGCACACACATCCAGATTTTGGTCAACCCCGCCACATGGGAAGAGGACATTGAGGCGCTTGAGCCCGGTTCCGTGGTCATTTGGAACAGCGATACGAAGAAGAAAACCGTCGAACGGGAAGACATCATCTCCTATCCTGTGCCCATGACTTCAATGGCTCGAAAAATCAACCCCAAGCTGGCGAAGTTGGTCACCAACATCATTTATGTCGGCATTCTTGCTGAGCTCCTCGGCATCGATCAAGCCTGCCTTGAATCAGCGGTTGCGAAACAATTCAAGGGCAAAGCCACGGCAATTGAACTCAACGTCACTGCGCTCGGCTTAGGCCGGGATTACTGCAAAGAGAACCTGACCAAATCCGACCCTTACGCTGTTGAATCGCGAGAAGTCGAGAAGCCCCAGTTTTTCTTCGAGGGGAACGAGGCTGCAGCTCTGGGATCGATTTACGGGGGCGTTCAAATGCTCGCTTGGTACCCGATCACACCTTCTTCCTCGTTGTGCGAAGGCATCATCAATTACATTCCGCGTCTACGAACCGATGACGAAGGCAACGCCACCGTTGCCGTCATCCAAGCCGAAGACGAATTGGCGGCGGCTGGAATGGTTCTCGGAGCCGGTTGGGCTGGCGGCCGAGGAATGACGGCAACCTCAGGACCGGGTATTTCCCTCATGCAGGAATTCATCGGCCTTGCATACTTCGCAGAAATCGCGTCGGTGTTTTGGGACGTCGTCCGCGTCGGACCTTCCACTGGACTGCCGACACGAACGCAACAATCGGACATTTCCATGCTCTACGAAGGAAGCCACGGCGACACACAGCACATCGTCCTCATCCCCGGAACCGTTGAAGAATGCTTTGAATATGGCTGGCGAGCGTTTGACTATGCCGAACGCTTCCAAACTCCTGTGTTTGGATTGAGCGATCTGGATTTGGGCATGAACCGTTGGGCATGCAGCGGATTCACCTACCCAGATGTACCCATGGACCGTGGAAAGGTCGTACGAGAACAAGAGGTGTTCGAGGCGTTCGAGACCTTCGGCCGATACTTGGACGTTGACGGCGACGGAATTCCCTATCGAACCCTTCCAGGCTCAGGAATGGATCCCATCCTCTACCGAGGCACTGGACACAACCCCATGGGAGTGTATTCGGAGAAACCAGAGGATTACTACAACCTCATGCAACGCCTCAGAACGAAAATTGACAACGCCCGCGATCACCTGCCAGCGCCCATCATCCGTGAGGAGAAAGAGGGCGAGGTCGGGATTGTCTTCCTGGGGAGCATGGAGAATTCAATCCAAGAAATCGATGATCTGTTGGAGGCCACCGGCATCAAAGTCAGTCAGTGCCGTGTGCGCGCCCTTCCATTCCACTCAGAGGTGGAAGCCTTCGTGCGCCGACACGAGGTCACCATCGTGCTTGAGATAAACCGAGACGGGCAGCTCTACGGCATTCTTCGGCGAGAACTCCCCAACGATTTGGTGACGAAAGTTCACTCCGTCGCTTACAGCGACGGTATGCCACCTCGAGCACGCATCTACGCCGAGCGAATCCTGGCCACCCTTGAGGAGGTGAAGCAATGAGCGACCGACCCGCACGACCAGCACGACCAGCACGAGCCGTCAAACTCAACGTCCTAAACGAACCAAAAGACAGCTACACCGGTGGGCCCTCCTCGCTCTGTCCGGGCTGTGGACACGACCAAATTTCCAACGTCATCATCACGGCTGCATGGGAAAACGGCATTGAGCCCCACCGCATTGCGAAGATGTCAGGAATTGGATGCTCGTCAAAGACGCCCGCATACTACCTCGGTCAATCGCACGGATTCAACACCGTCCACGGCCGCATGCCCTCGGTGACGACGGGAGCTTATGCCATCAACAAGGACCTGTTGTACCTCGGCGTCTCTGGGGATGGCGATTCCGCGTCCATTGGCATCGGTCAATTGATTCACGCCATCCGTCGAAACATGGACATGGTCTACATCGTGGAAAACAACGGAGTCTATGGATTGACAAAGGGGCAATATTCCGCTACCGCTGACGTTGGCTCCAAGAAGAAGAAAGGACCTGCAAACGAAACACAACCCATTGACCTGTGCGCCATGGCCATCAATCTCGGATGTACTTTTGTCGCACGTTCCTTCTCCGGTTCAAAGAAACAGCTCACTTCGCTGCTCAAAGCAGCAATGTCGCACAAAGGATTCGCGCTCATCGACGTGATTTCACCCTGTGTGACCTTCAACAACAACGACGAGTCCATGCGCTCATACGGCTACGTAAAAGAAAACGAAGTTACCTTGCACATGGCCGATTACATCCCTCACTTCAATCCGATGCAGGAAGTGGAGGTTCCTGAAGGTCACTTCAGGGACATTACCCTCCACGATGGATCAACGATTCGGCTTGAGACCATTTCGGACGAGCACGACCCAAGCGATGCAATGGCGGCTTTGATGGCCCTTCATGGCGCTGAAACAGGAGGCAAACACGTCACCGGACTCTTGTATTTTGATGCCACAAAACCTTCACTCGCTGAAGACCTTTGCTTGGTGGATGAAGCTCTCCTCGATGTCCCCGATGATATCCTACGGCCCGACAAAGCATCCCTTGATGCCCTTAATGCTGAATTCTTGTCATGATGGGCCCCCTACCGGTTCTCTCATAAAGGACTGAGGATGAAATCCGCTTCCATGGTTGACCCGTTGACCCTCGGTACCAGCGCAGGATTGGGAGGCTTCGGCGTCTACCTCCTCAACCAGTATTGGAAGCAACGGCAAGCTCGTCTACGCGCTCAAGCACTGTTGGAGAAATACAGCACCCGTTCACGAATTGGTCTGCATCAGGGCAGCATGCGGTTGCTCGTGAACATGCCGCAAGTTGGAGAACTTCCAGCCGCGGAGCAAGAGGAATGGCGGGTGCGAGATGAACGAAGAGACCGAAATTTCCTCGAATTGGGCCTGCTTCAGGACGTACCAGAAACTCCAGAAGATGGGAATGCCCCTTCCGAAGAAGATCAACGCCAAGAGTTAGCGCTACGAACGCAATGGATGGGTGACCACGAACCACCCCTACAGGAACACGCCGCCGTGGTTGCCGAAGAACACGTTGGGAGCGGCGTGACGGTCGCCACTGAGGAAGATCAGGAACCGGAGGTGGACATGGACGAGCGGTTGGAACGTGAAGGAGGTGCTTCCGGCGAGGTCCAAATTTCGCTGGCATGGGACGATTACAACGACCTCGATTTGCATCTTTTCTGCCCTTCAGGTGAACGCATTTATTTCAACAACAAAAAAAGCGAATGTGGAGGAGAGCTGGACGTCGACATGAACGTCCGACCTGTGTCAAACACACCCGTTGAGAACGTTGTTTGGCGGCAAAACGCACCGTTTGGTACATACAAAGTCGCTGTCCACTTCTACAAACATCATCGAAAGCGAAGAACGAAGCGGCTTTGCAAATTCCGTCTCCGCGTCCTTACCCACGGCCAAAGCAAGGAATACCTCGGGGCCATCAAGTACGGACAAGCCATGCAAATGGTGACATCTTTTTCTCTGTCTGATGTATCTCACAAGGCATGAGCTGCCATCGCTGCTCCAAGCGGACCTGCTGTTTCCGTGAGCTTCGCCGCCATCAATTCGGCCTGCGTTGAAAGCAGCGGCTTCACGGTCGACCAATGTTCCATCACGCCACCATACAGGATGATTCGGTCGGGTTGTAGTCGGTCCTCGAGGTGGGTCAGGCCTTCTTGAAAACGAACGGCCCATGCTTCAAGACTCAACTGTTCCTGAATGCGAGCGCGACCCGAAAGGTGCTCCTCAAGGCATCCTGCTCGCGAGGGATGTGGCCATCGGCCGTATTCGAGGTTGGGTACAAGAACCCCGTCTTGGTGAAGGGCTGTGCCAAGGCCAGTCCCGATGGTCAGCGTAAGGACACACGCTGCATCACCGTGTCCGAGACCGTGCTCGGCTTCCGCCACAGCCACGGCATCGGCATCGTTCAGCAATGCAAACCGCCCACCGTGGTGTGGCTCAAGTCGCTTTGCGATCTCAACGCCCACCCATTCTCGTCCAAGGTTTGGAGCGGTGGTTGGTCGGTTGCTCTCCACAGCGCCTGGAAAACCCAAACCAATTGGGCCATACCACCGAAGCATCTCAATGGCTTTGGATATGGAGGCGAGAACCTCATCGGGTCCGCTTGTGTTTCCATGGAGGTATTGCTGAAGCGGTCCAACGAGCCGACCAGTGGCCATTTCAAACACACCGATGCGGAACCCACTGCCGCCCAAATCAATGCCCATAGCGTTCAACGCTTGTCCTCCGCAACACGAGCTAAAATGGCGTCGACCAGGGGGGGAAACGTTGCGCCGTGGGGGTGAGGCGAGACCACGTTTGCAGCCTGTGAAACCACATCAAAGGCACCACCGACAGCCACCGCCCAGTGAAGAAGCTCAAACATTGGAAGGTCGTTCGGCGCATCCCCAACACACAAGGCTTCGTCCACGGACCAACCCATGCTATCAAAGAGAACACGGAGACCCTCCCCTTTGCTCAAATGCGGTTCCATGAGGTGAATGGCAAATCCAGTTCGTACCACGCTAAGGTGCGACCATTTGCTCCCCGCTATGGCATCAGAAATTTCGTCGAGCGGGTCATTAGGAAATAAGCACCATTCGCTTTCACGCCATTGGTTCGTAGCGATGCCTTTTGGGTCAACGCCCTCAACTTGCGAGGCCAGCCAAACAGCGGCCTCTTTGGCGACATCTGCCGAACCCCGAAGCAAGGGGGCCTTCCATGAGGGATGCCAAAGAACACCTCCATTCTCACAGCACATGGGTGCAGAGAGGCCCAAAAATCGCCACAACCCATAGGTGATTGGGCGTACATTGCCGGTCGCAAGCACAACCGGAATTCCGGCATCCTCCAACTTTCGTATGGCGTTGACGGCGTCGGTGGAGATGTGCTTGTTCCCGTCCGTGATGGTGCCGTCAATGTCGATGACCACAACGCGAGGGCACCAATTTGGGGGAAGCCACTCCATGCAATGCCCTGCCGAGAGAGCGGCATGAACCTTGCCTCGCCTTTCGACTGACATTGGCCGTATGAGATGATTTCTTGAACGACCGTCTAGTGGGTTTACCATGGACGCATCGGAGGGCGAGGAAGTTTTTCTGTCCCTCGAAGACGATGAACCTGCAAAACCCGCTCCTGATGTCAAGAAAACACAGGCGCCGATTGTCATCGATTCCACCTCGCCACTTGAAGCCGATATCGTCGACACAACCATCGTTTCCGATGCCGCTGGGACCTATTCTGTAAGCTGGCCCATCATGGGCATGGATTGCCCCGATTGTGCTTCAAAAGCCGCCCGAGCGATGAATCAGATGAAACAAGTCTCCAATTCAACGGTCTCGGTAACCTCCGGCGAAGTCAACGTCAACGTCGACCTTGAGCTTGGACCATTGTTTGAGATTTCCTCGGTGCTACGCTCCCTCGGTCATGCACCCGACGTTGAGCATCACGAACTCGTGGGGGTTAAGGCATCGGCCATTGCGTCGCGAAACAACGTGCCTGTTCAGCGTCTTGACCGCGTGATTCGGCGACAACCGGGGGTTCTTGATGTCGAAATTTCAGACGACGACCGTATTCTTGTCCAGTTGGTGGTCACCAAAAACCAGAAACTCCTCCAGGCGCGGAAACGAGGACTGGAGGAAGTCTTAGGCAAGCCTGCTGAATTTGCGGAGGCAAAATCAAACCGCTTGCGTCCAGATCAATGGCGGTTAATTGGAGGCGGCATAGCGTTTCCAATCCTCATTTTTGTCATGCTCGCTGAGTTGATGGGCTACCACGGTGTACTGATTCCGCTCTTGGCGATACCCGGTGTAGCGATTGGCGGAATTCAAATGTTCAGGGAGGCGTATGGTTCCTTGCGCAGCCTGCAAATGGGATTTCA
>DANX01000099.1:30585-33741 GCA_002502295.1 Euryarchaeota archaeon UBA561 | reverse complement strand
TTAACATCAATGAATTTCCCAAAGGGGATGTTGATGGTGGTACCTGCGTTGACAATGAGTTTTGCACCTTCTGCAACCTCAACATCGCCTTGCAGGTTCATGGTGCCGGACCAAGTTTCTGTACCGGTCACCGTCCCTTGCGTGGTTTCGTTAACAGCCGTGGCCGCAGGGACACTGACCATCACCATCAGGAGCGACATCATGTAGAGCATCACGAGGGAGACAGATTTCGTTTGATTTTTTGCGGACATCGGCAATTCACCTGCTCCGTCCATGAACGCCACGAATATAATACTGCGCCTCATTTGGCAAAAAAAGAATATCATTTCAAGAGGAAAGTATCATTTTAAATGCCGGATTCCGGGGTTTTTCTGTGTGAAATTGACAGAAAGAGCGGAAAAAACGCATTTTTCCGACACAGAAAACCGTTGGAAACACCACCGAATCGGCTTCAGCATCCCGAAATTGAGCGCGACTCGTTTAACCACGATTCAGCGTCAAGGAACCCATAACCGCCTCGTTCATCGTGGTCTATTCCACTCGAAAGCATGGAATCCATCAGCGCTTGTTTAACTTGAATCAAGCAAGAGGCGTCTCCACCGGATTGGGGCTTGAGACGGGGTTGATCCTCTAAGATCAAAGCGAGGGCACCGGTGACAAAAACCGTGGCGTCCGACGATCCACTGCTTGAGTACCACAGGTTGTCCTCGCCTGTGCTGATGATGCGCTCCCCAGGTGCGACCACTTCGGGCTTCATGTGGGGGTGTTGACGGGCATCGCCTTCTCGGTCATTGGCATCGCCCACTGAGGAATTGGCCCAGACATCCCCTGCCCGGGCTGTTGCACCGACCGATATCGCCAAAGCAACGCTGCCCGGGGATGCCACGTCGCCGTCATCGTCCAAACCGTCGTTTCCAGCCGCTGCCACGACGTAGATGCCTGCATCGGTGGCCTGACGAGTAGCGGCCGAGGAACCTCCCTCCGAGGCATCTGCGTCATCGGAACCACCCAGAGATAACGAAATGATGTCTGCTCGATACTCAAACTGGCACCAACGAATGGCATCAGCTACATCAGCGTCAAGCCCGGTGTTTTCTCCCTCACCGTTGTCTTGCAACGCTGCAACCATCGCAAACGACACGTTTGGTGCAGTGCCGAGCTGAGCCACGTCCTGTGAGAGGAGAATGCCGGACATCAGCGTGCCATGCGCAACCGCTCCGTAATCGACCGGCTGACGGGAGGCACCTACGATGTCCTTGAACGTCACATCAATGCCCGTGAAGGCTTCATGGGTTCCATCGATACCAGTGTCCACCATGCACACACGGACACCGTCGCCTGTGAGTCCAATGTCCTGAACGTCTCGAATGGATGTATCTTCAAATGCCCATTCTGACTTTGGTGCAGGGAGCTCAACGACCAGCCACTGGTTCTGCCACATCAACACGCTGAGTGAAATCAGCAGCGCAAACACGACAACGCCTGAGACTGAAAACCGCTGACGCCGATACTGAACCACGGGTTCAACCGGAAGGGGAGCCCACCCCATTGTCTCTGCACGCCACTGGTCCTGGAATCCGATAACCGTGGGGTCAACGGCCGAAACGATGCGTCGATCAGAGGGTTCTGGAAGGTATTCTACCCCGCGCAACCCTTCCATGGCTCACGCTATCCGGCTGTTGGCCTCATGAACCCTTGTTTGAAAATTCAACCAAAAGTGAACATCAGAACTTCGTGCCGCCGCGGCTACGAGCGGTACGAACACCACCGTAAACCACGAGAACGGCAAGCAGGGCAATCAACAATGTCATCCAAATTGATTCACCGTCTGCGGTGGTTTCAATGTTGTATTCCAAGCTGAAGTCATCGTCCGAGGGCTGGTCTTCGACGCTCTCCGCCTCTGCTCCTGCCACTTCCACTCTGTAATCAAAGCGCTGATTTCCTTGTGTGAAGGTGAGTCCTTCAAAGATAGCCACGCCTTCTCCGCCCGCTGGAACAGAAATTGATTGAAAGAGTTCAGCGCCGTTTGGAGGGGTGAGGTAAACGTTCACCGAAGGAGCGTCAAGCAAACCTTCGTTCACAATTGGCACTCGCACGGCACCGCTCTTGTCGGCAATCAAATCCGATTCAGTAGCGATGCGAGCGGTGTCAAGGGTCAGGATAATCGTCGCCTTCTTGATGCTCACTTCAACTTCTTCACGAGCCACGCTTTCATCCTGGCTGTTGACATAAACCGTCAGATCAAAGTCGCCTTCCATAAAGGAAGCAGGTGCAAAGACGGTGAACTGTTGTGTTCGCGTCTCCCCCTTGCTGAGGGTCAGGGTCGAAGCCATTGGTGTCACGGACCAGTCCTCAGGGATACCGCTCTCAAGCAATTCGATCGCAAAGGTGTCCTGCCCGTTTCCATCGTTGGTGACCGCGAAGGAGAATTGACGCTCCACCAACGCAGACATGCCCACCTCTTCGGTAGCGTCTGAAATCGTAAACCCGAAGGTTTGCGGAACAAAGACCTTCACAGAGGCCTGAGATGATTCGCCCAAATCCGTCTGAAGGCGGATGGTCATTCGGTGGCCGTTGCTAAGGTGCCAAGCTTCAGTGACGTTCGGAAGCGTGATCTGTACCTTGACGGTGGTGCTCAATACAGCGGCTGTGGTGTTGTCTCCAATGCCGAGTGCGACGTTGAGGTTGTCCTCGTAGGCTCCCTGGCCTTCGTTGGCTGAGGCGTTCCAGAACTGAACGTCCCACAGATCAGAATCCTGAGCGAGGCCCATTTCTCCCTCAACGGAGAATTCGTCCATGCTCTCCGTTCCGTTGTACACCACATCGTAATCAAACGTGATAACGGAGTAAGCGGATGCGTTGGACGGGGAAACCACTGCCTCAATTTCTCCATCCAGAGCATTGAGGAGTGCACCGTCAACCAGTGAATCTGCATTAAAGGAAATGTCCAGGGCCGAATTCACACGGCGATTGAAGTTCAGCGTTGCTGCGATGGTTGAGTCGGACGTAATGTCGGTTGTTTGTCCGCCAAAGTATTCCATCTCAAGTTGTGAACTGTGTTGAACCGTCATGAATTCGCCGTCGAAGGAAACGCTGCCTTCTGGGAAGAGTTCTCGTAGTTCGCCCGAAGCAGGCACATCCATCATCCAAGCCATC
>DANX01000099.1:0-30283 GCA_002502295.1 Euryarchaeota archaeon UBA561 | reverse complement strand
AAGCCATATCACCAAAGGTGACCTCAAGCTCTACGGCTTCTTGAATCATGGAATAACCATCGCTCATGGCACCGGCATGGTGTTCATTTTGCTCAATGTCTGTCCAAGACGTTGCTAGGTCAACGTACCCGCCAAGAGCCATGACCATGCTCACATTGCCACCGTTGGAAACGCTAGCATCGAGCAGCCCAATCGCAACTCCGCCACCGTTTGGTCCGGGGTTGGTCTGGGAAACGACAACAACCCATTCGCCGGGTTGGACGCTTGCAGACCACTCAAGGGTTGTACCGTTCATGGTACCGACGACCTCAACCGCTTCGCGTTCAACACCAGCGGTTGGATAGAGGACAATGGTCGCTCCAACCAGTCGGTCGGCATCAAGTTGGTCCGTGACCGTACCTTCTGCACTCACCAACCCGGCTGTGACCTCGATATCGGTCGAGTCCGGGCTGTCGTGAACCGTGTATCCAGATTGGTTGGCCGTTTCGTAGTAAACGGTCTCGAATCCTTCCTTCTCGACGGTCACATTGTAGACGTCGCGGATAGGTACGAAGATTCGCCATACGCCTTCTTCATCGGTTGAAACTGTTTCGGAGAACTCGGTATTGTTCGCACCAACAACGGTGATGTTCATGTCCGGCAGTCCTTCACCAAAACTCGGGGCACTGTTGTTGTCAAGGTCCCAGTAGACCTTCCCTCCGATTTGGACCTCGAGGGTCGCATTAACTGGTTCAAGCACGAGGGAGTTGTTGGCATCAGCGGCGTCTGTGCTGAACGGCTTGTCACTGGTGTCCATAAACCACGATTTTGTACCGATTGTACGATTGAAGTAGAAACTCCAGCTACCAGGCATCAGCAACTCAGTTGAGTTGCCATCAGCATCGGTTCGTTCAAAGGTGATGTTTCCAAATCCGTCATGGCTCACAGCGGTGACCGTCATGTCGCTCAATGGAGATTCGGTCACGGCTTCCAGCAATTGCATTGAAACTTCAACGCTGATGTTCGTGGTCAAACTGAGGTCCAAGCGGTTGGAGGCCGCATCGACCGTAAACGGATGGCGCAGTGTCTCCGTGTGATCACCGTTGGTAAACGGAGCCACAATCACCAACCAATCCCCTGCGGGGACATAAGCAGCAAAACTGCCGTTTTCATCAGAGCCCATGTTGAACCACTGGTCGTCGGCTTCGTTGTACAGCAAGAAATCGTTAGCAATGCCTTCGTTGCTGGTGTTGAAGAGGGTTCCCGAAACGAGATACGTGTTCTTCAGCGCAACTTCCACGGGGTCCTCAACGGCGTCCAAACTGATTCGGATGGCATCAAAGAATTCCTCACCGACCAAGTCGTAATCAGTTGCATTTTCATCGCCTGCCCCGGTCCGGTTAAACACGAGGTCGTACCCGCCGGGCGTCAAGGAAACCGTGATGATTCCCGGCTCGGTGTAGTCGTCGGCGGTGTAGTAGAGGCTTTCTCGGTTTTCATCAATGGGCTTTAGGCTGAACGCCGGCGTGGCCATCGTGCCGTTCTCAAAGGTACCGTCTTCAGCGGCATTGAGGTAGACGTGCATCACCACGTCCACTGCGTCCGGTTGAGCAATCAACTCAATTGACGAAATTGCCTCGGTGTTGGATCGGCTAACGGCCAAGCCTTCAACCGTTGAAACATTGAGTCGGTCATCGGAAACAGCAATGTCCCAATCACCGTCGGGAAGGTCAAAGCCAAACTCTCCAAACTCGTTCGTGGTGGTTGTCCAAGACAACCCAGCATCGTTGGTAGCCGTGATCTCTGGCGCCTCCCACAATGGGAAACTCGAGTCCCACCGTGTGCTGTTGTCATAAAGGTGAACCGCACCGATAACCGAGGTTGTGGGTTGGATGTAGAGCATGCCAAGATCGGTATCTACACCGGTCTCAACGGCCACGAGGCTGCCATAACCACGGTTGGTGACAACGCTTTCGGTAGTCATGTGGTAGGTGAAACCTGACGGGACACGAATTGAGAAATGCCCAGTGAGGTTGGTCACCACAGATTCCTCGAAATTACCCGAAACAAAGTTTACCGTCAAACCAGAGGCTGGTTGCGTGCTTTGTTCTCGGTTTTCTTCGAGTGTCTCATCGTACCAACTGTTCCATTCCTCAACGGTTTGCCCGGGGAAGTTTCGCATTGAGCCGTTGATGTAGGCCGCTTGGGCATAGGTAACGTCTTTGACAAGGTCATCGGTACCGGGTTCAAGTTCGATTTGGTCGAACAAAACGAACTCAGGGTTCACTTCGTCTCGGATGTTCCATACACCAAACAAGAGTTCCGCATAGAGCTCACCGTTTTCATCGCTTGTCACGTTGATGGGGTCGAGCAGGTCAATTTCATTCTTGAACGTAATAACTCGGTTGGCAACATCAAACAGCGGCTCGAGGGTCACCGGGTCAACCGGAGAAACGAGCGTCAGCGTGACATCTGCAGTGTCAGGTACGTTAAGGTCCAGCGTGATGTTGGTGATGTCGGAATTAACAAAGATGGACTCGTTGTAATCGTACCATCCGTCGCTGTCAACGTCTCCACGGTAGTAGTAGTCACCCGGCGGGATAGGGCCATAGGAGAAGTTGCCCTCTTCATCAGTGTGAATCATCACGGCAAACTCTTCTCCGAGGGTTACATCAACAAATTCAATGGTTTGGTTTGGCATTGCATCGCCGTGCATGTCGTTGAGGGTGTCTTTGAAGATCGCACCCGGCATGGTCATAGCAAGGTCATACGTTGGTTCAATGCCAATCTCAACCGGGTCAGGCAGCAAGACTTCTTTGCCGTTGGCCAGTTGGGCAATCATGTTGTACGTTCCGGGTAGAAGACCGGTTTTGTAGAACGAACCTGGTTCAACCATCGGTCCTGAGAACGTCCCCACACCGATGAACAACCCGGTTCCGTTGAAGGTTCCCGTGCCTTCATAGAGGCCTGCACCCTCGAGGGTTTCCCCTTGTCCAGCATCGGCGTCGCCGTAGGTACGACTGAGCGTTGATGTGCCTTCTGAGGTGAAGGTTCCAAAGGCGTCAATCGTTCCTTCAAGACGGTAGGTGGGTGAATCCCCACCATCGTCAATGAGACAGAATGTTTCGTTGACGGGCATGACGGCGTTGGATTGGTTGTCCTCATCGCAAGCGACCACGTCGGTTGGTTCAACCCACGAGGCTTCAAGAACACCGTTTCCAGACCATGTTCCGTTGGCGAAGAACGAGCGGTCGTTGCCAATGTCTCGGGTAAAGGTCCCAATGAAATTGTTGGCAAGTGCGATGCCTTCGCTGTCAAAGGATCCGTTTTCGACCAACGTCGCTTCTCCGGTGCCTTGCAGAATACGTGATTCTTCTGATGTGAACGAGCCACTCGTCGTTTCGACGGTGTAGTTGTCCGTCATTGACCAAATGTTGCGCAAGATGAACGTGGTTTCAGAAATCGGCTCTCCGTTGAATTCTTCATCGCCAGACCACACTACGGTACCCGACACACCACTGCTCTCAACGGTGATGTCAAGCACGTCATCCATGTCGACCGTCCGGTTCGCTTCGTCGCCAGTGACGTTCAATTGAGCTTCACCCAGCCATGTCATGTTCGCGACCTGGCCGAGAATGGCCGTGATTTCATTGACGACACGGTCGTCGTTGGTTTCGGTGAGGATATCGCTCAACCGCTCGCCGTACGAGCCGTCTCGTATGTTGTCTCTTGCGGTGGTAGCGTCAAAGTCACCTGCAAAGGCAGAGACACGGATGCGACCGGCAGGGGCGAGGAAGTCGTAGTTGCCTTCCTCATCAGCGTCAACGAAGCCAATTGGGACCCAATATGTGTCCTCGTCAAGGTCTTCTGGACCTTCACCGGAGAAAGCGTCACGTTCGACAAGCAAACGGACACCAGGCAAACCTTCACCAGTGTCGCTGATGGAGACTTGTCCAGTCAATTCTGCTCCAGGGTAATACTTCAGAATCTTGACTAGCGTGTTCGTGGATTGGATTTGATCTTCAGGAACTTCGCTGTACCAGTTTGAAATGACGAAGTGATTCATCATGGCGCCAGGTAGAGGCAATGCATTGGTCAAAATCGTGCCCGGTGAACCAGACTGGCCGAAGTGCTGGGCTGGTTGCGGGTTGTTTGAACCGGCATCCAAGCCAAGCGTGGAGGCTCCATAGCCGACATAGGTTCTTGCCACCATGGTGTCGAAGAAGGCAGCGTTGTGGTCGACTCGTACATCCTCGATTTGAAGCATGTCAATGTCTGCACCAGCCTGTTGATTGAGGAAGTCCTTCTGCATGGCATCGTCCACTTCTTCTCGAGTCATTTCGTCCTGGAAATCCCCACGAACGGTTTCGTAAACTTCGTTCATGTACGTCGTAATGTCTTGTCCAGCGAGAATGGTGGGTGCACCAAAGATACCCATCGGTTGGCCGCGGTTGTAATTGGCATCGGCGGTGTATCGTCCGGCTCTTGGATACAAACGGTCATCGATGGCGAAGTACCGAATTTCGTGGTCGCGGGTGATGGTTTCACCAGGAAGGCCTTCGTAGTCTTGGACTCTGTAAGGACTGTTGAGGTTGATCAAGTCGCCGTAAAGGTCGTGAATTGTGTGGTCAGAGTTTGCATCCATTGCCGATGTGAGAAGTTGCGTTACCAAGGCCAAACGGGCGTTCTTGCGGTGAATTGATGTAGACACAGAGAGGTATTCATCGAGCAAATCCTCAGTGTACCAATAATCACCGATGATGGTGTGGGTACGACCCTCCACCGTTTCTTCAGATGTTCGAACGTTGTTGTTGAACGTAATCTCAGCTTGGTCCATTGTATCCCAAGCATCACCGACGCACGAGTTCGAGAGTGCATCAGTGCAGGGTATGGCCTCACCGTCTTTGTAAATCTTGTAGACCTTGTTGTCGCTAAAGATTCCAGCCACATGCGTGTATCCCTCTGCCAGAACCACGTTCCGGTTGGTCTTAACCACGTTGAATGAACGCTCCTCAATGAATTCAATCATTGACTCATCAAAGGTGAGTTGCATGGTGTTGAATTCAGTCAGTTGGTCGTCATCGAGGTACTTGTCCATGATGTTCTTGAACGGTTCCGTAAATTGATGCGCGTCGCCTTCCGTGGCATAGGTTCGGTCGCCTTCGGCAAGTTGCCAGATGAACATGGCGGTTAAGTCGTCTTGGTTGCGTGCAAGAAGCATGTTACCGGTTGCAGGAATACCGGATTGGAAGTTGTCGGAAACCGACGGGTGCTCACCGGTGGTCAGCGCTTGGAAACCGTAATCCCACCATGAGACAAAGGCAGGTTTCTCAGAATAAGCTACATCAGCGTCTTGATTGGACAACCATTCGTAAGCCGCATTCCATCCGTTATCGTTGAAGGACGAACCGAAGCTACCTAAATACCGGCGTCCATCGTACGTGCTGCTGTCAAGAATCGAAAAGCCAAGTCCGTCGAAGCGAAGAATATCGGGCATGATGTTGTAGATCTTCTCATCAATTTCGCTTTCTTGGTTGGATGTGCCTGGGATGGCAGAATCCAAACCATAGGTGGCTTGTTGACCAAAAATCATGATCATGACGAGGAAAACCGCAGAGAATTGCGGTGTACGCCATACGGCTTTTCGGGCACCAGAGATGCGGTCTGCAGGCGTACGAATACCGAATTTCCTCCACGAGCGAACCAAACGGCCCCAGTCAGCCCATTGCCAGAATGCAACGATCCCAGCAGCACCAAGAATGGCCATGATGGGCGTGGCGTTGAACATGAAACGAGCAGCGTTCCATGCCATGAAGGTCGCCGCAAAGACCCAAACTCCAAACACCAAAGCCGTTCCGTTTCGGTGGCGTAGACCTCGCCACAGGAGTCCACCGCCCATGATGAGGGCGAGAAGGAAGGTAATTGGTCCAAAGGAAGCAAAGAGTTGGGCTCGGTTTGGAGCGTTAGCTTCTGCAACCGTACCAAAAATCTTGGTCTTGGTAAAGTATCCACTGCCGGTGAACAAGACGTCCCACGCACTGGAATATTCCAGTGTTTTGAGCACGTAAAGGATGGCAAAGAACACGGTCGCAGCACCGGCGAGTGTCCCAAGAACGAGCAACCAAGGCTTGTCACGGAAACCGGTCGTCACAAAGGCGATGGCCAGCGTGAATCCAAAGATGAACAAGAAGGGTTGCAATCCGGTCGAGTCAAACACCAAGTTGAGCTGAGGGTGAGCGTAAAACGGCAGAACCATCAACAAAATGGTGGTCAACATCACGAGGAACATCACGCTCAACGTGGTTGAGTCACGACGTCGGAACATGTTCATCGCCACTTGCAAAGCGTAAGCTAAGAAGAGGATCGATGGGCCAACAACGAACCCTTTCCAACCGAGGGCGACGATCCCAAACGCCACACCAGCGAGGGTGGCGTTTGCCATGGCAGCTTGTCGATGTTGGGCTACGTCGTTGAAGGCACGAACAAACGACATTGGATGAGCCGAAGTCGTTTTTGTAATGCGAGCCGAACCGGAATACTTGACGGCCCTAAGCCAATACATGAACCCGATGGAGATGAACAACATCACGAAGGCGTCGTGGTCGGCCAAGGCCCATGTTGAGTGGGTGACGTGAGCAGGCATGAAGGCGATGAGCCAAGCAGCAAGAACGCCGGCTCCTTTGCCGAAGTGATCCTTGGCCATGCTAGCGATGGGGAACACCGTTAGAGCCCCGTAGATGGCTGGTAGAGCGAGCATGCTCCACCAAACAGCGTCTTCGGGCGTGGACAGGAAGGGCTCCAGCACCATGGCACCAATGGCCATGGACCACGTAAAGAGCGGTGGACGTGGATTGATACCGCCGATTGGATAGAATCTGTCTGCGTCGTAGACAAGATGTGCATTGTTCGCGAGAATGTAATCCACAACACGCTTCATGTACCACGGGTCGGAACCTCCAGTCATGTCCCAATTACCCGTTCCAAAGGCGTTCATGGAAGGAACAGCATACCACTGAACCCTGATGGCTAGACCGACCAAGAAGGCAAGGGCAATCATCATGCTCGACCCGTGAGCGCGAAGGAACAATCGGGCTTGAGAAGGTTCATGCACTCCAAGGTTGGCCCAACCTCCGTAGCGTTCGTGGTTGCTGATTGAGTAGATTCCAACGCAAAGGAAAAACGTGATGGCAAGCCAGATCAGTGCACCCCATGTGCCGTCAAGATCTTGGTTGTACCACATTCCTGCTTCAAACCAAGCTGCCACTTGGTAGAGCGTCCACATGGAACCAACAAGCATGGAACGTGTGTACCACCGCTCCGCCACCATTCCAGCGACGATGAGTGCAACAACACCGGTGAGCAAAGCGCTCCAATACCCAGCATAGCCGTGGTATCCGGTTTCCGTGGTGATGCCGAGTTGGTCGATCACATCAACGCTGTTGAAGTGCCAGAGTGAACCGGCAAAAGCGAGAATCCAGACCGTGAGTGCTCCCATCAACGGGAGAGCTGAACGGTTGAATCCACTCGACTGGCCGAGGAACGAAAACCATCCCTCCTCCCCCGCAGGGTTGAGATTACCCCGAGCGAGCACACCGGCCAGTAAACCGGCCACGGTGGCCAACGTCCAGTAGGCGAAGAAAACGTATGCAGTGGCTTGACGCTCCAGATTGATGGTGGAAACGAGCTGGCCGCTTTCCGTCGTGTAGGTCGATGGAAGTGCTGCGTAGGCGTCGCCTGCAGCCGAGATGGCCAACCAAAACCCAATCGCCGAGAAGGTCAAGGCCGTTCTCCACTCGTGGCGTCCACGCAGATCCAAATTGGACCCAAAGATGACAAGGAGAGCAAACATCAACGCAGCGAGGGCGTCAACGTCAGCGAACATGTACAGCAATTCAGCGCCGACCAGTCCCAACACCAACACGCCGAGGGAAACGGTTGAGGTGGATAGGCCGGGCTGAGAGTCCTGAACGATGCGTGGCACCAAGGCCAGCATGCTAGCGACGGCGACGACAAGCATCGGCATCATGTTGTTCAACGATAAGTCGTGTTCAATGCCCACGACTCGTGTGGTGGCAAGAGCGAGCAGCACGGCCAGAGGCGCAAGCAGCAACCCCATCGCGGCACTTGGCTGACTCGCCTTCGTATCCATTTGTTCATCCATATGTATCCCTCATTTTATGTCCAGCCTCAAGGCTGGCGTCGTTGGCCACTTCTGACCCCCTTTTAGAGATGATGGGTTACCACGGTTTTGGCTGTCTCTCAGTCGCCCTTTTGCTTATGATATAAATTACGGCAAAAAAGACTGTATTACCGCATGGCTCGATGAGCGATATCCGTGCGGAAATGACCGCCCTCAAGGTTGATGTTTCCGAGTAATTCGTAAGCCATTTGTTGGGTGGTTTTGACGTCATTTCCCACAGCAGTGCACGATAGCACGCGACCACCCGAGGCGATGAACTCGCCCGTATCGTCGATTGAAACACCTGCGAAATTCACCCATGCTTTCCCGTAAGTTGACCCGTTGACAACTTCGGCCAAACCACGAATCAATCGTCCTTTCTGAGGGGAGGCAGGATAACCCTCAGAGGCGAGGACGACGGTTACCGCCGAACCTTTACGGAGGTGAAGTTCAACGTCACTCAGCGTTTCAGTCGCTGCCCCGTGCATCAATTCGTACATGTCGGTTTCAATCAACGGAAGCGTGACCTGGCATTCAGGATCTCCGAATCGCACGTTGAATTCCACCACATACGGGTCATCCTGTTGATCGATCATGAGGCCGATGAACAACACACCGCGATAGGGGATGGCAAGCGATGACAAGTGTTGGTGCATTGGTGCCACAATTCGTGAAATAATTTTTTTGTGCACGGACGGGGAAACAACCGGAGCAGGGCAGTAGGCGCCCATTCCCCCCGTGTTTGGCCCCTTGTCGCCATCGTAAGCGCGCTTGTGGTCCTGACTGGCGGGAAGTGCCTTGTAAGCCGTGCCGTCCATGATGACCAGCATGCTGGCCTCCTCACCTGGGAGGAACGCTTCTAGGAGAACAAAACCATCGGTCTGAATGGAGGACTGAATGAACCGCTTCGCTTCAAGTCGATCTTCGGTGACAACAACGCCTTTGCCACCGGCTAAAACGTCCCGTTTGACGACCCAAGGATAGCCCGCATAGGCGTCCAATGCCTCATCAACATCGCTCTCAGCGTCAAGACGCTGAAAGGCTGCAGTTGGCACTCCTGCGGCTTGCATCGTTTGCTTAGCGTGGAGTTTCGAACCCTCCAAATGCGCCAGAGCTGACACCGGTCCAAAACAAGCGATTCCTTGTTCGGCACAAGCGTCGGCTAGCCCTGCGCACAAGGGTGCTTCAGGTCCAACGACCACAAGGTCTGCATCGAGCTGTTCAAACAGCGCAACCAAGGACGATGTCGTCATGTCATTGGCGTGGTTGGTCGCCAGTTGGGAGGTGCCTGCATTGCCCGGAACGCAATGGATGGAACCGACCTTGGGTGAGGAATCAAGCGAAAGGCAAAGGGCATGTTCACGACCACCACTTCCAACCACGACAACCGTTGCTTTGTCCATACTACACCGTGGCCTCCGACGATGAATAAGCCCTTCGCGGTGGCCGTTTGTGCGCGCATGATGGAAGAACCCTTATCCACCACGAATTTTTAACCGAACCATGCGAACCCACAAACCAGTCGCCGCGCTTCTTCTCGTCCTGCTGATGCTGGGCGTTCCCTTTGGAGCCGCCCAACCACCCACGCAAGGAGATTCAACGACCATTACAGAATCTGAGACGTGGACTGAGGACGGTGGGATGGACGGCCATGTCCTTGTCATGGACGGAGCTGTTTTGACCGTCAGTGCCAACATCAGCATGGCCACGGGTTCATCCATCACCGTCGAGAGCGGTGGCCAGTTGGTCGTGACCAATGGCGCTCTTCTCAGCGATGACCTCAACGCAGGACTGCGGGTCGACGCCAATCCGTTCGCACCCTCAGTGCTTACGTTGAACTTTGGAGACCTCGCCGATGAAGGTGTGTTACAACTCAAATTCGATCACATCATCTCGGATGGAGGAACAGTTGATGTCACTTACGGAAACACCACCATCAACGCTTCTGGGACTGATATCGTACAGTTTGATGTTCCCCTCAATGCCACGGACTTAGAAATTTCCATTGAAACCTCCTACTTCACACCAACCTATGTCATGTGGGCCAAGGCCATTCATAGCGGGGGCGATGCGTCCACGCTCATGGCTCAAGAAATTACAGCAACCGAAGCGCCGCTCTATTGGTTCCAATCTGGATTTGACATCCATGCTCACGGCGATCTAACCGTGACAAGCAGCATGGTTTCGGGCGCAAACATTCACTGTGAAGGACTCTGTAAATTTGACAACGCAGAACTCGTTGGGAGCGCCCCTGTGGACGCCGCCAGTACCGCTTCCGTATCGGTCATTAACAGCATCATCAGCGGTTCACGAACCGATGAGGACATCATCCTCCGCGATGAGGCCACCATCGCTTACACAAACAGCCAAGGAACTGGCGGAACAACCGATGCATGGATTCGACTCTTGACCGAGCGGACCTTGAGCACCAACATTCCAAACGGTAGCCTCGATATTTACAACATAGGTTGGGGTGCCGCCGATTGGAATGATTTAACCGACGAAAACGGATACATCGTATTGGTGGACCAAGGAGCCACCAATGAACACAAGCGAATCGTGGCTTGGATGGACGGAGATGGCGTTGAACATCAAGAAGATGCGAGCATCACCCTTTCGATTTCAAGCAGTTGGGGTGTGTATTCCCGCACCATTGACGCACCGACCACTTCATCGGGGAACATTGAACTCGAACTTCCGTTCGTTCAGGTCACGGCCGTTGCTCCTGAAACAAACGTCGGCGTGGCTAACAAAAGCGTCTCAGGAATGGTTACCGTTGAAAACACGGGGGCCGCAGACGCAACGAGCATCAGCATTTGGTGCTATGAAGGAGATGACATTGCAGACACCACCCAAATGGTCGTGAGCCTCGCCGCTGGCGAGTCGAAGGACGTCCCGTTCACATGGTACGCTTACAAAGCGGGGGATGCTGCCTTGTCGTGCAAACCTCTGCTCCCGAATGCATTGAATGGCATTGCCGACCTTGTCGTTGACACCGACGGTGCGACATCGCCCGTTGTCACCTGGGAATACGCCGTGGAGGTTGAAGAGGCTCCACTCATCATCTACATCGTTGCAATCGCAGGCTTCGTGGCCCTTGCTTTGTTCGCCGCCTCCCAGCGCAATAAGCAGGAAAAGGAATACGTAACGTACGCAGATTCAGCGGATGATGTGGAGGAACCTGAGGAGGAACATGAGGAGGAATCCAGGGAAGAGCCGGTTGAAACAATGGACGATGTCGTTGTGGATGAAGGAAGCGAAGAACCCGATGAACTGGCTCAATCATCGATTTACGACCTTCAGGATACAGACGAAGATGACGACTGAGTACGTCGCATGAGCATCGAACCGACCCATTCCCTCACGAGTGAGCCGAGACCCCGTGGCCCTCATAGGCCCAGCCCATTTCCTCTCAATCGGCATGCAGCGTTCAAGGCATCATCTCATGCGAGAATCACTTCAAACCAGAACAAGCCTTCGTCCTCGCTGTTCAACAAAATGCCCTCCAAAAAGGGCCAACTGCATTATGAGCCGTTGAAAAGAAACTCAACAAGCTGGATTTGATTTGCGCTCTTCTTCATTCTCGCTGTCCCAGTTAATTTCCCACGAGTCGACCACAGTGAACGTGTCGGAATACTCCGGCCCAAGATTGACATTCGTTACAGAGAGCGTGAAGTCATAACATCCATTTCCGTCAAAGAATTCTTCCTTTTCAACGTATTCAAATCCATCAACATCGACCGCCGTTCCGGACAATGGAAGGAAACCGAAAACGGGTGAGGATTTTGCACCCGAATGAGTGGAGGTCCATTTTGCCACATCTCCGTCAAGTGTCACGACAGGGTGTGTATATTGTGATCCTCCTGGAGAAGTAATGGTGACCGTGTAGGTTTGTTGCCCGACAAAAGCCCTCATGTTGGTGCTCAACGCATAACTGTGTTTTCCATCGTCCATGGCTTTCTCTCCATTGGAAAACAGGCCAACGAATGCCTCTAACCTCAAGCCTTCTATCGTTGACGAACTTCCGCTGGCACTCGTGCCTGTATCGGTTGAGACATAGGTGGTGAACTGCACACCTCCGTTTTGCGCATGACGTGTAAGATGTCGAGAATTGATGTCCAATTCTACGCTGTTTCCATTTGAAGAGGTTGCAGACAGAGTGTAGGTTTTGATCACTGTGCCATCGTAAGTCTCTGTATTTCCGTCAAAGAATTCATTGATTGGTACATTAAAACGCTTGATCTCGCTCGTCATATCCGCAGACCCCTGCCACAGGCTTTCACCCTCAGATAAGATTTCAACGTCCACCGAGGAGAAACTACCACGGATAGCAAAATCCAGTTCGTCATTGTCTTCATCAATGCTGATGTCGGTAACCGCGATGTTGGCATTCGACGGGAAAACCATAACCAGAATGTACGGGCCAGAGGCGACCAACAACGCCACGACTATTGTGGCGTAAAGTTTGGGCTTACTGACGCTCCCTCGCATTCGGTCGGCTTGAACGATTGCACCGATTCCAGCGACGAGAACAATCGCAACAACGACAAAGCCCCAAGCACCGCCTTGGAGGGAAAGAATGGCGCCGAGGAGGATGATGACCCAGCCAGCGAGGTTCACCTTGGTGGCGGTGTCAGGGGAGCCTGAAATGGGGGGCATCTCCTTCTTGTGAGCGGGAGGTTCAGACGAGGAAGTTGCATTCACAACAACCGGAGCTGGCTCCGCTGCTTTCGCGTCTTCAGTTTGTTTTGTAGCGTTCGCCTTGTCTAACAATCCACCCATGGTCAGTCCCCGATATTGTCGTGTTCACTAAACGGTGTTATCAATTCAACCCCTGTATGATTCACAGGGAGGTGTTTTGAACGAGTCCCGTCAAAGGCCGGGAGCCGACTCACGCCATGCCTCTTCTTCGCCGTCTTCTTCCGTGTTCAGGAAACGACGACCAGCGACTGCACCGGCCAAAGCGATCATCGAGATGGCTGGAACCACTTCAAAGCCTGGCAAATAAACACCACGAACATAGACGGTGATCATCTGCGATTCACGGTTGCAACCACCGTTCTGGCAAGCAAACTCAGATTCAGCGAAGAATTCGAGGACGTGGTACGCATCGGACCAACCCTGGTTCTTGGGAGTTCTCACCATGATACGTGCGGTCTCTGGAGCGGTGTTGGGCTCAATCGTGACGACGGTTTGCGGGAGGTTAACGGTGAAACCGGCTTCCTCAAGGGACTCACGAGTGTCCGGTGTCACGCCGATTTTCATCCTGTCCATTTGGTTGCCGAAGTTGTACACCTTGAACTGGAAGTTCTTGTCGGTCTTTGGCATGAGTTGGACAAAGGGTTCAACGGCCTCAACTTGAACGATGCTGAATTGCATGATATTGATCAGTGCGTTGACTTGCGATGAGGCTTGGTTGGGGGGAGGCAAGTTGTTCAGTTCCTGAACCTGTGCAGAGACCGTCAGTTGACGGGATTGCATTTGCATGTATGGATTGGCCCGAACAACCACTTGGAAGTCAACTTCTTGTCCGGCGCCGACATACATGTCGCCAGGAGCGGCGGTTGCAAGTCCGTCGCTCGTGACCTGGATGGCGACTTTTTCGACATAGGTCGTTGGATTGGAAACGGTGCAGGTGGTGTAGCCCGTCAAAGTGGCGCCAGGCTTCACTTCAACTTGGATTTGACCAGGTGCACAGGTCATGGAAACCGCAGCACCCGAGATGCCCTGGGCAGACGCTGGCACAGCGACCACCATGAGTGAACAGAAGTAGATCCCCAACAAAGCCACGACTCGCTTCCATGCCGACATTGTCTCACCTAACGGTCTTCCCAACCCCCACCACCTCATAACCATTATGGGTCAGTTGTGCGAAAGGACGGTGCCTTGACAGTAAAGCGATGTGTGGGCCCGAAGGGAGTTGAACCCCTGACCTCCCGGTTATGAGCCGGGCGCTCTAACCAACTAAGCTACGGGCCCTTGAGGTTGGCTCAATCACGCCAATGATGAACTTTCTTATCATTAGTCAAATTGAGAAAGCGAGGATTGAGAGGGTTTTATCCACTCTCGGACGCTTTGTTCAAGTTCATCCCGTATGGCTTCGGGGACGAAAATCAAGCATTGTTCATGGGGTTGGGCGAGCGAGCGAATCAAGGCGGAATGCTCCGATGCATCGCGGCCGTCCTCGAGGAGAATGCCTCCGTTGTATGGGAGATAGCCTCGTTTACGAATGGTGGCAAGAATGACATCGAGATCGGCATCGTACCCTTGCTCATTGAGGTGCTCTCGGATTCGTGGCATCACCACGTCGCACATTTCCACCGTCAGGTGGTCAATTCGGAGGGATTTATGGAAATCTTTCCGGGAGAGGAGGCGGCTTGCGTAGCCCGAAAGTTGAGCGTCTTCGTGAACAGCCCATGCCGGCAAAGCGACCTTGATGTGAGCATCGTTGAGCAGCACGTATTGAGCGGGCGTGAGGGCCTCGTTGAGAAGCATGTGCTCCAATTCGACGGACACCGACAATTGCCCAGCTTGCGCCAATTCCCGAGCCCGCTCAAGCATGTTTACGAGGTAGGCTTGAGTGAGCATGTTGACCTTGTGGAAGTAGACTTGCTGGTACATGTGGTATCGCGTCACGAGGTAGGCCTCAATCGCTGGCAGACCCCAGCGCTTCACAAACATTCGACCGTCTTCGCCGACCCGGAGGGCACGAATCACCCGAGCGCTGTCAAATCCACCGATTTGTGCACCTGTGTTTGCTTGGTCGCGAATCATGTAATCCATGCGGTCAACATCAAGTTGACTGCTCACGATTTCCTTCAAAAAGCGAGGAATAATCTCGCCATCGTGTTCGTCTTGCCCGTCCATGAGGGCGAAAAGTCGCTCCAGCCGACGGTCTCCGAGTACCTCTCGCACTGCTCTCCCGATGGCCGTTTCATCTGATTCCAAAATGTCTCTGCCCCACGCCTCATGCGAACGGTACGTCGCATAGACCCGAGGCGTCTCCAAGAGATGTGAGTAGGGTGGATGGCCGATGTCGTGCAGAAGGGCAGCCAATTGAACGAGCTCCTCATCGTCATCCGACAAGAGACCGGGGTGGACTTCGTTGAGGTGGGCGGCCAACTCGCCGGCGAGATGATAGGCACCCAGCGAGTGAGCGAATCGATTGTGCGTCGCAGCAGGGAACACGTACTCACAGGTCGAGAGTTGCTGAATGGCACGAAGGCGTTGGAATTCTGGCGTGTCAATGATGGATGCATGCGTGGCCGGGACCAAAATATCCCGGTGAATTTCGTCCCGAATGACGCGGTCACGACCCTTCATGATGGCCAACCGTCCAATCGTTTCTTTATAGCCCTTCTCGGAAATGAGGTGAACCTTCGGGAAGACAACGCATAAGCGTGGCCATGGATACGAGCGTGCATGGCCGATGCGGTGAAGGGACTGATGGACCGAATCACCAACGATGACCCCGAAACACGCGGGCAGCAACTTTGGGTCATGTTCGCCTTGGCGATGTTTCTTGTCGCGACGTTAAACTGGTACGCCTATGTGCGTGAACCTGAAGTCATCGAAATACGCCAACTTCTGGAGTACAAAAACGAAGTTGTCAAAATCGAAGGCACACTCATTTCATGGGTCGAAGACCCGTATGCATCGGGTGATGATCGCGTTGACGCCATCATCGACGACGGCACAGGCGTGGTGGAATCACGGTGGTATCGCCCCGGCAACATGCCGCCAATCGGGACGACGGTTACGGTGATGGGCGATGTCATCGAATACGACGGAAGAATCTGGATACAATCACTCGGCGCCGGCGCCATGGAGTGGACATCCAGCGACGTCCCGGATGTCGAAACCTTAGCCATCGCCGATGTCGCCCAGGACCCCGCTGCTTATGCGGGCAAGGTGATTCGTTTGACCGGTTTCATCGGTGAGTCGATCGCCCCTGATTCAACCTTCACCTCCGCTTATCTTGGCGACCACCCAAACTACGGAAACTCGGAGCACCAAATGCACCTTATCATACGTTCAGCCATTGGCGAGTGGATTGAGGCAACATCAAAAATTGAGGTCCAAGGTATCCTGAACTACCAGCAACGCGACCTGCGCTGGAGCCTACAGGTGCAGGGTCCTGAGATTCTCCTTGACAAGAACCACGTCGTCAGCGTCCCCCAGATGGACTGGAACGCCAAAGCAACGTGGAGCTACCAATCGGGTCAGTCCGTAACCATGACCGGTGTGATGACGACGTCTGGAACCACGTGGATGCTTTACGGGCCAAGTGGCACATCAATTTGTGTCATACCTACCGAGGAAGACCTTGCCGCCGAGGAAAGCAGCTCCATGCACAACACCCTGCAAACCGTCAATGGACGATTGATGTGGTCTGAAACACAATCTGGATGGTGCATTGATGCCAATGATGGAGCATCCCCCACACTGGTGAACCCCGAAACGCCCATCAGTTTGATGGCCATGCTATCGGCTAATCCTGTGGGCATGGTGGCGGACCCGGATTCAACCTACACCCTTTCTGCCTACGTGAAATACGCCGTTGAGCCCGGGGTTGAAAACGAGGAGGCCTACTTCGTCGATGCTGCTTCATACACCCCGGGATGGACCACCGTGGCGGTTTCAGTCCCTGGCCCACGAACGGCCTGGCTTGAAACCGGTCAGAACATCATCGCCAACGTGTCGGTTTCGTGGGACGACGAAGACATGCGCATCCGGCTTATCGTTCACGATTACACCCTCGGAACGGTCCCCACCGCTCGTACATTGTTGTGGGATGACGGAGCAACGCAGTGGAGTTATGCCCGTGACCAAAACGTCCTCATCAACGGAAAAGCAACCGACATTGATGGAGAGTGGCACCTCGTTCGAGACGGTTCGGACGAATCCATCCTCCTCAACCTTCAGGGTCAAGCCATTGGCGTTGATGAGTACCATCTGAACCAGTCAATGACCTGGGCCGGGCGCCTGCGTCAAGTTCAGAGCGATGACGGCATGAGTTTGGTTTACACCCTCGATCAAGCCGATGTCTTGGACAGCGACGGAGACGGTCTTGGCAACACCCTTGAAGACACCATTGGCACTTCGTCAACGTCGGAAGACAGCGACGATGACGGGATCGATGACAGAGAAGAGTATGTGAACGAACAATCGTGAGGCGAGAGCGTGTTGGAAGGGTACTTTTTGGATTTAGCGTGGCTGTTGGGATCGCTGTTCTTTGGCGTCATGCTCGGTTCCTTGACGGGACTCATTCCAGGATTTCACGTGAACAACGTGGCTTTGATTCTCCTCGCTCTTTCCCCAGCCCTTCTCGACCTGGGCATTCCGTTGTCGTCGGTTGCCGCCATCATTGTCTCAACCGGGACCGTGCATACCTTTCTCAATTACATCCCTTCGGCCCTGATCGGAGCCCCGGACGGTGACACGGCGTTGTCACTCCTTCCTGGGCACCGCATGTTACTGTCAGGTAATGCTGCTCGCGGCGTGGCGTGGTCGGCCCGAGGGTCCCAACTTGGCCTCTTCCTGTCCCTCCCGCTTATCATTCTCGCACGCATTGCTTTTGGTCCCGAATTGGGATGGTACGAAGACCTCCGTTCCGTCCTCCCCTTTGTTCTGCTCACCATCTCGCTGCTTCTGTTGGCAACCGAAACCACTCGCCTCGACTGGCCCATGTGGATGCAACGCCTCACTCAGGGCATCTTGGGGCGGGATTCGCGTTTTGCCGGGTTCCTTGCTGCGACGGCCTTTTTCCTACTCGCTGGACTCTATGGATGGGGCGTGTTTACGCTGCCAGCGCGGTCACCGGTTGGCATGCCTGACGCGAGCCTGCTCTTGCCCAGTTTGGCTGGCTTGTTCGGTATTGCGAACCTGCTGGACATCTACGCCACGACATCGCACCTTCCACCGCAACGGGAAAACTGGGCCCTCCCACCTGCCCGTCCGCTCATGGTTCCCTGCTTCTGGTCAAGCGTCGCTGGCGCCTCCATGGGCGTGCTTCCCGGAATGACCGCGTCACAGGCGACCGTGCTGGTGATGGGTGGACGGAACTTGGCGGCAAAGGCGCAAGGGAAACAGGGCTTTGGAATGGACTGGGAAACCCGTCGATTGACCGAGCTAAGCGATGACGAACTCTTGGAAATCGCCAAGGCCGAAGCCGAAGAGGGTGTTGAGGGGCCACAGACCAAACAGGACCTCGAAATCATTGCCATTCTTTCAGCGGTCAACACTGCGGTTACCGTGATGGTTCTTGGATTCCTTTACATCATCAGCCGTTCCCGTTCAGGGGCGACGTTAGCTCTGAAGATGATGTACCCCATTGAGACCTGGTCATCGCTTGAGCCAACGTCCGATTTCATTCGGTTGTTGGCCGTTACCCTCGCCGCAGGTCTGCTCGCCATGCCCATGATGCGCTATGTCGGGATGGGCATGCTTCGATTGCACGCCGCCATTCCACTCCAACAAATGGTGATGGGCGTCATTCTTTTTGTGGTGGCTCTGGTGTGGCTGTCGACTGGATTTGTCGGCATAGGGGTGCTCATCGTCGGCACCATCATCGGTCTGCTCCCGCCTCGAATCGGTATTCGCCGCTCGCACGGAATGGGCATCATTCTGGTTCCCATTATGATCTACACCTTCGCTCAAAAATTCGACAGTTTTGGCTTCATTTGATTATCGGACGTGAACCCCATGAAAAAGACCCTAACCGCCTCCAGCCTGATGCTTTTGTTTCTCTTATCGCTTACCTCGCCGCTGATCAGCACATTGCATCACAGCGAGGCAGTCAGCATGGCTGGGCGCTCTACGTCCTGCACTGGCGATGTTTGCATCAACGAAGTCATTCCAAATCCAAACGGACTCGACGACGCCAACTATCCCGGTGGCGAATGGTTGGAACTTCATAACAACGGGACTTCGGACGTGGATTTGACGGGCTGGAAGGTCACCAACACCGCCTCACAGACCCTGGATTTTGACTCGAACACCATTGTCGGATATGAGACTGGAAACAGTTCCACCTGGACCATCAGCGCAGGGGAGTACGTGGTTATTGCACGCAACGGAAAATCTAACTTTTACATGACCAATAGCGGAATGTCCATGACCTTGGTCGACAACAACAACAACAACCTCCACCAAGCCACCTGGGGAACCGCCGCATCAGGTAAGAGCTACCAACAAGACCCCAGCAGCGCAACAGGGAACTGGGTTCAAACCAACAACCCGACACCGGGTCAAGTCAACACGGCAACGGTGTCAAGCAACCTGATACCCGGCGACATCATCATCACTGAAGTGATGGCGAATTCATGGCCATCCAACGACAACGCGTCGTGGCCGGAAGGTGAATGGGTGGAAATACTCAACACGGGCAACGGTGACATCGACCTCACCGGCTACACCATTGAGGACGCTGCAGGAAACGTCCTTACGCTCGACACCTCGCATTTGGTCAACGCTTCCCAAAGCATGCTCATCTCTCCCGGGCAACATCGAATCGTGGCCGTGAACGCGACCAGCGGTTATGGTGTGCTCAACAACGGTGTTGAAACGTTGACGTTGAAATGGCCAAACGGTAGCCGGTCGCAGGAAGTTTCCTGGTCCTCCACCGTCCAGGGTTTTTCCCTCATGGTGTCGACTCAACCCAATGCCCCGTGGACATATTCCCCCTACCCGACACCAGAGGGCATGAACCCACTCCCAATGGAGCTCATGGCTCGACAGGTTGGCGATGTACACATGACCGAGATCCTGTCAAACGCCACCAACGACGGTGCAGCGTTTCCCGATGGTGAATGGATTGAGCTTCACAACACCGGCGCCGGTTCCATTGACCTCATGGGGTGGAGCATCATGGACGGCATGGGCAACCTAACGTTCCTTGACCCTGGCACCCTCGTGTTCAACTCCACGCAAGGTTCCACCGTGATTGACCCTGACGGTCGACGGCTTGTGCAGTTCACCAGCTACACAGAACTTTGGGACAATTACAACCATGTCTTCCTTCGGGACATGAATGGACAGGTGGTTGACACGGCGGATTACACCACCGATTATGGCGAAGACATGGCGTTGGTTCGCGGCAGCGACCCAACCGATTCCTGGACGCCCGCTGCGTGGAAAACACCCGGCCAACCAGAACCCGGTTCGATGCCCTCTTCCACCACGCTCAGGTTTTCGGAAATTCTTCCCGACGCTGTGGGTTCCGATAGCCAAATGTGGCCAATGGGTGAATGGATCGAGTTGTACAATTACGGCACATCGGACGTCGACGTCGCTGGATGGAAATTGCAAGCTGCCTCTCGCTCACTCACCCTTCACGAATTTAACATGCCACTCCAGGACACCACCGTTGTCAAGGCGGGTGAAGCAGTGTTGATCGCTCTCAACGGAACGAGCAGCTTTTACTTGAAACACACGTCATCCGATTCCATTGGTCTGGTCGACGCAGGTGGTTCCGCCGTCGACACCATCGCTTGGTCTGAGACGGTCGAGGGTGAATCCTTGGTTGCGCCGAACAGCACGCATGCTGGCGTGGGCCCAAACGCATCGAACGCCATTGGAAATTGGATTCTTTCGGCTTGGCCTACACCGGGTGAGGTCAATCCAGTCTGGGCCGCATACAGCGGTTCTACGCAACTGGTCATCACCGAAGTTCTGCCCTACTGTAACGACGATTCCATTGAACCCACCGAGGATTGGGTCGAGGTGCACAACGTTGGCTCAACCCCGCTCAACATTAGCCGATGGTCGGTTCTGAGCGCAGATGGAGACCGCCGATTTATCCGCCATGACAGCCTTTGGTCGGAAGGCAACCTCACACCAAAGGTGCTCCTAGACGCCGGTGAGCGTGCCGTCTTTTTGATGGACGAATACATCTTGAGCGGTTTGGGAGACGCTTTTGATGTACTCCACCCCGATGGTATCGTCATTGACAGTGCAGCGTGGACCATCGTTACGGACTGTCAAACATTGACGGCAGACGAAGACTCCACCAGCGACTGGAAACACACGCTTTGGCCAACGCCTGGAGAGGCAGAACCGATTCCATCTGATTTTGCCACCAAAGACGACCTGCGGTTCACACGATTCATGGCCTCTGCATCGACCTCGATTTCCAGCGACATGGAATTCATTGAAATCACCAACCAAGGCAATGATTTGGCGATGTTAAACGGATGGACGCTGCGAACCATGACGGGCGTTGAGAATTCCTACAATGCGACCATCGTGGATTTGATGATTCAACCCGGTACGGCCATCATTCTTGCCAACGATGCCGATGCCGTCCGAGTCTACGAAGACGGAACAGTTGTTGACCTTGATGCCGTTTTAGACCGAAATTTCTACCTGCCAAACTCAGGAGCAGCGCTCCAGCTTCTCGACACGACCGGCGCGCCAGCAGACACGCTGGTCTATGGAAACGGTCCCGTTTCCGTGGCCGGTTGGAACGGCATTGCTCTTGCTGAACCATTGTCAAACCTTGACAACTTGATCTACCTGCGAGGAAACGGATGTGGCGACACCCCGGACACCGATACCGTGGTTGATTGGCACGAACAATGGAGCCGATTGGGTGGAAGCACCTTCTGCTTTGACACCAGCGTTACGGCCAACGGAGTCATCACGCCTCTTATCGCTCCAGAACACGGTTTAGCCGATCTCCTTGCTTGGATAGACAGCGCAACAACCTCCCTCCACGTTCACATGTATCTGCTGCATGAAGCGAACTTAGTCCAAGCCATGATCGACGCTCAAAACCGCGGCGTTGACGTCAATGTGGTGTTGGACTACGGAGACAACTGGTGGAAGCAATACGACCTTGATACACAACGCGGCATGGCAACAGAATTGCTTGCCGCTGGAGTTGACGTCAAATGGTTTGGCGACACCGGAGAGAACCCGTACGCCTACATCCACAGCAAGGTAGCCGTGAAGGACGAACAAAGCGTTTGGATTGGTTCGGGCAACTGGAGGTCTTCCTCCCATCCAGCCCCAGGCGAACCTGGAAACCGAGATTGGGGCGTTCTTGTGGACGACGCCGGTCTCGCCACCATGGTCCTTAATCACCTCGCTTTTGATGAAAATGACGCAAGGGGACACGTGACGCCCGTTGTAGCCGGAGACGCACCAACCGGATGGGTCATGCCAACTCCAGAAGCGATTGTTGGCACCACTGCCACGGGCATCGACGGGGACTTTGAAGCACATTTGCTCGTGTGCCCTGACAACTGCATCGACGAATTGGTGAAGATGCTTGACGGAGCGGAGGAAGAGATTCTTCTTTCCCTCCAGTACCTGGACACGGATTGGTCATGGGGTTGGGGAGAGAATCCGATTCTTGAAGCGTTGGAAGATGCGGCCGCGCGTGGCGTTCGTTTGCGCATGATTCTCAACGGTGCTTTCCTTGATGAGGACATTCAAAGCGCCGTTGACCGGTTTAACGAAGAATGGAACTTCACCATGGGTTACGACACTGCTTCAATCGTCATGAGCAGCGATGACAAGGTCACGAAGCTCCACAACAAAGGCGTCATCGTTGATGGCGAACATGTTTTGATTTCCTCGATCAACTGGGGAGATTCTGCCTTGGTTCGTAATCGTGAGATGGGGCTGCTTCTTTCGAGTCCAGCCGTCGCTAGCGTGTATGTCGACTCCTGGTATGAAGATTGGAACCGACTTGACAACTCAACCGACACCGATCAGGACCGACTCTTGGATAAATGGGAGGTCGAACACGGGTTTGATCGAGCAAAGCGCTCGGTAGCAGGCGATGTGCTTGATGAGTCACTGCTCGATGCTGACCAAGACGGCCTCAACAACTTTGCCGAACAACTCCACGGAGGCGACCCGAACAATGCAGACACCGATGGAGACTGCATAACAGACGATCTTGAGGTCGCGTGGGCACAAGCCACCGCCTTGAATGACAGCGTTGTGGATGTCAACCCACGTGACGCACTGACGATGTTGGACGCTGACGGAGATGGAGAAAACGACAGCAGCGTGCTCGGATGCGACCTCGCCGGCATCGACATACAGCCCGTTGACAACAACGACGACGATGCTCAAACCAGCACAGATGACGACGGCGACGGCGTGCTCAACGAAGCCGACGATTGCCCTGACACGCCTGCGGGCGTTGCTACCGACGCCAAAGGATGCTCATCCCAACAACGCACCGAACTGGTGGAAGACAGCACTGAAAGCACGGCAGGAAATTCTGCTCAATCGTTTTTCCTCATTCTGATGATTTCGGCACTCATCCTATCGGGTGGTGCCTACGTTATCTTGAGAGGAATGCGTTCCGATGCTGAGGATGTCAAGGACGCCATCAGTGAAGCTGAATTCGCTGATATTTCCCCAACCTCCGTCGAAACAGAGGGCTGGCAGCAGCCGGTGCTCAATGCCAGTGGTACGGGCGTTACGCCCGCCATGTTGGCCCAAATCCCGGGATGGACTGCGGAAATGGTTGAGGAATACCTCAAGCAAGGCTGGACCTTTGACCAGTTGGTGACGTACTACCAAGAACAGGTCGCCCAACACGAGCAATGAGAGCAACATTGAAACAGGACCCTAGCGAGGTCAGGCTGATAGCCATGGAGATTCGCAGCAGCAATCCTGTCCTTAACCAAAAATTCTGGAGCAACCTCACTGGAGTAGACCGCATGACGGTCGAAGGCAGCATGAAGAAAATTGGCTTTTTGCTTTCCTTGACCATCCTTAGCGCGTTGGTTTCGGCCGTTTTGTGCATGAATGCTGTCAACAATGGAAACGGAGGGCTCTACATTTCCGTGTTTATGGGCATTGGCTTTATTGGCGGATTTATCACGGCCATGGTGGTCTTGTTTGTACGGCCAAAGAATCCAGCGGCCCTGATGAGCCTCTATGCGCTGCTTGAAGGTGCAGCCCTCGGCGCCATGTCCCTGCTGTTCGAACTCACGTCCTACCAAGGCATTGCCATTCAAGCCATCTTTGGAACAATGGCCATTACGGCCACCATGTACGTCATGTATGCTTCACGCATCATCCGACCAACCCCCGCCTTCAACAAGGTCATCGGAGGCCTCGTGATGAGCATCATGTTGCTCTACTTGACCTCGTTTGTGTTGGGATCCTTCACATCCTACGACGTGCCGTTCCTCCACTCAGCTGGGCTCATTGGCATCGGCCTCACCGCCTTCATCTTGGTCGTAGCGGCGTTGACGTTGATCAGCGATTTTGGTTTCATAGAGTCTGGCACCCGATACGGCGCACCGAAAAACATGGAATGGTACGCTGCCTTTGGTATCCTCATGTCACTGGTGTGGATTTACTTCGAGACCATTCGTCTGCTCTACAAGTTCAATGCATACAGGGATTGAGCACCATGAGCAGGAGCATCCCCTCCATCGATTTTCGTTTGGCCATCTCCGATGCACCCGAAGACCGCCAACGGTTCATATCCGAGGTAGGAGATGCGCTCAAGGACATCGGATTCTTTGCCTTGACCAACCACGGTATCTCTCGGACACTCATCGATGAGACCTATGCACAGTGCGACGCTTTCTTTGATTTGGATGAGAACACCAAACGGAGATACCTCCAGCCTACCATTGGACATCAACGAGGCTACACGGCGTTCGGCATTGAACACGCCAAAGACAACCCTGCTCCGGACCTCAAAGAATTTTGGCAAACCGGTAGAAAGTACCCCACCGAAGGACCGACCCCCACGTATCCAAAGAACATCTGGCCAACGCAGCATGTCGAAGGGTTCCAAGCCATCACTGAGGAGTTGTACTCAGGCATGGAAACACTGGCCGAACACCTCCTTGCGGCCTGTTCGGAGTACCTCGGAAAACCCGCAGAATGGTTGCCGAAAATGTCGCACGATGGAAACACCATCATGCGCATGATTCACTACCCACCGCTTGACGAGAGCACGCCAGAGGGGGCTGTTCGGTCGGCCGCCCACGAAGACATCAATTTCATCACGCTTCTTGTGACGGCGACGGCCGATGGACTGGAGGTGATGGACCATGATGGATCATGGATTCAAGTCAAGGGCGACCAAGACGCGATCATCGTTGATTCAGGAGACATGCTCCAAAATTTAACGAATGGACTGTTCAAATCCACGACCCACCGTGTCGTGAATCCAAAGGATTCCAACACCCGTCGATATTCCATGCCGATGTTCGTACATCCCCGCAACGAGATTGATTTGACTCCCCATCCGGACTTTGTCGCCATGACCGGTGGCATCCCGAAATTTGCATCCATCAATGCAGGGGATTACCTTCACAAACGACTGAAAGAAATCGGTTTGATTTGAGGGAGCGCCATGGGAGTTGACGACCTCATTGAGGCGGTGGAGTCAAAACAAACCCAACCCAGCGCAGACCTTGCCTCCTTTGTAGGTGACGTCGCCACGGGCAAGGCCTCAAGCGATGATGCCACGCGTTGGCTGAAGGCCGTCCACAAACACGGTCTTCCAACCACCGACACGGTCATACTTACACAAGCCATGATCGATTCAGGAGCACAATTGGCATGGCCCGAAGGCCCACCGGTTGTGGACAAACACAGCACGGGTGGTGTGGGTGACAAAATGTCCCTCATCTTGGCCCCTGCCTTGGCTGCCTGTGGTTGTCGGGTTCCGATGCTTGCAGGTCGAGGTTTAGGCCACACAGGCGGCACCATTGACAAACTCGAATCCATTCCTGGATTCAATTGCGCACTCACCCCGGATGAGATGATTGAAGCGGTTGAGAACGTCGGTTGTTGCATCGCAGTGCAAAACTCAGCGATAGCCCCAGCCGATGGTGTGCTCTATGCGCTTAGGGACGTGACCGAGACCATTGATAGCGTCCCGCTCATCACCGCCTCCATCGTCTCGAAAAAGGCTGCTGAAGGGCTTGACGCCCTGGTGCTTGATGTCAAAACAGGAACCGCGGCGTTCATGCAAAGCATCGACGAAGCGCGAAGGTTAGCTCGGTCAATGGTCAACACTGCCGAAGGCCTAGGCATTCACACGGTTGCTCAGATAACGGACATGGGTGAACCCATTGGAACCCACATCGGCAACGCACTCGAGGTGATTGGTAGCATCCGTGTGATGCAAGGAAAAGGTTCGGACGACACCCGGGAACTCGTGGTGGTTCAAGGAGCAGCCTTGCTCTCAATGACGCACGATGGCATTGACATGGACGAAGGCCGACGACGCATTGAGGCCGTTTTGAAGAACGGCAAAGCCCTTGACCGATTCCGGGCGATGTGTGTCCAGCAAGGCGTTGATGAACACATGGCTGCAACCTTGGTTTCTACGCCAGAACATGTTCTTGGTACAGCGGCATCCCAAACCACCGTGCTCGCTGATCAGGCGGGGTATGTTTCAGGGTACGACGCAATGAAAATGGCTCAACTCGCACGGCGCCACGGTGCAGGTCGGTTCGCCCTTGACGACGCCATTGATGGGCATGTTGGATTTATTCTCGAAGCCACGAAGGGCGCACAAGTGGAAAAAAACAGTCCGCTGTTCACCTTTTTACATACCCGGGAGTTGAGCCAAGACGACCTTCTTGAGTTGAAGAGCATCTGCAAAACAGGACCGACTCAATCCGAGAATCCACACCGTTTGCTGGAACTGATTGAATCCGGTTCAACGAAGGCGTGATAAAGGGGTGGCTTGTCGCCCACTTTGCCGATTTAGCTTAGCTGGTGGAGCGTGGGACTGTTAATCCCAAGGTCGTGGGTTCGAGCCCCACAATCGGCGCCAAATCAACAAACTGCGTCCATTATCCCACATAAATCAAGGGATTTTTTGTCCAATTCACACCCGACATTCAGTCGTCTCGAGTGGCCATCTTAAGCCCGCCACTCGGCCGGTCCTCGGACGGGTAAACACCCCAGTAGGCTTCTCGAGCTTCTTGGTTGATCTGCATGCAAAGTTCGACGTCGCCTGCCCGCTCGGGCATGGTTTGTGTACCGTTTAGATGTTCAATCATCGGTTGAATGTTAGACATGTTCACGACACCCCATCCGACTTGCGTGCAGGGTGCAACGGGAGAGATGGGCATGGTGCCTGCGCTTGGGTCCCACGTCGAAAACGAGGGGTACCACGCTGAGAGGTTGAGTGCGTTCCGCACGACGGCGTTTGTGATATCTGTCTGAGCGCCAGCGTTTGGATGTCCGTCCGGCCAGACGCCTTGAACCAACATCCCGCTGCGGTTGTCGCTTGAGGCTCCCGAGCCAAAGTCACCGGTTTCGGTTCGCAAGTGTTCGAGGACGAACGAGAGGATACCGGCTGTTCGAGGCGTGGCAAAGGAAGTGCCCGATGTTTCGTGGTAGCCATCCACATCGTCGTGGTTGGGCAAGACTTGGGTCCAATCGGCAGCAATGTCAGGGTAGGAACCGCTCATGGTTTCCTTTTGGTCATCGCCTTCCTCGGCGTAGCCGGCGATACCGATGGACCATGGTGGTCCTGCCGTGGCGTCCTGAACGGCAGGCGAGGGCGTGTTGTCGGCCGCACCGGTGTGAATCTTGTTGTTGACCACCACGGTTTGATACGTCCCCGTTTCAATACCGGGAACCGGCAGTGAACCAATGGCGCCAAACGACGTGGTGACAATGTCCACAAGCGGCTGGTTGCCAGCGGCCAACACCGCTTCGGTCGAGAAGCCCTCGACAAAGAAGATCACAGCATCAGGGTTGGCATCAAGCACGGCACCGGTCACAGCCGTGCCGTGTCCGTCAGAGGGGTCGTCAAGAATGTGGATGTCGGTGCCGCCGTCAGGTGAAGTGCCAAGGATCTTAGTGCCTTTGAAGTAGACGATATCGGTGGTCGTGATGGTGTCCCAGCAGGTCTCTTTGTCCGCCTCATAGCGTTCCTGCCAGGTCCCTTCAAACGTGGGCTCGCAGGTTTTGGTCACACCAAGTCCATCCAGCAACCAATCCGGGTACACCTCTTCAGTTCTGAAATGGTCGTGGTAGACGTTGATGCCTGTGTCGATGGGGGCCACAACGGAGTACGGTCGCCAGTCTGACGATGGAGGCTGTCCGCTGCTAACGGGGTTCGTGGTGGTGTCATCTTCGCCAAGAAGGAGACCAACGCCCAACACCAGACCAATCAAGAGGGCGATCATCAGCACGGCAGCGCCTACGCGCCGCTTCCGGAACAAAGCGACGTCGTCAGCCACGAGCATGCCCGTCATGACCACTTCCACAGCGTCAACGACCGACATGGAATTTCCTCACCGGTCTTCTTGAAGAAGGTATGCCCGAAAGAGCCATCACTCCCACTCGATGGTACCGGGGGGCTTGTGCGTGATGTCGTACACCACTCTGTTCACGGCGCCTTTGACGGTGTTGGTGATGCGTGTGCTGATTTTTTGGAGGATGTTGTGAGGGATTTCTGAATAGCGAGCCGACATGCCGTCCATGGACTGGACGGCACGCACCACGACCGTTTCGCCGTAGGCACGAACATCGCCGTGGACGCCGACACTGCGCACTGGAAGAAGCGCTGCAAAATACTGCCAAGGAATTTCCATTTCGCCCCGTTCGGCAGCGGCTTCAAACTCCTCCTCAACGATTGCGCAGGCCTCACGAACCACGGCCACTCGCTCAGGGGTCAATTCACCAAGCGTTCGGACCGCCAAGCCGGGTCCGGGGAAGGGTTGACGTTCAGCCACGTTGATGTCGAGTTGCCGGGCAAGTTCACGCACCTCGTCTTTGTACAATTCCCGTAATGGCTCAACCACAGAGAGCGTCATGTCCTCGGGCAATCCGCCGACGTTATGATGGGATTTGATGGTGTCACGGACACCACCTCCGGATTCAATCCAGTCGGGAGCAATGGTCCCTTGGACGAGGTATTTTGCACCGCATTTTTTCTGTTCATCTTCAAAAATACGGATGAACAACTCACCGATGACCTTCCTCTTTTCCTCAGGTTCAGTGACGCCCTTGAGCGCCTCAAAGTACCGGTCGGCGGCTTTGACGGTGACCAGATTGATTCCTTGTGCTTCAAGAAGCGCTTCAATTTGTTCAGTCTCGTTTTTTCTCATGAAACCCGTGTCGACATAAACGCAGTGAAGCAGGTTTCCAACGGCTTGGTTGGCAATGACCGCTGCCACGGTTGAATCAACACCACCCGAGCAGGCGATGATGGCCACATCGTCAATGGTCGCCTTGAGGTATTCAATGCTCTCTGCAATGAATTCCTCGGCGTCAAACATCTCAGGCACCGCCGTTGACTTCCTTGTCTTGGGCCTTTACACGGTCGATTTGGTCGAGTTTGTTTTGTTCAAGAGCGGCGGCATATTTTGAGTTTGAGAGCGCCAACATTTGGACAGCGAGGTATCCAGCGTTGTCCCCACGGTCAACACCTACGGTGGCGGCAGGAACACCCGGGGGAAGTTGAGCGATGGAGAGGAGCGAATCAAATGGAACGCGCCCCCCACACGGCACACCGATCACCGGCTTGGTGGTCAACGCAGCAACGGCACCAGGAAGGGCGGCAGCTAAACCAGCCATGGCGATGAAGACCGAACAACCATCGTCAAGGGCATCCCCAACGATTTGTTCAACAAACTTTGGGGAGCGATGAGCAGAGGCGACGCGCAATTGGTAAGGTACGTCGAAGTGGTCCAAGATTTTCGTGCATTTTTGGGCGATGGGGAGGTCGGAGGAAGACCCCAACAAAATGGTTACATCCATGACACTTTGCCGTCGCGGATGGTTCTTTATGATGACTGATTCAATGAATGAGCGTTACGACCTCATTCTTCGGAAAAGAACGGTTCAGATTCCGATGCAAGGCGGAGGAAATCTACACCCAACGAAGCCATGTTTGGGGCCGATGAAGCAGGACATAGTCGATCAACGAAGAGGTAGGCAGTTCCCTCCTCAAGCAAACCAAACAAGGTGACGACCGTCCCGTCGTCGAGGCGTTTTGTTCCCAAGACACCGTTTGCCCATTGACCTCGTTGAAGGTGCCAACCGACGAAGGCATCAGCGGGAAGCGCCAACGTGGCCTGCCACGGTAGACGGTAAAGTGGAGCGTTGCAAGAGGCAAGGTGGTTCAGGCCAACGTACATCGTGGCAACCGTACCAAACACAAGCCCG
>DANX01000060.1 GCA_002502295.1 Euryarchaeota archaeon UBA561 | reverse complement strand
ATTCACGATGTCTTTGGCATCGGCAACTGAATTGGAGCGTGAAAAGATGACCGAAGCATTCGTAGCCTTTGTTCGATTTGAAGAGAAATTGTTACTGCTCAAGCGCAACAGCTCCACCGAGCACTTCCCCGACCTGTGGGACGGTGTTTGGGGCGTCGCTGACACGCCTGAGGAAGTGCTTGACCGTGTGGCTCAATCCACCGGCATCCCCGTTGAAGACCTCTATTACCATGGCACTGGACCCGAGCGAGGCATCGACATGGGCCGCAACCTTGTGGACGTGATGCCCATTCTCGTCGTCTCCAAGAGCCAAGAGGTGACCCCATCCGGCATTTACACCCGGGCTGAGTGGGTCGACCCTGGTACCATCAAAGATTACAACTGCATCTTCTCCGATCTTGACATGGAAAACGCTCACGGCTTGTTCCGTGAGATGTACGGCAGCGTCGGCTCTTTCCTTTACATCGTGAAGACCGCCATCAACTCCGAACAGCGTGTGGCTGACGAAATGTACGCTCGTCTCCACGGCAGCGGTTCGATGGTTTCCCTTCAGGCTGAGATCATGTCCATTCTTCATCCACCGGCCATGCGCGGCTATGTGTTTGTGGAATCCAGCGCCCTTCACCACGTCGAGAAGCTCATCGGCCGTTCCGGTGGACGAGACCCATCGGCTCGCCGAGGAATCAACCAGTCGCCGCTCAAGAACGCCAAGAACGTGCTTCCCGGTGAAGCTCCACTTCAGGACATTTTGCCTTACCTCGAACCCAAGGCCGTCACCAGCGGCATCGAAGTTGGCTGCATCGTCGAAGTCGTCACTGGCGCTTTCAAGGGCGAGAAGGCTCGCATCACCAGCGTGTCCGAATCCAAGGAAGAGGTCAGCATGGAACTCTACGAGCAAATCATCCCGATGACGCTCAACATGCGCGGCGACCACGTCCGTGTCATCGAGCGCGTTGGCGAGTGAATTCCCCGGACATTCGGGGATGCAGCGTTTGCCTTCCCCGTTTTCTAGCTTCGAAGGAGAGCTTCTTTCTTTGCTGAGACCAGCAAACTCTCAGGTCACGATGCGCCAATGCAGGGGAGTTGGAACCTTCATTGTTTGATGATGAGTTTCAATTGCTTTTCCAGGGCTTTCTGTGCGCTGGTATGCATCTGCAACGACAGGCCGAGGAAGATCAGGCCAAACATCCCGCCGAAGAAGCAGAACACCTCGTCGAGTTCAGAAAGGATGAAGGTCAGAGTGAGGAAAATCGCAGCGGCAATTGAAGGCCATTGTGGGACCGGTGGGTATGCCATTCCTGCCTCGGTCATCAGGCGGTTTTGAGCCAGTTTTCGTCTGCTGCTCCAAGCGCCTTCCTGGAGGAATGAGATGAGCAACAACACTGCGCCGAGAAGCATCGAGCCGCAACACAATTCTTCTCCGTCACTAAACAGAACATCGAAGTCCGCCATGTACAAAAATCCGAAGGGAATGACAAAGAGAAACACAACAGCCAGCAACCCGGTCGCCGTTGTGTTGGGTTTGTTCCGCAAGACGATTTCATACGCCTCGATCGTTTCATTCGATACCCCATGAGAGGATTGGTTCGGTGCCGTTTCAACCCCTGAATGTCCTTCCTCCGGGTAGGGCCATGGCTCAGAATTTGGTGAAGCCTCGGTTTCCAATGCCGGCGTACCGCTGTGGATGAGGATGGGCTGAGGTGGTGCATTTTCCTCCGGCCCGTCCGCCATGGCAAAACCATGAGGTCCGCAGGGTTTAGGTCTTCTTCCTATGAATGACCATCGTGCCTTGATGTTCTTCAGAAGAGCGTCTGCTGGACGGGTGGTTTGGTCGGTTGCAGGTGTTGGCTGCACTGCCAAGCGATGTGGGCTGCCGCCCATGCGCCCGAGCGCATTGCGCCTCCCCCAGTTCCGATTGGGTCAGCCCAAGCATCGCCAGCCTCAACGAACCTTGGAAGGTGGGCGCTTGCTCCTGCCTTGCTTGGTCGAGCATAGCGCCAACGATGGGCCTGTATGGTCGCCTCTTTCAACCAGTCAAGTTCGTTCATGTCGTTTTCTCCGATCATGTCCATGAAGGACTGAATCACTTCTGTTCGCTCTTTCTCAAGATGTTCACGGCTCCAGTCGGTCGTGAGGTGGATCACCATACCTCGCCCTCCGTCGGAGGTTTCCACCTTCAGGCCCAAACGTGCCATCCGCTCCAAAAGATTCGCAGAGGATGGAGTCTGATGAGCGATGACGATGGTCCACGTTGGCTCATAGGGGTGCGTTGACCATGACTCTGGAGCATCGGAAAGCATCCTCTCGAGTTGAGGGAGCGGGGCGGTTGCGATGATGCCTGAGGCTTGCCATTGGTGCCCTTCTTCGCTGAGGATGCGCCATGTTTCTCCGTCCTGCTCGATTCGACTCACGGTGGTGCTTGTCATCACGTCGATTCCTTCCAGCCAATGGCCAACCGTCTCCGGCCCGTCCAACAGTCCATGTCCGTTTTCGAGGGGCAACGTCCTTTGCTCAGCAATCTCACCGTCGGCCCACGCGTTCATCCACGATGGCCAATGGTCGAGTTGTGGAGCACCGTGCGTGAGGACAACATCGTCTACTTGACGACGGGAGCAGCGGCCACCGACCCGTCGGCCTTTGTCAAGCACCACGACGTCAAAGCCGTGGTCAGCGAGGATGCGGGCTGCGACCGCTCCGGCCAAACCGGCTCCAATCACGACGATTGGGTGAGCCGTTTCTCCCGCCGGTCGGTCGGTGAACGCTCGGTAGGCGTCCATGTCAAGGCGACTCATGTGGGTCCTGGCGTCGCGTTGGCGAACCAAACCAAGGATGGGGGCAGGCGGATGAAACGGCCGGTCAAACAATCCGTGGCACCATTGAACACCCACCACTGAAGAGGGGTCTCGCCCATCGAGGGCATACATGTCGTTGAGTGCCTGGCCGTAGGCCAAGGATTGCTCCACATCTTGAGTCCACAGCGTCAGCCCTTTTCCCCATGTCATGCGGACGTTGTTGTGTAACTCGCCGTGGCGAAGCAGGGAGCGTTGACACGCCGCCCACAGTGGGTCGTGAACATCGGCTCGTTGGAGTTGACGAAGGGCATAGCGGGTTGTTCGAGGGTCGTCCTTCGTGGATCGCCACGAAAGCCGTGCCCACTCGGGGAGATTGTGCAAACCGTAGGGGTCCTCGGAAGCGTAGATGTGATGCCATGCATGCTCCCGGAAGACAAGCAATTCGTCGAGGTACTTGTCGGCCGACTTTGTGCCCAGTTCGGCGCTCTCTCGAGCAATTTTCATGGGTGAGATCATCCCGTAGTGAATGTAGGCGGACATCCTCGATACGCCATCCGTGTCTGCAGCGTTGTTGCGGCGCCGCGCATACCCGCTGAGCCCTTTTTCTCGAAATCTTTGCCATCGGGCTAGGGCGGCTTGCTCCCCGCCTTTGAACCGCCAAACGGGGTGGACGGTCGGGTCAATGTTGCATTGCTTGAGGAGCGTCCAGCGTTGGTCGGGGTCGGCCAGTTGGTGTTCCACCATCACGGGCTCAAAAGGTAGCTCACCGTTGTAGGGCTCAACGTCGAGGTTCATGTCCGGCCAACGCCGTTGGAGGCGTTGCTTTCTCAGTTTCTTCGTGGCGTTGCGAAACTTGAACGGTCGGTCAACCGAGCGGCCGTAAAGCGGCATTGGAATGACGCAGTGTCCGTCCACCTCAACCACTGGACCACCCGCCAACTGGGCGACCGAACGTACCCAATCCGTCCATGGTGGGAGCGGAAAGAGGTCAGATACAATCATGCTCGCTTGCTTCGCCAGTGCTTTCATGACCGATGGGCGATGTCCTTCTCTGGCCAAGTGAAACACGTACCTCAGTCCTTGCTTCTTGAACCCTTGATGCAGGTCAACAGCGGCGTCCATGACCACGTTGTGATGGCGTAGAGAGGCGTGTGGATACCGTTCATCCAGACCATGGTAAATCAGCAGTGGGCGCTTGTGGTGATGAGCCATCCATCGGCCAACGTCCACGGCCGGGTTTTCATGGACGCGGAACAGCGATTTCAACCAGACGATGACCGGACCGTTTCCAACAGGCGTTTTGCCTTCGCTGAGCCATCGACAGCGCTCACCCAGATGTTCCGGCAGGTCCATGGATTTGGGCTGGATTGGTCGCTCATATACTCCTGTTCGCCGTCCACGTTTTCACTGGCTTGCAACGGTCACTGTGGCTTCGTCTTTCATCGGCTCAAACCGTCTCTTCGCCCCACCATGTTGTCGTGGAGGTTCCCATGCGACCAATGAGGTCAACGAGCACATCAGCGGCAGGACCTGGGCCACTCTTGTCAAGATTGAACTCTGAGGTGCGAATGACTTCAGCGCCGTTTTTTTCGACCAATTTCATGTAATCATCGTCGTACTTGTTGTACACGGAAAACACGAGATGGAGGCCTTCCTCCCGTTGAGGGCCAAAATACAGCAGCGTGCTTTCCTCGTTTCTTCGCGTGAATATGGTGTTGATTGCATCGGTGATGGTTTTGATTTCAACGGTTCGTTCTTCACCGTTCTCATTGAGCACAAACGTCTTCCTTGCTCCGTCAAACAAATCACTGTTCGCTTTTGAGATCAACTTCGCGAAACCAACCAATTTTCCTAGGTCTCCGTATTTCAGCGACCGATAAATTCCGATGCTGAAGACGAGGATGACGATGACGGAAACGATGACTGTGTCCCACATGTGAATTCCTGAGTGTTCTACTCAATGAACGTATGGCCGACACATCAGACCTTTTGCCATCCAGTTCCGTTCCACCAGCGGTTTGTGCCGTCGCTCATCACGCGCCATGTGTGGCCGTTGTCGTCGGACCACTGGTTAACGACCTTTGGTTCGGCCGCAGCGACCGGTTGAGCGGCCACAGGTTGGACGGCTGCCGGTTGTACCGTTGCTTGAGCGGGCTCGGTCACGGCGACCGGTTGAGCAGCAGCAACGGTTGCGGCCTGAGCGGGTTGAGCAACGGTGGCGGCTTGTGCAGGTTCGTTTTCTTCAAAGGCGGCGAGCACGCTGTCGTCGATGACCGCTGCCGCAGCAGGCTGGGCCGTAGCGGGCTGGTATGCCTGTTGCTGGTAGGCTTGCTGATAGTCGGTCTGGGCTGCGGCTTGTGTACCGTATCCTGCAGCCGTTGTTGCGTAGGTTGTGGCGCCTGCATCCAATTGTGTCGCAGCGGTTTCGTTTTGGCCGATGGCCTGGATGGATTCCAAATCCTCACCCTTGTGACGGGTGAGGCGAACCACGATTAGTCCGGCTACGATGGCAACGATAACAGCTATCCCGGCGTAGATGATCCAGTTGTCAACTCCTTCGTCTGAACTTCCTGAGGTGCTTGCACCGTCGGTTGATTTCTCTCCTCCGGCGGGCGTTAGGACCATGTCGATGACATGGATGACACCGTTGGAGGTTTGAACGTCGGCAAGGGTGATGTTCGCTCCTTCAATGCCCTTCGTGGGTGAAAGAACAGCATCGTCGCCGTTGAGCATTCGAAGTTTCATCCCTTCCGTGATGTCGGCTGAGGCGAGGGTGCCTGCGTAGACGTGGAAGAGGAGGATGTCGGTCAAGGTCGCCTTGCCTTCCTCCGTATTGAGGGCAGCGAGGTCAATGCCTGCATCAGCAAAGGCCTGATCGGTCGGAGCGAAGACCGTGTAAGGCCCTTCTCCCTGAAGGGTTTCAGCCAACTCAGCCTGAACCAATGCAGCGACCAGCGAGGTGTGAATACCGGTGCAGGTGGCGGCCTGGGTAATGTCGTTGTAGGCGTTGGTGGGGGTGAGAACCGTGTCAATAACGTGGATGATACCGTTGCTCGTCATCACGTCGGCCGTGGTCACCGTGGCACCGTTCACCATCACGTCGGCGCCAACGGAGAACGAGAGCGTGTGTCCGCTGACCGTTTCGGCGTTCATGCAGTTCGAAACCGCCGAGGCTGGTACAGATCCAGCCACAACGTGTGAAAGCAAAATTTCCGTCAACGCGGCTTTTCCTTCAACCGTGTCCAAGGCTGCAAGGTCGATGCCTGCATCCGTGAAGGCTTGGTCGGTTGGGGCAAAGAGCGTGAACGGCCCGTCGCCTTGGAGGGTGGTCAGAAGGTCGGCTTGAACCACCGCAGCGACCAGCGAGCCATGGACACCCGTGCATCCTGCCGTGGTGGGGATGTCGTTGGGTGTGGTGGTAGGTGAGAGCACAGTGTCAATCACGTGAATGATTCCAT
>DANX01000087.1 GCA_002502295.1 Euryarchaeota archaeon UBA561 | reverse complement strand
CGGACTTTTGATCACACCCACCACACGCGAGTCATAGGGCAGTTGAGCCAAACCGCTGCTGATGTTGTGTAGGTACAATGTCTATTGAGTAGACCGCCCATGGTTCTACAACAGCGGGTTGGTTGTATGGACACGGTCACACATGCATTCATCGGCCTCATCTGTGGGGAGATGGCTCCGAAGGACATCAAACACCGGCGCAAAATTGGTCTCGCCTTTGGCATGTTGCCCGACATCACCAACGTCATTCTCGTTCACCCCTACCTTGGTTGGCTCGCTGGTCGAACCATTCCGTTTGCCATTGGTATAGACTTCATCAACTTTCCAGAGATATTGGACCACTGGACCTACCACGTGTGGCTTCTTTCGCACAGTCTCCTGTTTTGGGCGATCGTCTTCGCCCCGTTTTGGAAGCGAAGCAGCGCAGCCAAACTCGCAACCATCGCTTACCTATCACACATCTTGGCTGATATTCCATCCCACACAGGAGCCTATGGGCTCGAGCCGTTTTATCCAATCCCTTACATTTTTGATGGCTGGTTCGATGCATGGTTATGGGGCCTTGGCCCAATCACTGCAAGCATCATTGGATTTGCATTGGCATACCTTGCCATACGGAGAATTCGCATCAACTGGTTGATTTGGCCCAGCGAACAGAAACCAACCGTGGAAGCTGACCCAACGCTGTAAGGAATTCAATTCTTGAGATGGTCTCAATAGGATTTCGCCAACAACACACGACGGGTGGTGGGTTCGCCGGTCATGTGGCAGGGTCGTTCTGTATCATAAGGATCGGTGGCATCTCCAAGGAACGAAAGCCCAGTGGTACGTTCTATAACTTCTGCGTGTGCGTCGGAACCGTTGAAAGCCAGTTCGTAAATATGGCCATCTTTGACATCTCCATCCATGGTCCACTTACCTTGTTCCTCGGTGAATGAAGGCAGCGGTTGAACGACATCGTCCATGTGTTGAGAAGCACGCAAACGAAGTTCGTCGCTGATTTCATCTAGCACTCGGTAGCATTCGTCGACGATGCCATCCATTGGTAGAGGTTCTTTCCCGCCTGTTCTTCGAGCCGCAAAAGCGGTTCCTTGGGCGATGTCCCGAGGACCAATGTCAAGTCGAAGCGGCACGCCTTTAATCTCCCAATCGTAATATTTCTGACCAGGATGAAGGTCTCTGTCGTCCACTTTGACCCGAAGGCCACGAGCCTTGAGTTGCTCAGCCACATCATGAGCGACCGCTATTGTATCCACTTCGAGGTTTTTCCGGATCATGGGACAAATCACCACCTGGAAAGGAGCAATCTTTGGGGGCATGATCAAACCGTTTTCATCCCCATGCATTCCAACTATGGCGCCGAGGAGACGTTCAGACATGCCGTAGGTGGTTTGGTGGCAGTGGGTTTGTTTGGCTTCGAGGTTTTCGTAGGTGACGTCAAACGCTTTGGCCCATTGGTCTCGGTAATGGTGGCAAGAGGCCACCTGCAGGGTTCGACCGTTGGGCATGACAGCGTCAATGCCGATGGTGTACCAAGCACCGGGAAACGTATCCCAAACGGGCCTTTTTGCTTTGATGATGGGCAGGCATAGGTCATGCATGAGCCGGTCAACGATCTCCAAATCTTCAGCGATTTGTCGGGAAGCGTCTTCTTCATCGGCGTGAGCAGTATGTGCTTCAAAGAAATGTATTTCACGAACACGGATGAACGACCTGGTCTGTTTGGTTTCGTAACGGAAGGTGTTGACCATTTGATAGAGTTTCAATGGAAGATCTTTGTGCGAGCGAATCCATAACGGAAACATCGTGTACATGGCGGTCTCCGAAGTCGGACGCAAGAACATCGGAATGTCAAGCTCGTTGTCACCGGCGTGCTTTACCCAGTAGACTTCTTTCTTGAACCCGCCTTCATCTTCCTCGTCTCGAAGGTCATCGGGATTTACGCCTTCTTCACGAGCCCGCTTGAGCCGTGCAACCAAGGCATTTTCTTTCTCCAGAAGGTTTTCCGGAATAAGTAAGGGGAAGTTTACTTCCTCGTGGTTGGTGCGTTCCATCTCAGCGTGCGTCAGCGCGTCGATGAGCTTCATGGCCTTCCAACCATAGGGCCGCCACACATCCATTCCTTTGATAGGGTAGCGCTTGTCAACCAATTCGGCTGCTTCGACCATAAATGGATACCATTCGTTAAAATTCTCGCTCTTCGAAGGGATACCCCGCTTCGCTTTACGTTGGCCCATGGTTTCGGGGTGAACCTCGGTCTCATCAAGATGACGCTTCATCTTCACTAGCAAGTGTGGACTTGCCGACGGAGAGCATGGCAAGCAAGGCAGCACCGCACCATACAACTTCGAGTACGAAAAACGCCCACTCCTCGATAAGCAAAGCGCGAACACCAAGCAACCCCGAGCCGATGGCCATTAACAACAGGTAAATGGGTTGTTTGCTGTGCAATATATTCCGAGTTTCAAGAAGAAAGGCCAGGAGAATGCACACCATGCCAACATAGGCAATCGATTCCGAGAGCACGCCATCAGGAGACAAAAGGCCTCACTTCCTGCGCAACATCAGGACCAATCCCCCGGTGAGCACAATTAAAGCGACGATGTCGGGGATACCAATGCCACCAGAAACACCACCTATGCCGTTCATGCTTTCCGAAAGCAGTGAGTAGGACCAACCGTCTGATTCGCCCCATTTGTGAGGACTCATGAGGTTGAGTCGGTCTTGTTGCGGACCGCGACAGACGTCGGCTTCGCAAAGTCCGTTCAAGAGTCCCGAGAACAAACCCACCAGGTTTGCCACAACGAAGCCAAGACCACCAAACGCTACGCTAAGGCCCAATCGATTCTTCTTGGCAACCGGCATTGGAGGCATGTCAAGATCAAGTTCGGGAACCGGGAGTGGAATCCCAACGTTTGGTGAAACTTCGGGTGCGATAACCTCAATCAGCATGTTTGTGGGGGGGGCAACCTCGGTCACCGCCACAGGGGTTCCGAGCAAATCTTTGGCGTCCCGAGCCTTAACGGGCTGAACAGGAGCGATTTTTATGCCGTACAAACGATCGGCAAGGCTCACCAATGTGGGGTCATCGGCAATGTCTGCCGCATCAATCTCCCCGTCCAACAATTGTTGTAGTCGGTCGTTGATATACGACATGCACCAGCCTCCTCAAGAGGGCGTAAGCGCTTCACTTCAAGAAGCCTCCTTTCGGCGAAACAACCCAAAATGAAGATTTAAGCCTCTTCGTCGTTGTATTTTTTGATGAGGTCCTGGCTGACCAATGCACCTGCACAATGTGGACATCGGTCGGCATCGCCGAGCATGTCTGGACGAATGGCCAACACTGCAAGACAGGTCGGGCACGCTGCCAACATTTCACCGTCTTCTAGGTTGAAGGAATCAAGGGGGCCTTTTCGAAGGTAGCCAGCACGGTACCCTGGGTGCCAATGAAACAACGCCCTTCGTCCTGAACCAAGAGCCGCCCAAGCGAACAAAAAGACGAAGAGGAGGTTGCTGAGGAAACCTCCTGCAAGCATCATGTACAACGATACGAGTGCGTTGGCGAGGAAAACCAAGGTGGCGAGGAACAAAACGGCTACGGCCGGCCAGTATGCCCAGGGTTTCCGGGTTCGGTATCCAGCATACACCATCAGGCCAGTGAACACAATCGACGCAAGGAAGGCGTTGCCTATCGCACCGGACAAAAGCCCGGCTCGGCCAAGAATTTGAGCGAGAATGAACATGACGATGGCACCGTCAACCAAGACGATGAAACTCGTTCCACGATGGATGTGCTCTACGGGATCGCTGCCGGGCTGTGGCGTCGGTGCAGAACCCGCTAGCACCATCTCATCAGCACGACTGTTGGCCACAATTCCCCCTCGCATGAGAGGCATTTGAACCATTTGTTTCACCCGGGACACTCAAGCGAAGATGTCTTGACGGTCCGTAGGTTCCCACCATCATGGCCCTGAGGGACACCGATGTTGTAACCACAGGCTCGTCGCTTGAAAACAGGCGAGTTGTCTTGGGAGTGACTGGAGGCATTGCCGCGGTTGAAACGGTTCGTTTGGCACGTGCGTTGCGCCGTGAAGGAGCAGATTTAATCGTGATTATGACGCCATCAGCCCAACGCATCATCACGCCTTTAGCCGTTCGTTGGGCATCACAAGCGGAGATTATCACCGACTGGGACGGAGATTTGACCGCCCTAAACGAGGCCGATGCCGTGTTGATAGCCCCTGCGACGCGGGACGTCATGGCGAGCCATCTTCATGGACTGCAGCACGGACCGTTGATGATGGCGCTTTCCGTTGCTCGGTCGCGCGACACTCCCATCGTCATGGTGCCCAGCATGCACATCGACTTGGCCATGGACCCCGTCACGGACGAACTCGTGAAAACCATGCGGGAACAGGGCGTTCATGTTCTCTGGGGCCCTAAGGAAGAAGGGAAACGGAAGACCCCAACCGTCGAACGAATCGTTGCAGAGCTCGCCCATCGGACCAACGCTCGAAAACCAAATCGAAAAAACATCGTCATCACGCTGGGAGCGACCCGTTCACCCATTGACGATGTGCGCCATGTACAAAACACGAGTTCTGGAGCAACGGGATGGGGTTTAGCCGACCACATGCACAAGCACGGTCATGACGTCACGTGTGTGGCCGGCATCACCTCCGTGGACGCTCCAGAATGGCTCCCGCTCGTGCTCCGCTGCCCAACTCCCGAATCAATGCTGCACGAATGTAAAGCGTTGGCCAACGACGACATTGAGGCTTGGATTCACGCCGCTGCGGTTCTTGATTACGTCGTTGAGGAACCCGCAAAAGGAAAATTGGCCAGTCAACAAGGATCGCTCAGTCTCTCGCTCGTTGAGAGTAAAAAACACATCACTGAACTCAAAGAAGTATGTGCAACAGCAGTACGCATCGGTTTCAAACTCGAAACAGGCATCAAACAGAAAGACCTCATCCACAGAGCCTTTGCCCAAATTCAAAAATCCGACATGACGGCCGTTGTGGCCAACCGTTTGGAAGATTTGGGCGACCCTGGAAAACCACGAGGCTATCTCGTGGACCGGCAAGGCGCTCATTTCGTGCTAAAATCAAATCGCGAACTTAACGACGCCGTCCGAACCCTCGTCGAACGAGGAAAGGAGGATTAAGAATGAGGCGCTTTGCGGTGGTTGGACACCGTGCAATGTCCAAAGGCAAGTTACCGCTCAACGATCTGGCAAGTGCAGGAGGTCGAATGGATGTTCTTATTCGGGCCTTAATGGCGGGTTTGATGACCAGTCACGGTTTACGAGAAAACACGGTTGTGGTGCTCCACTTGCTTGGAGGTCCAGGCCCGCCACGCCGAATAAAATTTGACGGCGCTACGCTCAAAGGACTCCACGCTGATGAGCGTTCTATAGCAGGTACAATTGGGAAAGTCATCGCTACCCCACTGCCACCCATCGGTCATTGGCAGCCCATCACGGCAGGGATCACGCACAGCGGCGGGGACTTGGAACTCACGTTGCGTGAATGGAACGATGCTACCACCGTCATTTTGGATGCCAACACACCTCGCCTGTGGAATGAATCGGCTAGCCTGCCTCTCCGAAGTCAACCAAATTCTGATACCTTGAATTTTGTCTTGAGCGACGACCAGCCTCTCGAAAGCATCAACGCCGAAAACGTGAGCAAACGCTCGCTTGGGGAGCACTGGCTGCAGGGGCACATGGCCGTTGGAATCGTGCACTTTTTGTTGGACGAAGGTGTTGACCTCAACCTTTGACCAACCAGCGAGGCCAGCCTTCAACCGTTTCTTCAAGCCCGTGAGCCAGCAGGTCCTCGTCGAGCGCAAATGGATGGCTCTGTGGCCAGACTGCCAAGCACGAAAGACTGGCTTTGTCCTCTTCAACCGCATCACAATCTCCAGCAACAACAGGTGAGTGATCCACTGAAGCGGCGCCGATGGTGAACGTTGCCGTTGCGCCGTCCTCCGTGTCGGAAAATCGGACCGCATTTCGGTACCACCGAACGCCCAGCCGGGTCGTAGCCCATTGTCCATCCCATGTGGGTGGGGCATTGACGTTGAGCATCATGTCCCCGTTGGTGAACGCCTCAAGCAAGGAAGCTTCTGGATGAGCGAGCCATCGATCGTCGGTCAGTGCGCTTGGCCAGGAGGTGAAATAACCCGTATCCAATGCACCGTTTGGACGCCCCAAATTTTGAGCTTCCAAAGGAAGAACCGCTGTGGCTCGTTCAACTGCGTCAATGGTCGCTTGAACCGCTTGCTCCATGCCTTCTGGATCAAAGGATGTGAACGAAGCAGCGAGGGCAGGAACACCGTAAAGACCGGCTTCTCTGGCGGCACCCATTGTCCCGCTGTGGTACGAATCTTGTGAGAGATTCGGTCCCAGGTTCACGCCGGAGACCACCATTTGTGGGTGAACTCCCGGAACGAGATGCGAAAGGCCACCATCAAGGGCGACGATCATCGTATCGCAAGGCGTTCCATCCAGTTCAAAGAGGTGAACAGGCGTGGTATGTGCATCCAATCCCCAATGTTCAACCAAGTCATTTCGCTCACGAAAAGCCATTGGCTTCATGAGGTTAATTCGCATTCCTGTTGCCGAATGGTTTCCACTTGGTGCAAGAACAGCCAGAGGATAGCCGACCTTGTGAAGGGCCTTGACCAACAATTCAAACCCAACGGCTTCGATGCCGTCGTCGTTGGTCAACAAGAGCCATCCCTTGCGTTGAGTCATGCCCAACCCTCAAGGCGCGCTGTTTTGATTGTTCGCTTCTTCCAGCGATGCTTGTTCGGAGGCCACAACAACGGTCAGCAGCCCCGTTAGGAGAATCAAACCTCCAAGCCACGTCCACCTCCCAGGTATGCCCGAGTCAAAGAACAACCAACCTATGATGGAACCCAGAACGGGTTCAAGCGTTACTGAAACAGAAACGATGAGAGGGGAAATGTAGCGTAGGCAAGTGTTCAAACCTGTGTGACCCAGCAAACCTGCCACCAACGCTAAGAGCAGGAACCAACCAAAATATTCTGGTTCTACCCAGCCAAGAACGCCAAATTCCGAATATCCCTGTTCGAACATCATTGAACATGGAAGCAAGACAATGGCGCCGATGAGCGTCACCGGAAACGCATAGAGGAAGATGGGCAGCCAGACGCGCAACACACGACCAACCACGATGTAACCAACAACAAACACCGCCCCACCGAAGGCCAAGGCGTCACCCCAAACGGTGGCGGTTTGATCGCCTTGAGTCGAACCGGTATCCAGCAATGTAATCCCTGCTCCCAAAAAACAAATCAGCGCTCCAAAGACCTCGTTGCTCATTGGACGGCGAACCGCTGCGATGGTCGGTGCCAACAGGAACATGCCGACCACAATGACGAGTGGGTGAGCCGTCACAAACAGCAGTGAGTGGGTGAGCGTTGTTTCGTCAAGACTGGCCACCCATGCCCCAAAATGGGCGGCTAGGGCCAGTCCGCTCGCCATGAGAAGAGCCCATGTTCTTGGCGTCCACAACCTCTGAGCTACTTTTTCATCCACGGTGATCAATTGATAGACAAACAAGGGAAGTAACACCAAGGACGTTAGTTGCAAACGCCACGACGCTCGAAGCAATGGAGGAACAGCATCAACGTGCTGAAACAAAGCACCTGCGCTTGAAACGCCAACGACGGCTGCAATCAATAGACCCCAAATCCAGCGCGGCGTGCTGGTTGGTGACATGGGTTCACACTCAAGCCTCAGCCGGGCTGGAATCGCCGCCAATCACACCTGCTCGCTTGAACAAGAGGTAAATCGTGGCCCCAATCGCAACGTTGAGGAAAATGAGCCCACCCATTCGAATGGCGTACCATGCGCCCGAATTCGCGAAATTGTCGATGCCCATGACGGTCCGTGCTCCCTCGTCATCGTACCAAAGTGAATCAATAAACGAGAGAATGCTTGATTCCGTCCCGAAGAACGCTTCCCCAGTCAATAAACCAGCAGCGACCATGAACGTGCTGAGAAGGATGAGGGCACGTTTCTTTTCAGCAACCGTGGTTCCCTCCTTTTCCTTGAGGGCATCAATGCGTGGTTGGAGTTTCTTGTCCTCCCAACGGTCGCGTGCCACACCACCGATCAGCATCGGTAGCGTGTGTGGGACATCGAGGTACATTCCAAGACCGAAGGATGTTCCCATTCCGGTCGCCCACTCAACAAACATGCCAAGGAGGAAACCAAGGGCAAGCAACGTCAAGTCGCCTTGTCCCTCGGCAAAAATGACGGAAAAGGTAGCAAAGGCATTGGCCTGCGGGGCGATGAGTTGGATGCGTCCTTCAGCGAGTTGAATGGAGAGGAAGATGGCCACACCGGCCCCGATGATGGCGCCTGGGACAACGCCCATGATGTTCCCTTTTGAGATGTGATAGGGCCGATTTCCAATGTAGAGGCTGTTCTTGTAGTCCCCAATGACGGTCCCTGACATGGAGATGGCTGAACCAAAAACCGTGGTTCCAACGAGCCCGAGGAGAACAGCATCCTGCGTGTTCAACTGAAGCAAATCTTGTGCGTTGAGGAAGACGCCCAACAGCATCAGCAAAACGATGAATGACGTACCGGAAACAGGTTCAATACCGGTTTCGCCCATCACCCTCACGGCGATGGCACCGAGCATGAACGTGGTGAGAATGAGCACGGAGGCGAAGACCAGGGCGGACAGCGGCGAGAATCCACCGACGGAGAAAATGACAATCATGGCGAAGAACGTGATACCCATGAAGATGGGGATGTGTTTGAGGGGCCACTCATACCAGCCTTTTCCTTCCATGTATTCTTGGCTTCCATCTCCCTTGAACGCTGCTCCAATGTCCGTGAAGATATTGGCGAATGTGCGCCACATCTTGGCCAATCCGAACATTCCGCCACCGACGATGGCTCCAATGGCGATGGTTCGCACGGTCTTCGCAAAAATGACCATCTGTGCTGCGCCCGTTGAACTTGGGTACTTGGCAGGATTGAAAGCGTTCATTGTAGCGTGGTAGTCTTGAACTGGCACCGATGCCCCGAGTTGGGCCTCGTAGACGGGAACGTTCAATCCGACAGCAAGAGGAACGAGGAACAGCCACCCAACCAACGTCCCGAGGTTGACCAAGAAAGCGACCCGAGCCTTCATGAACCAACCGATGGCAAACATGGAAGGTGTCAGAGCGACCCCAATGTAAGTGTAGGAAAATGGATTCCATGCGGTCTCTTCGGACCAGTGCGTGTACCCCAGTGAGACGCCATCCGAAGTCCCAGACGGTTGGTGGATTTTCCCATTCGAATAGAAGGTGGCAAGTCCAAGATCACCGAAATGAAGGGACTCTGCGATAAAATCAAGAAGCGCTACTTTTCGATCGTTGGCCCAGATGAGCGGATATTCAACCAAGAACAAGCCAACCATGGTTACAACGGTCCACAGCCCGATGGTTTTCAACGAATCACGGGCGTGTTCCACGGCACCTGTGCTCACGTCGGATGAAATGTCAAGCATCTTCAATGTGGCTTCAAATCCTGGCAAGGGAAGCGGGTCTTCGACCAACCAAACACGCCGGAAGATGATGAAATACATTACACCGAGGAACCCCGCAAACATGGAAGCCACAATTCCAATGAAGGCCAGTGTGAACGCTTCTCCGTCTTCCAGTGTCACCAACGGGCCATCAGCCAACGCATAAGCGGGCTGACTTGCGAGGAGGAAAATGGCTGGGAACGTGAAAATAAATCCAGTCGAGGCGTGGGTTGCGCCCGTTGTCGCAGAGGTGGCAATGTTCACCTCTGAAGGCGACCACTTCAGCGCCATCCCTAACAGATAAGCGATGTACCATGCGGCGGAGATGGCCAAACCGAGTTTGAGGCCAATGTAGGCCGTAACACCAGAAAAGACGGCACCTATGCCGATTCCAATCAGGACCTTTGGTGTGTTCCAGTGAGAGACTTCAAACGATTCTTCGAGGTTCTTTTCCTCAAGGTACTGCTCCAAAACCCCGGTGTTGAGGTTGTTATACATCTCATCGTCGAGCCAGGTGAGTGTGCCCGATTCAATGGCTTTCAAACCTTCAGGGGTGACCGGTTGACGGTAAGCCGATTTTGAGACCGTTTTTTGGTCTGAAGCGTTGGATTTGGCCAAGAAAATCACCCGCGACGCAACAGCGTACGCATTGGCGGTTGCGAAGCCACTTCATGACGGTTGCGATGCTCAAACCGTTGCCGCATCCGTTTGCCGGTTGCGTTCATCCTCTGCGCGAGCCACGGCAATTCCGTCCTCAACATCCACTCTGCGAAGCAAAATAGCGCCCGCAACGATCAGAAGCGAAATGGCAAAGATACCGACGCGAGAGTCAAACCAAACCGTCATGACCGAATAGATCAGCGGGCCAAGAAGGGCGGCCACTTTTCCAAAGAAGCCAAAGAAGCCGAAGAACTCGGCCGAGCGGGTTTCAGGGACCATCTGACCAAACATCGAACGGGCGAGGCCTTGAGAGCCACCGAGGAGTGCACCAGCGAAGACACCCAACAAGAGGAACTGGAAGAAGACCGTCATGCCCAGTGGAGCCCAAACGAGGTTTCGTGCGGTCTGCGGGATGAAATCCAGCAGACCATCGCCGAGACTGGTTGGGTGGTTTACACCAAGTCCAGTGCTGTTGGCCAATGCCCCGCCTTCAACGCTGTAGGAGAACCGGGATTCGTCCATGGTCGCATTCAACGCAGCCAGTGAAGTAGCATTCAAATCGACAACGACCGGAATGGATTCCCCGTCGTCATCAAACGCCCATTCAACCGCATAACCCAATTTGTATTTCGAATTTTTCTGGACCGGCAACGCTTCCTCGTAAGTAAGGGCCCACTGCTGCTCGTCGTCACCAGGAAGGGCTGCAATTGGATTGACTCCCTCACGGGCGATCGCCGTGTAGGTGCTGTTCCCTTCGTCCCACGAATATTGGACGTCGTATTCATCGTGGTTTTCAAGCTCAAGCGGTGCAAAGGAGAGGGCCCCGACAATCACGAAACACCAGCACACCAATGAGAATTGAAGCGCTTTCTTCGTACCCCAACTGTCAGCGAGTTTGGTGAACCCAATGGCCGCAGGTGCAGCGACGAATTGGATGATGAGAATGGTCAAAATCAAACCCGTGGTCGTCAAACCAAGGACAACAATCCCAAACACACCCGCCAGTGCGGTCACCGAATTGATACCGTCGATGAAGCAGAAGTAGGCGAGCATGTAAAAGAACAGTGTACGGAAACTCTTGATGTCAGAAAGCGTAGCTTTCACTTCACTCAGAGCCATCTTGGTCGAGTCAACCACGCCCATGGGTTCCATCTCGTTCTCGATGTGAGGTTCTGGGACCATGCGGAAGGTCATCTGAGCAAAGCCAAGCCACCAGATACCTGACGAGGCCATGGCAAAGGGAATGACCCAGGACTGAACAGATCCGCTATCGTCAACGATGAGGGTCACCATGGCGAGGTGAACGACGAGGAGTAATCCACCACCGAGGTAGCCTGCAGCGAAGGCCTTGTTGGAAATGGAGTCCATTTCT
>DANX01000001.1 GCA_002502295.1 Euryarchaeota archaeon UBA561 | reverse complement strand
TGATGCCTCATCCTCAGCCGACCTTGACAACGATGGAGAACCCGATGCTGTAGATCTTGACATCGATGGTGACGGCGTGCCCAACGTGCTTGATGCCTACCCGCGTAATTTCACGGAATGGGCGGACAATGACGGTGATGGCATTGGCAACAACCTCGATGTGGATGATGACAACGATGGTCTCTTGGACATTTTTGACGCCTATCCCTTTGATGGAGGAAACCGACAGGCTGGCTCCGATTCAAGCGGCGGTTCTGACGATGATTCTTCAAACAGCATCAGCATGACGCCGCTCATCTTGCTCCTCGTCTTCTCCTTCGGCGTGAGCGTCGCTCTCGGTGCAAGAAAAATATGGGAGAAAAGCGATGAGTCCGAACCACTCGTTCAAGAGGAGGCTAAACAGCCATGAAGCGGATTTTTGACCGGAATTTGAGGGACCTGCTTAATCCCAAATGGTGGATTGTCATCGTGGCCATCCCGCACACCATCTTCAGCGCGCTCGTTCCGCTTCTCCAATCGGAGGTGGGTTCGGATTACTTCACCAACGCCACCTTCGGTTTGTTGAACACCGTGGTGCTTGTCTCCATCTTTCTGTTCACCACGGGACGCGCTCAGGCAAGGATGGTGGCCGTGACCGCCAGCGCCGTGTTCATTTGGTTGCTGACAATGATTGCCATTGACCCTGCTAACGGCTTTGACTTCAAAGCGGAACTCGCACCCCCCTTCCTCTACAAATTCTCAATCAATCTTGAGCTCGCTCCACCGCTGTTGCTCTGGGCCATGCTGGCCCTCAGCGGCATTGTTCACTGGAACCGAAGCGAGGAGGAGGCTGCACCCGGTGTTGAGGAAACAGAATCGGCCGAAGTTTCTCCCGAACAACAGTCCAGTCAGTTGAATGACCTTCGAGAACTTGTGAACCAAAAACAAGGGTGAGACTCAAAACCATGCAGCAATTGCGTGGGGTTATGGCGGACGATGCAATGAAGGCGGCTTGGGACAAAGCCGAGAAGGCCATCACCAAAGGAAAAGGCGAATCAGCGCTGAAAATTCTGCGAGACATTGATGCTGGTGGAGACGAGCCCACCACGCTGCGACTTGCCGGACATGCCACGTGGCTGGAAGCCAAAGCCCGCAATAATCGGGCTGAATACCGTCGAGCGGCTTCGCTCCTTCGAGAAGCCACCAAAAAGAATCCGAGGGACAAAAAAGCCGACCGGACTTACAATGAACTGCTCAACGAAATGCAGAACAAAGGCATCAGGGAAACCAGTTTTCCTCGCCTTCTCAACGAAGGTACTCCAACGCCTGCTGGCATCATGGCCATTTTCCTGGCCGGCATCCTCGTCCTTGCCGTGATCAATGTGGCCAACCGCACGGACACGACCACCGACATCGTTGATTTGGAAATGACGTGGAACGGTGGCGCCAACAGCGGCACGGTGACCATCGAACTCTATCCAGACGCTGCCCCTGCCCACGTTGAGAATTTCAAACTCCTCGTCGAAAACGGCGATTACGACGGCACCATCTTCCACCGTGTCATCGATGATTTCATGATTCAAGGAGGCGACTTTACTCGAGGCGACGGCACCGGTGGCCACGCTGCCAAGTGGTTCGGCTACTGCAACGGCGACAACAGCATTTCAGAGGCGGACTGTCAAGAAACCTCCTACACCATCCCCGACGAAGTCAACAACGGCCTCAACCACGAGGTTTGCACGATCTCGATGGCGAAGACCACCCCCCCCCACACCGGCGGTAGCCAGTTCTTCCTCATCCCTAGCGATAGCAACAATGGCAAGGGACCTGATTGGCTTGACGGTGCGCACACGGTGTTTGGAAAAATAACCAGTGGGTGTGACCATGTTGACTCAATTTCCCATGTTGACACTCCAAATTCAACTCCCCAAGATGACGGCAGCGGAGACACTCCCAAGCAAGAAGCGAAACTCGTATCGGCAACCTTTGTTGGCTCCGAAACAACACCTTGGTACCAATTCTGGTGAAGGTTTGTCCACCTTCGGTCTGTGGCCGAGCAGGGCTTTGTCCGCATGACAAAGAAAGCGTTGTGTTCATAGGCGGGTGAGTTTTCCGAGACCCATGGCGGCCTTGGACCCGTTCAACGCTCGGCAAACACTGAGCGTCGGCGGCGATTATTTTTCCTTGGATGCGTTGGACGCCAACGGCGTTCCTACCGCTCATCTCCCTTACTCCATCCGCATTCTGCTGGAAGGTGCTTTGCGAGGCAACGATGGGTTTCTCGTCACAGAGAAGGACATTCGCACCATCGCTGGTTGGACGCCCAACGGTGAGCGCGGTGAAATCCCTTTCCGACCTTCCCGGGTTATTTTGCAGGATTTTACTGGCGTTCCCGCTGTGGTTGACTTGGCGGCTCTCCGCGACGCCATGGTGGAAATGGGCGGCGATCCTGAAAAGGTAAATCCACAAGTACCCGTCGACTTGGTTATCGACCACTCTGTCCAAGTGGACATTTCAGGCGCTCGAAGCGACGCACTTGACATGAATCTTGACATCGAATATCACCGGAACATGGAACGCTACACCTTTCTCAAATGGGGCCAACAATCCCTCGCAAACTTCCAAGCCGTGCCCCCTTCCCGCGGCATCGTTCACCAAGTGAACCTCGAATTCATCGCCAGCGTGGCTCGTCAGGAAGAGGGCGTGTGGCTTGCTGATACCCTCGTTGGTACGGATTCGCACACCACGATGGTCAACGGCTTGGGCGTGCTTGGATGGGGGGTTGGCGGCATTGAAGCCGAAGCCGTCATGCTTGGTCAACCGATTTACATGCTCGCACCAGACGTGGTCGGTGTTCGGCTGGTTGGAAGCCTTCAGCCAAGCGTCACCGCCACGGACATGACCCTTCGCATCGTTGAGATGCTTCGAGAACACGGCGTTGTTGGCAAATTTGTTGAGTTCTTTGGTCCGGGAATGAAGGCGCTTTCCTTGGCTGACCGTGCCACGATTGCCAACATGGCGCCGGAGTACGGGGCGACATGCGGGTTCTTTCCCGTCGATGAGCGAACCCTCGAATACCTTCGTTTGACCGGACGCGAAGACACCGCTGTCGCCGGTGTTGAGGCCTACGCCAAAGCGCAAGGCTTGTGGTGCGGCGAAGCAGCCGAAGAGAAGTCTTACACTGCTGTTCTTGAGTTGAACTTGAACGATGTTGTTCCTGCGCTTGCCGGTCCAAAGCGGCCCCAAGACCGCGTTGACTTGAACGAAATGAAATCACATTTCGTCGAGAGTTTGACCCATGAGGTCGGGCATCACGGCCACGGGCTGGCCAAGGAGGACCTCTCCAACGGTGCCATCGTCGAGATGAACGGGGAAATTTTTGACCTTAACCACGGTGATGTCGTTATTGCCGCCATCACTTCATGCACCAACACCTCAAATCCTGGCGTAATGATGGCTGCGGGTTTGCTGGCTCGCAAGGCGCGCCAGCGAGGGCTAACGGTCAAACCCTGGGTCAAAACTTCGCTTGCTCCTGGAAGCCGAGTGGTCACCGAGTACTACGAAGCAACGGGCCTGCAAGATGACTTGAACGCCATGGGCTTTCACACGGTGGGCTACGGGTGCACCACCTGCATTGGCAATTCTGGGCCTTTGCCCGAGCCGATCGAAGCGGCTCTTGACGAAACAGGGCTCATCGTCGGTTCCGTCCTTTCAGGCAATCGAAACTTTGAGGGCCGAGTTCACGGGAAGGTGAAGGCGTCTTACCTCGCAAGCCCTCCTCTTGTTGTGGCCTATGCCATCGCAGGTAACCTCGAGATGGATTTGACCAGTGAGCCGATCGGCTTTGATACCGAAGGCCAACCGGTTATGCTTTCTGAGGTCTGGCCGACCGAAGAAGAAGTCGCTGAGGCCATGAAGGTCATCACGCCGGAAATGTTTCGTCAGCGATACGCCGATGCGATGAATGAGCCTCGATGGAACAGCATTCCCGCCGAACCTTCGCCGCTCTATCCTTGGGCAGATGAATCCACCTACATACGCCTTCCAACGTTCTTCAGCGGCCTCTCGCCAACCCCCTCACCCATTGAGTCCATTCACGCTGCAAAGGTGTTGTTGAAGCTCGGAGATTCCATCACGACCGACCACATCTCTCCTGCTGGCTCGTTCCCTGCGGATGGTCCAGCCGGTAAATGGTTGGTGGAACGCGACGTGAAACGACGGGATTTCAATTCCTTCGGAAGCCGCCGTGGCAACCATGAAATCATGATGCGTGGTACGTTTGCGAATGTCCGAATACGCAATCAAATGGCTCCGGGAACCGAAGGAGGGTATGCGCTCAACCACGAGAACGGGGAAGTCATGTCGGTGTACGATGCCGCTCAAATTCAAGCACCAAAAATTGTCCTCGCCGGAGGCCAGTACGGCACCGGTTCGTCTCGAGACTGGGCCGCAAAGGGGACCTACTTGCTCGGCGTTAAGGCCGTTATCGCTACTTCCTTTGAGCGCATTCATCGTTCCAATTTGGTGGGCATGGGTGTCCTTCCGCTAACGTTCAAAGATGGTGAATCGCACGCAACACTTGGATTGACCGGACACGAAAGCTTCAGTATTCCGCTGAGCGATGAGGTACAACCGCTGCAGTGGGTCGACGTCCAAGTGGAACACGCCGACGGCAGCACTTCCTCCTTTGAGGCGCAAATCCGGCTGGACACGCCCGTTGAGGTTGAGTACTACAGGAACGGCGGCATCCTTCACACCGTTCTTCGGGAGATGGCACAGTCCACTGCATGAATGCAGTAGATTGAAAATCAGATGCCACACAGGCGGGACCAATGCGTCAACTTCGAGGCAATGTGCGGTACCGATTCCGCTCTGACGACCATGACGTGAACGTTGTGATTGAAGGCGCCGCAGAATGGGTCCAGAAACACGTTGAGGAGCTTGGCCTGCAAGGCGTTGGATGGACCATGCCCATCGGAACAGAAGTCAAAGCCACCAACCTCTCGAGCGTGAGTCGTCAACGGCAAGAAGCCGGTGTCAACATTGAGATGGACGATGCTCCAGAAGCCCAGCGCCCGGCCGATATGGGGCCGGCACCCGATCCTTCCCGAATACCCGTGGTTCGTCGGCCAATCGGGGAATTGAATCTCCAAGAAAAATTAAACGAGGCGGGCATGGCGCCCGCTGAGCGCCCCGATGTCATCGACTTGATGGACATCCTTCACGACATGGACCCGCCCATGCCCGTTCAAGGTGCAACGAGTGTTGACCCAATGGCTGAGGCGTGGTTGAGGGAATTGCTCCAACTCGTGGTACGAGACCACGGCATGACGGGTCTCCGAACCCAAGACATTGAAGAAATTGCGAGCAGTAAACTTGGAGGCCGTGAAGGAACGGCGCTTGAGGTTTGGTTGGAGTCGTTGTTTTCTGCTGGTAAATTGGTCAAAATCCACGGCGGAGACGCCACGGGATGGAGTCCTTCACCCAAATGGCTGGCCGGCCGTATCTGATTCTCAGATTCACCTCAGATGAGAAGCGAGAAAACCGTTCAATTTTTGAACATAAATGAGGGCTTGCGGGCTTGTCATTCCGAAACTTGGGTGCAAAGGCATTATATCCGAACAGGCCGTGGCCGAAGCAAGTGATGTCCATGCAAACACAAAAAGACCTCTCTAAGGCCCGAATGCGCAGCGTTTTCCTAACGCTGTTGATGGTGCTCAGCACCACCGCAGCCCTGGCAACAACCGCCAGTGCTTCAGTGGCACGCTCATACACGACCCACCGCGACCCTACCGACCTCGCCATCGGTGATTTCGATTGCGACGGCCACAATGACTTGGCTGTCGCAACCGATGGGACACACACCATGACCATTCTCTACAACGACGGAAACGGTAATTTCAACGAACGCCAGGACATTTGGGTGGCGGGCAATCAGAGCCGAAATGCAGACTGGGACGAGTATGCGAACGTCGAGCAGGTCGAAGTCGGCGAATTTACCGGCGACGACGCCATTGACATTGTCATTTACCAAAAGAACAACCCGTTCAAGACCAATGACGCAGGCGCACCAGCCGGTGAACCCGGCAACGTCACCATCATCGAAAACAATGGATGCAACAACCGAGAGTGGACCATCGGGGCGCGCTTCACGCACTTTTGGGTGTGGGACATGACCGTTGGAGACGCTGACCAAGACGGCAACGATGACATCTTCGTTCTCGAATTGGAAGAGGACATCACCCGACAAAACGTCGTGACCTACCGAAGTCCTATTACGTCCACGACCCAAGGCACTCCGACGTTCCTTGGACTTTCCACACAACATTACTACCAGACCCTCGAAGTCGGCGACTACGGAGAAACGCAAAGCGTGGGACTTGGCGGATCGTGCACAGATGACGACATTTTCCTCTTGCGAGGATATGGGCTCGATTACAGCACCGGTTCCACCACCAATCCAGGAAACGCGGACAACGTCACCATCGTTGAATTTTCATGCACAGGTGTCGCTGCCACGCCCGGTTCTTACCCAGCCGACATCACCACGCAGTCCTCGAACCCAACCGTCATCCAATTTGGTGTAGTTGGCTCCCGAGACTTTGACATCGCTGACATTGGCGGCAACGGTTACATTGACACCATCGCCATGATGGACTCAAACGCAGAAAACGTCACGTTCATGACTGCATCCGCCCAAGGCACCTTTGGAAACGCACAAAACGCCTATTTCGGACCGTATATTTCCTACGCAATGGCGGTTGATGACCTGAACGGAGACGGCGAACCCGACTTCGTGAACCCCACCATCGCCTATCAAGAAAACACCACAGACTCCGCTGGTGGAACTGAATCTGGATTCTATCTCAACTATCCAACCACCATTCAAGTGACTCTTTCCGACGGCAACGGCGGGCACGTGAGTCCGCTTTCATACCCAGCAAGCCGACGACCATCCACCGTCGCTGTGGGGGACCTCCAAGGCGGAGCAAGCTCTGCGCCTGACCTCGCTGTTGGCCACACCAACTACGCCTTTGGCGGCTGGCGGGACAACCTTGGCTGGGCAGGCCAATACGACACCATCACCGTTATTGAAATGGACAACAAAGACATGGCCGTTTCCGACTTGGAAATTACGCCAACCGACCGATTCTTTGGCTTGGTCGGTGAAGGCACACGGGACATCAATGTCACCGTTACCAACACGGGCATGGACACCCTCAACGGTCAAACCGCTGACCTTGATCTGGTTCTCCAGATTGTGGACGAGGCCAATTCAACCAACGCCTCGGTGTATGCCAACGACTGGGACAGTCCTGAAGTGTTGACGGGCTGCGGATCTGGTTGTTCGTGGACCTTTGAAGAATACATAGACGGCGCAACGAACTGGCATCTCGAGACCAACCACTCAACAGGGGCCACGACGGGGAACAATGGCCCCAATTCATCTGCGAACTACCTCAATCCAACCGATTTCATGTGGGCCGGTGAAATGAAGACAAACTCCTCAGGCGATGAATGGAGCGGATACGGCAAGAACTGGGACGACGGCATGGTCCTGAACGATGTTGATTTGTCCGGTGCAGATCGTGCTTTCATGAGCGTTGAGCTCTTCCGACACCTCGGATTCGGAGCACTCGGTCAACAAACCCAAACCGGCGGTGTCGTCATTACAGAAGTGATGGATGACCTCGCCATCATTGAGGTCTACAGCGAAGAGTCCGGATGGAACCTCATGGCTTGTCCAGGACTGGCCGCCATTCAGGGCGCTTGCTACTCCGGGGCCTCCATGTGGGGCGGCTTTGACTGGGAACGTGCCGATAAGCAAAGGTATGGCTACTACGCAGAAAGCCTCGTGTCTGGCCTACTCAACGCTGGCACCTACTACGGCTGGGACAATTTCACCGAAGAAGACTTCGGAACCTTCGATCTTTCCCCATGGGCCGGTGAGACCGTGGACATTCGTTTCCGATTCAGAACTGGCTTCATCGGCTCAACTGCTGACGACAACGAAAGCCGGTGGAGTGGGCGCGATGGATTTGCAGTTGACAACCTCTCCATTTGGAAGCAGAACACGGCGTTCCTACCGAACCCACAAACGCAATCCACCACCATTGGTCCGTTCACAAACCTTGAACCTGGACAGGAATACACAACCTCCATTCAAGCAGACCTTCTCAACGACACCACGTATCGCATCTCTGCGACAATTTCGAACAACGCTTGGGATGAACAAAACATCAACGACGACATCGTGTCATATGTAACACCGTTCAACGTCTACGACCCCACGGTTGAATCGATTGATTTCTTCAAGCCCGGCGGTCTTTATGCCGAGGGCACGTTTGACATTGGAGTGGTCACCAACAACTACGGCAACACACCTGTGGACTTTGACATCGAAGCCACGGTTTACTCGGCGACACCATCCGATGTGTACTGCGGTACACCATCTGCCGTTTGTGAGGAAACCTTTGAAGGGGGTAGCGAAGGATACCGGTATGAAGAAAACCAGCAACCAAAGGGTGCTATCTACAACGAAGACTCATGTTCGACCAAGATCTTTGACAACAACGCCTACTGGTTTGGGCACCCTTGTGATACAGGGACACTCGGCTACGACGATGCTTGGGCCAACGAGACGCTTACAATTCCTGACATTGACTTGACAAGCATGAGCGGTGATTTCGTTTCCCTCAACTTTGAGTATTATGCAGACACCTTCTACACCATTGACCAAGAAGGCAACATAGATCCAAGCGACTACGCTTCGATGAGCGTTGATTACAACAAAGACGGTGCCAACTACACTGGATTGGTGTTTGCACAATGGAACGATTACAACGAAGACGGAACCTGTCGAAGCGATGACAACGGCGATGGCATCGTTAACAGCACAGAATCCATTGACCAAACAGAACTGTCCTTCATTGGCGACCCTTCCAACACTGACGGCACTGGTAACTACAACGTGTTCTTCAATTCCGATGAACTGGTCAAAACCACCAGCATTGATTTGACCCACTTGTACATCCAAAACCGTTCTTCTCAAGACTCCAGTCAGTGGCGTGCGGAGTGCATGTCTTTGCAAGGCTCAACCGTTGATGTCCATTTCGATTTCCAATCCGATGACGACGGGCGCAACGGTATCAATGACGGATTTGCAGGTATTGGGTTCAACAACATCTCGCTGCAGGAATATACGTTCGTGCAAGACGCCGTCTACACCGACTCGCGAACCAACGTCGATGCTGAAGATGTAGCATCCTCGGTCATTGCAAGCCACGAGTTCTTTTCTGGTGTTTACCGACTCGACGTGAAGACCGTGTTTGACAACACGACGATGGGCAAGCCTTGGTACAACGATAACGAGATCTCTGAAGCCAACAACATTGAGCGTGTTATCTTCAACGTTGAATCGGTTGACATCTCCATCGGAAAGCCTGACATTCTGGCTTGCCACGACGACCAAACCCTCGAATGCGTTTTGCCCATCGACAGCGCTCTCACCCACTCATGGGATATCCAAGCAACCAACGGCGTGCTTGCTGGCGATTACATCTTCTACATGGAAGTCACAGATATGGCCGATGGAAGCCAAGCACACCTCGTGGATTCCGGTCCCGCAGTGACGCTGCAAAGCCAGGAGAAGACCTCCGTGTCGTTCACGCCATGGAACGGATGGATTGACGGAGCAACCTACAACATCAGCTTCTACGGTCTCTTAGCCGACGGCTCTGAAACCGGCAATGAGCGCTACTTCCACGCCACCTTCGCTGACCAAATCGACGTGGCCATCCTTTCGGACACTTCGTCTCGAACCACCGCCATCAAGCAAGACATGGCCATTCTGGGTATGAGCTACACGCAGTATGAAATCAACGATTGGAGCACCTACTTCGACGCAGGTTGGTTCACACATTACGACAAAATCATCCTACCATGGCAAGACATCTTGGTTGCCAAAGACACCCAATTTGGCGGCGATGGATACTATCAGTACCTTGGTGAGCCCGCACGACGAACCGTCCTCGAGAACTTCATGTCTGCAGGCGGTACCGTTCAGGCCCACTTGGGACCACTCGGTAGCCAGATTTACGGTCTTGACCAAGGGCTGGCAGGACGCCTGCCGTTCGGACTGGACGTGCAGAGCCGTGACACGGCCAGCACCCAGGTGACCTACAACACCATGGACCTTGCAGACCCTTACCACCCGGTCATGGATAACATCGACGTCAACGCTTTCCAAGGCTTTGACGCCAACTCTGGTGTTGCCCAAGCCGTGCTCAACACGAAATCGGTGAGCACCAACAACGTCCCTGAGACGTGCAACGGCTACATGGAAGACGGTGGCTACTTCCAGCGCCTCATTCGCTCTGCGGAAGACATCCAAGACACCGTGTTGGGCGTTTGCAGCTACTTCTCTGGTGGTCTCATCGTCTCAACCATTGACGTCGCTACCCACTCCGAGCGTGCCGATAGCTCAACTTTCCCGCTGCTTGGAAACCTCCTGAAGTACCAAGTCAACCCATATCCCGATGGCTTTGGAACACTTGGGAATGGATTGGACTTGACCATCAACGACGAAGTTCCAAGCCTTGACCCGAGCACAGGAAAATACGCTCTCCGCTACATGAAGAGCGATGCTACGCTGAACTTTGGTTTCACGACCAGTACCAGCGAAACCCTCCAAGCAGACTGGATCATCGACGGCCCAACGAACTGGGACGGAAGCAGCCTAGCAACCGGCGTGACCGGTCACTCCACCGAAACCTCGCCAAGCATGGTGTTCTGTAAGGCCGATTTGGCTTCTCAGACCGGTTGTGCCCAAGGTGAGCAATGGCACATCACGTTGATGTTGCACGATGACAATGGCCACGCTCGAACCATCGATGTGGTTGTTGAGACCAACGACGTCTATGCGGACGAATTCCGACCAGAAGCCAACGCTGTTGTTGACATCCGCCCCGAGTACGAAGACAACATTGAGTTCGTCGGGACAAAGACGGTATCCAATGTTGAATGGGACATCAACCGCATCATCCTCCAAGGAGAGGGCGATGACGCTGAGTTGGTTGTTCACTTTGACGCCAGCGAATCCATGGACATGGATGCCCTTGACGGTAATGGCATTGAGAGCTATGAATGGAAGGTTCTGTTTGACGCCCCATACGGCGATGATTCGTTTGATTTGGACGGACATACTTTCACACAGACAGCCGCTAGCGGTGGACAATGGTCGTACAAATTCCAAAACGTCACCGTTGATTCAACCGGCACGACCGAGAACCAGATTCGCATTGAATTGGTTGTTTACGATAGCGCAGGGAAGTTCTCTGAGAAGCACCGAATGTACTTCGTCGTCGTTCCAGACGGCTTTGGTGATGAAGCCCCTGACGTCCAATGGGACAATGCGAACTTGAACGATACCCGGTTCGTTGACGACACCATCACCATCTCCGGTAAGGTCTTGTCCGGTTCAGAAACGGGTGAAGTCTACGTTGAAGCAGCGTTCTTCCAAGATAACCTCAGCGCCTCTGCGGCCACGAAGTACCAACTCAGCCTCCTTGATCTGTGGGCCAAGAGTGACAACTTGAGCGACGGTGAAACCTTTGAGCTCACGCTTGACATGAGCAGTTTTTACACCAACACGTCCACGAGACAATCCGTTTACATCAAGTATTACGAGGGAACTTATCCAAACGAGCGATGGGTCACCATCAAGTGGATAGAACTGGACCTCCCCGCTTGCCAGGGATTGGAAGCCGACCCACAGGCCATTGAAGCCGGTGGCGAGTTCGTCCTCGACGCGAACGGTGATTGTCAGTGGGTTGGGGCTTGGTCTTATGACCCGACCACCGGAGAATGGAAGGACAACACACAGTCTTCGAGCGACGGGGATGACGCATCGAGCGGTATTGACCCAATGATGCTCATCGCTGGTGGAGTAATCCTCCTGATCGTTGTCGTCGGATCGTTGATGTTCATGCGTCGCAACGACGACAAGGACGATGCCTTCGGTGGAATGGAAGGTGCCTTTGGGGCCGATGCTCTCGACCCTACCGAGCAGTACGTTCAACAACTCATCGCTCAGGGTTACCCAGAAGAAACAGCGAGGGCCTTTGCTGCTCAGTACGTCGGTGGCGGTGCAGCCGCACAACCTGCTGCAGCGCAACCTGCTGCTGCAGCACAACCTGCGGCTGGATATGACCAAGCGGTGTACGATCAGTACTACCAGCAGTTCGTTTCTCAAGGCTACGATGCAGCAACGGCTGCGGCTTATGCACAGCAATACGCTGTGCAGTATGCACAATCCCAGCAGTAGACGTGAGTGCTAAGCACCCTCGTTTTCGCTGGTTTTGGCTACGCAGGCGGCACGCTGGACCTCTTTGGCTAGGGAAAAGTTGAGCCAATGTTTCGGGACCTACACGTTTATCAAGAAGTAAAAGGTAGAATCTCCATGCAATTGAGTGAGGATGGACAGTGGATGTGGAATGGAACCGAATGGATTCCTGCGAATCAACCTTCACTCACGGTGGTTCAACCTCAGCCTACGGTGGTGCATGTGCCTGTACAACAAGCAACAGCGACCATTTCACCTCAAACGACCGTTTTCTCACCAAACATGGCGGTTGCTGCGGAATCCAAACGGAAAGTTGTCCCTTGGATCGGTGTCGGTCTGATTTTCTTCTCGATTCTGATGCCTTATGTCAGCGTTTTAGGCTTCTCAGTTTCGGGGCTTGATTTGCTTGGTCTAATTGGTGAGGCCATAGAAGCCTCGAGTGATTTAGGCGGTGAATCCGGAAGCAGTGTAGGCGGCGGAGAATCTGAATTTGACTTTGGAATTACCATGTTTGTCGTTGCTGCTGCCATGCTTGTTTTATCTCCGATTGTCTATGGTCTCTCCGCAATTATTGCATCCTTACTCATTGCAACAAAAAAGAGCACCAAGGTCCTCGCAATCATCCATTTCGTATACTTTGGTTTGTTCCTCGTTGCCTCAGTGTTAGGAACCGTTGACCTGTTTGAAGAGGATTTAAGCATTCTCGGGTTTGTTGGCATTGGATTTTACATCGGTAGTCTCGCACCAGGACTTTGGTTCGTTGACCAATGACAACATGTTCGCTTCAATTTTCCACCGCTTTCGCTCTCGGCACGCAGCATGAGACGATGATGTGCGCCAGTCACTCTTCCTCGTAGGCTTGGAGCAACGGACCGCTTTCAATTCTCACTTCGCCGTCATCCCCTCGATGGGATTCAAAATCAGGAAGGCGCAGTCGCCAGTTTTTGGGGAGCGGACTGCCGTTGTCAATGATTTTGAGCATGCGTTCCTGCCATGATTTGGGTTTTCGCTGCATGATGTAGACGTACAGCACCGATGTCCGAATGTCCTCCTCCATCACGGTGTATCCCGTCGCTGCTTCAAAATTCATCGCTCTGAGAAGATTGAACGCAGGTCGGTTGATGATTTGGAACCAACGTTTGGCGTTCCGCATGCAGACCAGAATCACAATGAGAATAACGAGGGTGTTCAAGCACAGCGTTCCAATGTTAAAGCTCGGCCCACTCATCCCTTGGAGTAAAATGATCAAAATGAGAAGGATTGGAACGGCCGTGATAAGGAATATGAAGTTCTCCGAAAGCGGGGGCTTACGCATTTTTTGGCGAATGGCTTCCCAACCATCGTGGTGTTTTTCATTTGGCTTGAAGATGTCCCGTTGTTGTTGAGCAGCAGCCGCTCGAACGAGTTGCAGAAGGCTGTTAATCTTCCGAAATTGCGTCATGCCCACATCCATGTTATCATCAAGAATGGACTGAAGGCGCTCTTGTGCGTTCGTGTATTCCCCCATGTCTGCCAAAATGGAAGCCATTTCAACCACGGGTGTGACTTCCTGCGGTGCGATTTCACGGCAGGTTTGCCACCAGTGCAAAGCATCGTGAAGCATGCCGAGATCGTCGGCCATCAACCGGCCACCACGAACCCACATGTCCATTCGACTTGGATCGGCGGCAACGATTTTCTTAATCGCAGAAAGGGCTTGAGCAGCCTCGGTCATGGTTGGAGGAATGCCGTTTGGCGGCAAGCATGCATCCACGAAGATGGACCATGCCTCAAGATGATCTGGGTCCTGAGATGTCGCTTTCTTTGCCTCTGACTTGGCTCGGTCCCTGTCGCCTTCATCAAGGGCTTCAAGGGCGTTGAGGTAGTGTGATTCTGCGCTCACCAAAGCACCTCCCTTCATTCGTCTTTTCGCTCAAACTTCCGTGGGGTCCGGAAATCACGCGGTGGTCGATTGTGCGCATGCCCGGAGCGTTTCCCTTTTGCTCTCCGGAAGTCGTTGTCGGAAGAACGTCGTTGAGGTCGTCCATTCCGTTGCCAGCTACCTCCGGTTGAACGGCTGTGGCTTCGGTCTTCACCATCCGGTCGGCCACCTCGATTG
>DANX01000041.1:20482-20713 GCA_002502295.1 Euryarchaeota archaeon UBA561 | reverse complement strand
CCCGTCGCCGTCCTGATCGGGGCAACCGAATGTGGCTCCCGCCGTGGATGAACCGGCTTCATTTGGACAGGCATCTCCATCGGTTCCCGCAGGTTCATCGCCGTACCCATCGCCGTCGCTGTCAAACCACTGCGTCCCGTCGGTAGGCCAGAGGTCACTGCTGTCGCTTGCACCATCGCCGTCCCCATCGGGGCATCCGTAGACATCCAATGACGATGTCCCCGGGGTCGC
>DANX01000041.1:20003-20163 GCA_002502295.1 Euryarchaeota archaeon UBA561 | reverse complement strand
ACGCAGGCATCGGGTTGGCTTCCGTTGGGATTGTCCCCGTATCCGTCACCATCGGTGTCTGCCCATTGCGAGGGTTCACCAAGGAAGGCATCGTTGGCATTGGAGTGTCCGTCACCGTCCTCATCAACGCATCCAAAGCGGTCGAGATAGGACGTTCCCG
>DANX01000041.1:19305-19682 GCA_002502295.1 Euryarchaeota archaeon UBA561 | reverse complement strand
CGGCAGGACACGTGTCCGGTTGGACTCCAGCGGCGTTGTCCCCGTAACCGTCCTCGTCGGAATCGGAGGATTGGGTTGGTTCGTAGGGGAATGCGTCAGCGCCATCCGATGCGTTCCATCCGCTTGCGTTGCCCACGGGAAGCGTGGGGTCTGAAACGCCGTCGCCGTCGCTGTCAAGGCAACCGGTACGGTCCGTGGTTGAATTCCCTGCAATCAGTGGGCATGCATCTTCAGCGTCGTCGTACCCGTCGCTGTCTGTGTCGATGTAGCGGGTGGGGTCGTTGGGGAAATCGTCCATGAGGTCGGCATGCCCATCGCTATCGGTGTCCACGCATCCGTAAAGCCCGATGGTGGAGGTTCCAGCCTCTCCAGGGCAG
>DANX01000041.1:18774-19013 GCA_002502295.1 Euryarchaeota archaeon UBA561 | reverse complement strand
GAGGTTCCAGCCTCTCCAGGGCAGGCATCTGGCTCAAGGCCAGTGGCGTTGTCTCCGTAGCCGTCCCCGTCCTGATCAAGCCATTGCGTAGGGAGTTCGGGAAGGGCGTCAACGATGTTGTCCCATCCATCCCCGTCGTTGTCCAAACAACCCAGTCGGTTTCCTTGGGTTGAATTTCCCCATTGCGCTGTGCAGGCATCGGGATTGGTCCCTCCGGGGTTGTCACCGTATCCATCACC
>DANX01000041.1:5184-18483 GCA_002502295.1 Euryarchaeota archaeon UBA561 | reverse complement strand
GGGTTGTCACCGTATCCATCACCGTCAACGTCCGCCCATTGAGTTTGATCGTCGGGGTGCGTGTCTTCGGTATCGCTCCAGCCGTCCTCATCCGCATCCGGACAGCCGTACGTTCCGTTTTGCCATGACTCACCGTAGACGTTCAGACAAGCATCCGCAACGGACCCGGTCGGGTTGTCGCCGTAGCCATCACCATCGGTATCGTTCCACTGTGTTGAATCGGTCATGAAGGCGTCTGCTCCGTTGCCCGTGGTCCATCCACTGTCCGGGTCGGAGTATCCGTCTCCGTCTTGGTCAGGGCAACCTTTTCGGTCGTGCACGGATGTTCCGTACAAGGTTGGGCAATCGTCGTCAAGGCCGTCATCGTAGCCGTCGCCATCGTTGTCACCCCAGCGGGTTGGGTCGTTGGGGTAAGCGTCTGCTCCGTTGTCCGTGGTCCATCCACTGTCCGGGTCGGAGTATCCATCACCGTCTGTATCCGGGCAGCCAAGTCGATCCGCTGTTGAGTTTCCTGCTTGCGATGGACATTGGTCGCCATTGGTTCCGAGAGGATTATCTCCACGCCCGTCACCGTCGGAATCAACCCATTGTGTGGCGTCGTTTGGCGCGATATCTGCGCCGTTGGCCGTGGTCCAGGTTGCGTCTCCGTCGGAGGAACCATCGTTGTCGGTGTCAAGGCAACCAAACCGGTCTCGGTTTGATGCACCCGAAGTGTTTGGACAAGCGTCGCCCTCAAATCCAGTGGCTTCGTCTCCGTATCCATCGCCATCGGTGTCCGACCACTGCGTTCCCTCGTTCGGGAAGGCGTCATCAATGTCGGCATAACCATCGCTGTCGGTGTCCGCGCATCCCAAGCGTCCCAACTCGGTCGACGTGCCGTGTTGCGTTGGGCATGCGTCCGGATTGGTTCCAGAGGCGTTGTCGCCGTATCCGTCACCATCGCCGTCAGCCCATTGGGTCGCATCGGATGCAAAGGCGTCTGCTCCGTTGACGGTGGTCCACCCGCTGTCAGGGTCGGAATATCCGTCTCCATCCGAATCGGTGCATCCGAAACGGTCCTGGTCTGAATCCCCATTAACACTTGGACACGCATCGCCGGTGGTCGCTGGCGGAGGGTTGTCTCCGTAACCGTCGTTGTCGGTGTCTGCCCATTGTGTGGCGTCGGTGGGGAACGCGTCGGCTCCGTTCGTGGTGCCCCATGAACCGTCTGGGTCGGAATAACCGTCGCCGTCTTGATCGGCGCATCCGTTTCGGTCCTGGTTTGATGGACCAGCAACGCTTGAACACGAATCTGCTCCGTTGGCCGTTGTCCACGACCCGTCGGGATTGGAATAGCCATCACCGTCGTCATCCAAGCAACCAAATCGGTCCCCCGTCGAATTGCCCGCCGTGGAAACACAGGCGTCAGGTTGCACGCCGGCAGCGTTGTTGCCATAGCCGTCAAAATCCGCATCTGCCCACTGCGTAGGCTCGCTTGGGAAAGCATCGGCTCCGTTGTTAACGGTCCACGAACCGTCCGGGTTTGAGTATCCATCACCGTCTGTGTCGGGACAACCGGTTCGGTCCACGGTTGAGGTTCCCGCTGTGGTGTTGCAGTCGTCATCATCGTCCTCGTATCCGTCAAAGTCAGCATCCTGCGTCAGATTACTCAAGGTGTAATCGCCCGTCATGGCGACAGCAAAGAATTGGGGTCCAGTGGGGATGTTGCTACCGACAACATGCAGTTCCCAAGTGCCTTGCGAAGGTGAGGTCAGTGTCAAGCCCCGAAGGTTGTCGAGGTTGTTACTCACGTTGGTCCATGTGCCTGATGGGCTCTTAAGGGCCAAATCCACGTCATTGACGAGGTTGGTCGAGGCGGCGGGCGTTGATGCGGGATCGGTCCACGTCAAGGCGATGTTGATGTCTTCGGCGCTGGCAGGCACGTTGAACGACCACCCTGAATCAGCATTCGTGATCACCGAATGACCTTGCAAGTACGATGTGTTGATGGCTTGGGACATGTTGATCCTTCCCCATCCTTCGTGGTTGTTCGGAGCAGCTTCACCTGCACCGTTGGTCGATGAGGAGTATTGGCCCGTCATGTCGTGTGCACTGGCTGTGAAAATGGCCTTCACGAGGGCAGAGGTCGGGTTGGTTTCTCCAAGATTGTCCATCAAATGTTGAAGCAACAGAGCGGACGCACCAGCGGTCAGTGGCGTTGCCATGCTCGTACCACCCATGTAGGTGTAGCTGGCATTGTGTGCCAACCAACCCACCGATGTGGTGCTTCGGGATTTTGTTGAAAGAATCATGGTGCCAGGGGCTGAGAAATCGGGTTTGATTCGGCCATCATCGGTCGGTCCACGGGAGGAAAAGGCAGCCATGCCGTCAGGGTTGTCCGCCAGTTTGTCGGTGGAAATGGGGGACCCGTAGTCACTGCTGCCCCATGTCCACGTCATGTTTCCGCGGTTGTTTTCGCTCGCACCAACCGTCAGGACGTTCTTGGCCGTGGCTGGACTTCCCATCGAATCCAGGTCAATTTCTCCGTTCATGTTCGCATCCACTCCTTCGTTGGCAGCGGCGAAAAGAATGACCATTTCGTCATGGGTCCGGGCGCTTGAATCCGCTTGCATTGACGAGGTGGTGTACACTCCAGAAACGGCAGAGCCCCATGAGTTGGTATGGACTCGGCTTCCATTGGCCCATGCCAGTTTGAACATGTCATCGAGGTTGTTTGGAATGCCGAGGAGCTTTTCTTCGCCGTTGTGGGTGGTGGCGATGGAGTGGACCAGAAGATGAGCCTCAGGTGCTGCACCGATGATGTCGCCGTTGCTGTGGGTGCCGTCTCCGAGGACGGAACCAGCCACGTGGGTGCCGTGGCCGTTGTGGTCTTCTGCGTCGTCGCCGCACGGGCTCAAACTTAGCGAGGAGCAGGTCGAAGCCGCTGGCGGGAAGGAGAGTATACCGGTGATGTGGTCTCTGAAATCAGGATGCATGTTGGTGTTGTTGACACCGTTATCAAGGCCGGTATCGGCGACGGTGACAATCACACCGCTTCCATCCAAACCGGACCACGACGTGTCAATGTTGGCCATGTTGGTGGTGTCCCAGGTGTCATCAACGTTCATCACCTCAATGCCTACGGAGTTAAGGAATTCAAAGAACGGTCTTGGTTCGACCCACTCAACAGCGTCTTGTTGAACCAACCAAGAGAGCCCTTCAACGGTCAGGGCCATCGTAGCGAACCTTCCCGTGTGGGAGTCCAAAGCGATGTCGCTGCGCTGAAGCAAACCTTCGGGAAGGTCCTCGCCAGAAAGGACCACGTTGACCACGGCGCCTTCATCATTCACAAACGGGTTGGGGGCGTGCATGTCCAAGTTGAGCATGCCTCGTGCGAGATCGGTTTGCACTTTATCCGTTGAATCCATGGCGGCTAAACCCAACACGTCCAAGTCGAAAAGCTGTGCAGGTGTTTTGGAATTGACATCGCAATGGAAGTTTGCTGGTGGCATAAACGAGAAGCAATCAATGCCCGAGGCTGCAAGGTCGTGGAACCATGTGCTCGGAACCGGATACGTGTGGCCGAGGATGTAGTACCCGTCCACGCGTTGTTCTCCTGTTCGTTCTGTCCATTCGCTCGGTGCGACAAGGGAGACATCTCGGTACAGCAGGGCAGCGGTTCCAGCGGCTTGGTCGCTTCCAAGCCAACCGTGTTCGGCCAACGATGATGGCGCGATGTTGAGTTGTTGAAGGAGGTCAATCTCGGCCTCTGTATTGGCATCAAGCGGCTCATTGGGTGCTTGAGCAAAGGCAATCGGAGAGAGGACTTGAACCAAGAGAAGTCCAAAGAACAGGATGGAAGTGCGGCGCCGTTGCCTCTGCATAGTCAAATGCAACCCGGGCAACCTCATGAAAGATTGGTTTAGCAGACTGTCAAGAATCCACGGGTTCTACCGAGGGTTCAAGAGTCTTAGTCATCGCCCAAGAGGTATGACGGGGGGTGAAGAAGCGAAAGCTCACAGCAACACGATGTCCCCCGGCGACGCAGACGCAAGCGCTGGTGTTCTTGGAAATCAGATTTGGCGTATTGTTCCATACGCCAAGAAATATCCAAAGCGCGCATTTGCCGGAATTTTTGCCAACGCAGCCGCCCGGTTTTTTGACCTGATGCCCTTTGTTGCCATCGGTTTCGCCGTGGATTATTTCACCACCGATGTCCTCTCAGGGCCTCAAATTGTGCAAGACATCGTCACCACCCTCCACAGCAATCCCGCCATTGGCTATGGTGTGCTGATCTTCCTCGGCTTCTTCTGCCTCGCGATTTGCCAAGGCATTTCGGAATATTCTTGGCAAACACTGGGCTACAACATCCAACACGATTTACGGATGGACGCCACGCGCTCCCTCATATCCATGGAGGCTTCGTACTACGACCTTCGCCAAACTGGACAGATCATGTCGGTCTTGTCAAGCGACGTGAACCAACTGGAGGACGTGGTTTCTGACTCGTCCACGTCCATCATACGAATATGCATCACGTTTGCCACGGCCTTCCTTATTCTCGTCTTGATGTCATGGAAATTGGCGGTGGTGTTGTTCACGCCCATTCTGTTCATCGTTCCTGCTGTTTACTGGTTTTCGACGCGGGTCCAGCGAAAATACCGCAAACAACGGGAGTCGACCGGCGACATTCATGCTGTGCTGGAGAACCTGATTTCCGGCATCGCCGTGGTTCAGGCCTACAACGCCGAGCACTGGGAAGCAAACCGTGTGGCGAATGAATCGGGTGCATACCGAGACCAAGCCATGGGTGCAAGTTTGGACCGCAACCGCTTCATTCCGATGATTTACGCCGTGGCTGGTGTTGCTTTTGGGCTGCTTGTGACCGCCGGTGGATATTTTGCAAGCGAAGGCGAGATTACCACCGGCCAACTGGTCACTTTTCTGCTCATAAGCACCCGAATGACCATGCCGATGTTCATTTTTGGTATCCTCGTAAATCAACTACAGCGAGGTGAGGCTGCTGCCCAACGCGTTTTCGCAGCGATTGACCTTGAGCCGACCATCGTGGACAACGAACACGCAGTGGCGCTTGAGGGTGGCATCAAAACCATCGAATTCAAGGACGTGTATTTCACCTACCCAAACACCAGCATCAAAGTCCTCAACGGTATTTCCTTCAAGGTGCGAGAGGGTGAATTCCTCGGCGTGATGGGGCACACAGGTGCTGGAAAAACCACCATTCTCAAACTGTTGATGCGCTACTACACCCCCGATAGCGGTGAGGTGTTGGTCAATGGCCGACCCATCACCGAACTCACCCTGCATTCTCTAAGGGAAGCGATTGGGTTTGTGAGCCAAGATCCCTTCCTCTTCTACGGTTCGGTCCGAGACAATGTCATGTACAATCAAACAGCCACCGAAGACGATCTGGTTGAGGCGCTCAAATTGGCCGGTGCTTGGGAATTTGTCCAGGAACTCGAAGATGGACTTGAAACCCTCGTCGGCGATCGCGGTGCGATGCTGAGCGGCGGTCAGCGAGCGCGTGTTTCCCTCGCTCGAGCCTTGCTCAAAGCACCGAGTTTGCTCATCCTCGATGAAGCGAGCAGTGCGCTTGACGCAGAGACAGAGCGCCGGATACAGGAAAACCTCCTCTCGTCGGGCAAAGAACGTGCAACCATGGCCGTGGCTCATCGGTTGAGCACAATACGCAACGCCAACGAAATTCTCTCAATGGTTGACGGAGCGATTGTCGAACGCGGCCTTCACGATGATTTAGTGGCGTCCGGTGGCGTTTACGCCAGTCAGTGGAACATCCAAACCGGGGAAATGGCTGGTTTGTGATCAGGTCATTCGTTGCTGGCGCATCATGACCATGTTGGCCACAGCAACGGCCATGACCAATCCAGACAGCCACATCGGCATCAGCGGTACTTGTTCGTAAGGAAGATTGAACACGTCCAACAACGATTCACCACGGCTGTAAGTCCCCCCCATGGAGGCCGTGATCAACACCAAACCCACGGTGGCCATGCCCCCAAGAGATTGCCACCGGCGGCCCCATGGCTGGCTCCACACTCCTTGACCGTGCCGCCGGCGAGTGAGGAGGACGCCAATGGCTAGACCAAAGGCGGACGATGACAGGAACATTTTGTTGATGAGGATTGGATGATCAACCCCAGAACCCGGGCTTGATTGGATGCCCGTCACTATGGCGAACGGCATGGCAACCAGACCAAAGGCTAACGCAAAATGAGCGACATGATCCACCAACGTCAGGTGGCGTCGCATGCTCAACCAACCGTGGCTGGCAAGTCCGGCCAACAAGAAGGCCACGCCGGCCATGGCAAAGGCGCCGACGGCCAGTTCAGTTGAAATCACGTGGAGGGTTCCTGCCGAGACCATTAACGCTCCACCTCCATGGAGAAGGCATCTTCCTTTGTTGCCTCGGTTTCCAAACCAGCTCGGCGTTGAAGCGACATGAAGGCGACCATGAACATGAGGAGCATGGCGAGGGATTGCACGTAGGCGGCGGTTCGGTCCACGCTCAAGGACGGGTCTTCGCTTTGAAGGGCGAACCAAGGGGTTGGTTGGTCTGGGCCATCGCCGCGAAGATGGGCTCGCCATTCGACGGTCACGGGCTGAAGACTGGCGGGAAGGTCGAACGTCCACGTCCCTTGGTCGACCCGTTCAACGGTGGTGGTTTGAACTGGCCCACCTGAGACCCTCCATTCCACTTCCATGCTGTCAACCGCTTCGGTGATGAGTTGGACACTGGTCGCCTCGCCAACGGCACGGACCACGGGTGGTTCAAAGGAGGCTGCTAAGCGGGGGAGGTTTTCGGGTACCGGTACGACTCCGACTTCCATTGGTTGAATTGATGAGCCGAAGAAAGGCGCTCCACTGCCGTCTTGGGTTCCATGATGAATGGCGGCATGAAGGTCATAGGTTCCGATTTCTGGTGCTCGAAGGGTCCACGACACCGTGTGCTCTTTCTGACCTGGACTGATGAGCACTTCCACGTAATTCAGCGACCCTCCTTCGCTGTTGGAAACGATGTCCCATCCATCATCTTCTGGTGTGTCTCCGGCACCGGAAAGGTCGGAGAGGAGGAAGATGCCGAGCAAGCCGGATACGGTGGTTTCAATGTTTGACACCGTCACATCCACGCTGGTTGGCAACCCCGCATAGGCGGTAGCGGGTCCGCTCACCATCACGGTCGAGGCCGACGTTCGGTTCATGTCAGCGTCTCCGTGGCACGCCCCTCCGCATTGTGCGTCAAAGGTACCCTCGCCTACGCCGTTTGGGTTGGCCGACCCGATGGTGGAAGCGAGCAAAAGGGTGGCTACCAGTAACAGCGTGATGACGCGTCTCATGCTCGTTCACCTCTTCGGCGCATCATGAACTGCAGCAGAACGAGGAGGGAGACCATTGAGATGCCGAGGGCGAAACCAAGGCCATGGGCAGGTTCCGGCTGTTCTATGTCAACGTTCACCACTTGCAGGGTGGCCTCACTTGTGCCCTTCACGAAGGTCCGCTCATCGTTCAACGGCTGAATTGTGTACGTGTTGTAACCACTCATCGGCGGACGGTCAACGTAGGAGTTCGCCTCCGTGTTGGCCACCAATTCCCCGTTGCGAAGTACGTTGTATGAAACGGCCTCACCGGTCCATGCCCAGGTGATCGAGACTCGGCCTTGGCTGTCATGGGTCGCTTGGAGGTTTTGAACGGATGGTCCCGCTGAAGGTTCGAGCACCACCGTTGTGTTGGATTTTGCACCGTTGCTGTCCGTGACGGTGAGCATGACCGATGTGTCGTTGTTGATGACCAGAGCAGGGCGTTCATCCGTGGCCGTTCCCCCTTCCCAACTCCACAGGTAGGCCACGATTTGACCGTCGGCGTCGCTGGATGCTTCCGCCGAGAGAACCGTTGCCTCGCCGGACCATACATGGGTTGAGAGGACATCAATCACCGCTCGAGGATATTGATTCTGAAGGACGATGGAAGCGTCCACCGGTTCGCTTTCCAGGTCTCCGTCGCTGGCCACCACCACCAAGCGCCAAGTTTGTTCAGGTGCTAGTTTCTCGACCGGCACCGAAGAGACGTTGCCGAGGGTGGCATCGCGGAAACCGTTCTTGAACCAGACCGTGGTGTAGCTCGTGTCATCATTATCGGTATCAATTACGCTGATGGTGGGCGTCAAATCCACCAGTGCACCGGTCTCCTCTGGCCAAAGAACGGAAACGGTTGGAGGAGCGTTGACGATTCCAACGGAGGCTGTACTGACTTGTGTTTCATCCGTGCCATCGCTGATGTGCACAACGGCGTGCCACATGTCCCCTCGCGTCAACTCACCAGCCGGTAGGTTAGCACCATCGCTCAATCCGACCTGTTCAACGCCGTTGAGGAACCAGCGCACTTGTGAGATTTGGACATCATCCCCGTCCGCATCGTCGGCGACGAGGGCGACGCTGATGTTGTGGAGCGTTGAGAACGACGGCGAAGTGAGGTGTGCCTCCAAGGCATTTGGTGCAGCATTGGCCACCGTCAAAGGAGGGCTGCTGGCCCACTGGGACCATGCTTCTCCGTCCCAAGCACGGACAGCGACCGTCCACTCGTCACCTTTGGCCGTGTACGCTGCCGGAAGCGGGTTCATCCCCTCGGCTGGTGGGAAGACCTCTCCGTTCTTGGACCAGGTAATTTCGTGGGCATCGATCACGTCATTGTCAGCGTCGGATTCGGACCACGTTGCGTTGATGTCGTCAAGCGTTGTGATGGGGGTCGATGAAACAAGTGAGACATCGGATACGACCGGGGCTTGGTTGCTCGAACCAATGACGATGGGAGGGGACGTGAACCATGCAGAGTGGTCGGTGCCGTCAAAGACGCGCAATTCAATGGTCCAAACATCTCCCGGTCGGGTGGCGAGGGCAGGCAGGGTTGTGGTGTTTTCGAGGGATGAAGCCAATGTGCCGTCCAAGCGCCATCGGATTTCAGAAGACGAAATGGGGTCGCCGTCAACGTCGTCGGTTTGGTAGGTGAAACTCACGTCGTGGTCGGTGTCAGGTGCTTCACTGCTTGGTTGAAGGACAGTGACGTCGGGTGCTGAATTGGCGATGACCACCGAGTTGGAGGACGCAGCAGAACCGACGTTGGTGCCGTCGGAAGGCGTGATGCTGGCATACCATGCTTCGCCTTTGTTCGTGGCTGTGGAGGGCAAGACGATTCCCGTGTAGGCGCTTTGCAAGTTACCGTTGCGGTACCAACCAACCGTTGTGCCGCTCTCTGCGTCGCCATCGTCGTCGTTGAAGGTGTAGGTGACGCTCAGCGCATCACTCGTCAGCGGGGTGGTCGGTGAGATCGCCACGTTTGAGGCCATTGGGGCAACGTTGGACGGTACATCTTCCGAGAGGCTTGTGGAATAGGTGCCGTAACTGTCGCCACTCGTGCCTCCGTTCCCGTTGGCAGAAAGCACAGCGAGGTTGAACTGGACGTTTCCGGAACCCGATGCTGGAGCCGTCCAATCCATCGTCCACGATGTTGCCCCGGGTGCGTAGCCATGGGTAGCTTGGTAGCCGTTTGACGAAACTTGGGCGTTCACGTCAGGATTGGACAAGGCGCCGCGATTCACCTCGAGATTGAATCCACCCGTGTTGGGTGAACCACTCATGGCTACGGTGAGGCTGTATGTTGTAGCCGGGATGTAGGCGCTTGGTAGGCCAGTGAGTTGTGCCGACACTCCGGTGCCACCGTGACATCCACAACCGTTTGACCGATTCCACATGCCATCGTCCTTGGCGACAACGCTGCCCAGAGGACCTAACATCAAAAGAAGCACAATCGCCAAAATGGTCGAGCGTCTCCCCATAATGAAAAAATACAGATGCATTCCTTTTCATTCTTCGTCTTCACCTTTGGTTGCGAGCAAGGTTTTCTTCTTCCCCACTCACCAACCGGTCAAGGTAGGTGATAATGGCTGAGATAAGCAAAAAAAGTGGTATGCCAAGGATGAGTGCCCAAACACCGATCGTTAATCCCGCCATGCGAACATCGTCGAAGATTTCGCCAATGAGGATAATCAACCCAACCATCAGCATGCGCCCTATGACCAAAATTGGCCGAACTGAATTCCACATGGCGCTCGCATCGGTGGCATGGTCGGGCTGGTCAAGGGCCGAGAGCCGTTCTGCGATGGACGGCCGGGCCATGCGCTCCATGGACCACTGAAACATCATCAACGTTCGCCAGCGTGGGCCGACCTGGTGCGCTTTTGCCCCGGTTCACGCTCAAGCGGTCCGAACCCTGTCGTCGATTTGGGACCCTTCACCTGCTCGTCCACCGGTGCGTCGGATTTCCCGCCATGCCTTGATGACGCCTTGGCCGTAAGCCCACTGAGCAAGGAACACGAAGAGGGGCGCAAGGAACACCGTCCCAATGGAGCGATGTGGGGAGGTTCCGATGGCGGCTCCAAGCCAAGAAATGGCCACGTAAAGGCAGACAAGACCGAGTGGGATGTGGAACGCCACCCTTGCGGCGGTCCACTCGCCCGCAAGGCTGAACCACAAATCACTCTCTGCTCCTCCTGAGAGCGCTCCGAAGAGCATCGCAGCGAGTGCAACAATCACGAGTGGCGGAAAGAAACCGATGGCGGTGTGAGACCAAGTGGCAATTTCTGGCCAACGCTTGTTCGCCACCATCCGAGTGTATCCGTAGTTGCGCATTTGTTTCATGTAGGGTTTGAACGGAAGACGTCGGCGGTGCGGCATCACGTTGGAAGGGTCGATGAACAGCTTGTGGCCTGCACGCTGAATTTTAGCATCGAGCACAACGTCTTCAGCACCGATGCATCCTTCTTCGAAGAAGCCAACTTCCCGTAGGTTGGCCATTCGGTGGGCGCAATTTACACCCGGGTTGTGGGTGATGGGGACGAGTTCGCCTTTTGGCTGGGCGCCGTAGCGTGTGCCAGCGGTCATGAATTTGGTACAGAAGGCCACGTCAGCGCACTTGGCGCCAAACGGGTCGTCGTCGGGTGCAAAATTTGGTCCGCCGACGGCTCCGACATCGGGGTTGTCAAACCAGCGAACCAACTTCGCCACCCAGTCCAAGGGAGGGACGGTGTCGTCATCGGTGAACAACACGAGGTCGTGGTCCATTTGCTTGAGGGCAAAGTTACACGCATCAGCCCGGTTTCGTGACGGGTCGTCAATCCAGGTTGCGCCGTACTTCTCGCAGACGGATTTTGTGTTGTCTTTGGATTTTGAATCGGCGATGACAATTTCAAAGTGCGGATAGGTCTGCTTGCTGAGGCGTTCAAGCACGATTTCAAGTTCCCCGGCGTTGTTGATGGTCGGAATCAACACAGCGGTCTTGAACGGGGAACCGTCCTCTTTGAGCAGCACGGGGACCGTTTCGCCTTCGCCCATGTAACAAGCGAAGCGCTCGCCTCATAAGAAATCAAGGGCGAAACGGAAAATCGACTGTATGCGCGGAGAATAAAGAACACGTTTGAAACCGCGCATGAACGCGTCCGTTCATGCCTGCGTTTGTGCTAAGTTCATAAGCCGTCGCGAGGGCCTTTTGATACAGAGAGGGATGAACTCATGATGAACGTCACGGCCCGGCAGGACTTGATGAACAAAATCGTTGAAACTTTGGGCGTCGTCGTTGAGGACGCACGCTTCGAGTTCAAAGAAGACAAAATGCAGGCGAGGGTAGTGGATGCATCGCACGTTGCGATGATCGACATGAAGGTCGATGCCGCTGCTTTTGACACCTGGGAAATCGAGGAAAACGACCTTGCGATTGAGTTGCGGAAGGTCAAGGAACTCATCAGCCTTGGCGGCGCTGACGACATGATCGAAATGGCGTACACCAAGGACTCTGGCGTGTTGACGTTGAACCTTGGGAAAATCGACCGGAACATCCGTCCACTTGACCCCAGCACGGTGAATTCTCCGAACCTTCCTAACATCGACATTCCATCCAGCATTGAAATCAACGGTGCTTCGCTGGCGCAAGCCCTTCGAGCCGCCAAGCAGGTTGGCGACCTCGTGAACTTCAGCATTGATGCGAATTCCTTCACGGTTCACGTTCAAGGCCAGACCGATTCGGTGACGGTGAGTTTTTCCAAGGACGAATTGGAATCGCTGACCTGCTCCAAACCAGCACGGAGCCAATACTCGCTGACCTACCTCGTCCCGCTCTCAAAGGTGTTCGGCTCGCTCGGTACGGTCAAGTTGGGCTTCGGTGAGAGCTTCCCACTCAGCCTCGAATTTACGTTCAACGATGGCGCAGCGGAAGTCCTCTACTTCTTGGCGCCCCGTGTTGAATCAGACTACTGAGTTCAATACTCACGCCAGCCGTTGTTGCATTCTTTGCAGGTGAGCATTCGTGTTTCGGGTTCGTCGGATGAGCGGGTCTGCTCAAGATAGGCGTAGACTTCGATGCAATCGCACTTTGGGCACATGTAGTCCCCGGTAGTGAGGATGCCTTGCATGTTATCGGAATCTTTGATCACTTCGTAGTCGCGAGATTCGACCTTTGTGCTGGAAGTGGCCTTTGAAAGGTCGACCTCTTTTCCCCCAATCTTGGTTTTGAGATTGGCCGGTCCCTTGTAGCCGCACTTGTAATTGGTGCACGTAATGTCACCCGAGGGTGTTGGAAACGAAAGTGTTCCACATTTTGGACAAAACATAGGACACCCTGCTCATTCCGATATTTATACTATGCCGCAATAAAATGATGTATTGACGCTGTGCTTCGGTAAATTCCGTCAAGGGAAGGGGAAGGGTCAAAATCAAGGGCGTGGAGGGTGGACCATGTGGTTGTGGTACGATTGGCAGGCCGCTGCCGTGGTCGACGAGCATGGCCACCTTGTTGACGTCATGCGATGGGACAGCCACATGACCGAGCATGCCGTCGTCGAACGGCTTCGCCTCATCGCGCTGGGTCAACCCATTCGCGAGGCGGTTGAGCTCCAGGAACGCTTCCCGGAAGCGAAACGTTGCGTCCACGGGGACCCGCGACTGCCCGAAGCAGACTATCCGCTCCCCACTCCTGAACAGCAGCGCATCGCCGACGCAGCCGCTTTGCGATTGGCGGTGGAAGGGGTTCAAGCCGCCGCAAGCGACCCTGACCGTCGATTGGAACACCTCGTCCGTGGAAGCGACGAACTACGCGCAAGTCACCTCACGATGGAATCCCGTCTCATTGAGTGGACGGGGTTGTTTTTCCCATTGACGACAGTAGGCGACCGGGCTGCCTATGTTCGCAGCGTGGCGAACAGTGAATCAGCCGAGGACTTTGCCCGTACCATGGAGG
>DANX01000041.1:438-4894 GCA_002502295.1 Euryarchaeota archaeon UBA561 | reverse complement strand
ATTTGCCCGTACCATGGAGGTTGATGTTCCCACTGAACTGCCTTCTGAAGTTGAATGGCGCACGCTAAAGGAATGGGCGGAAAGCACCGCCAGTGCCAACGGCCGCTTGGACCGAATGGAACATGCATTGCGACAGTTGGCTGATTCGCACCTTCCTTCGGTATCGGCACTGGTCGGACCCTTGCTCGCCGCTCGACTCTGCGTTGAGGCGCATGGGCGCGCTCGTTTGGCCCGTCTGCCTTCAGGTACAGTTCAAATTCTTGGCGCTGAAAAGGCCTTCTTCCACCACCTCAAAACCGGCGCCCCTTCTCCAAAGCACGGCCATATTTTCATGCATCCATGGATCAGCCGCTCTCCGCGCTGGGTACGTGGAAAAATTGCTCGCACGCTCGCTGGAAAAATCAGCATCGCTGCCAAAATCGACGCTTTTGAGGGCGAGGCTTGGACCGAGAAGGACGTGGCCAAGGTGGAGCAACGCGTTGAGGCCATACGAGAGGCCAACAAACAACCACCGCCACGGCGCTGAGGGGTTGCAGTCATGGGTGGAGGAAAGAAGCGACGCCAGCGTGGACCACAGCACTTCTCCTCCACCGTTCGCCTTGAGCGACGCACGCTGTGGACGCAAAACGCCGTTTCAGGGAAAGCGGTTTACGGTGAATCCCTGCGGCGATTTGGTGGCGAGGAGCATCGCCGCTGGGACCCGACTCGGTCAAAATTGGGTGCTGGGATGCTCCGAACCAATCGCGACCCGAGTTTACTTCTCCCTCCTCAAGGGTCAACCGTTCTCTACCTCGGTGCCGGTCATGGGACGTCGGTAAGCCACCTGTACGACCACCTTTGCGGGGCTTCAAATCGGTTCGGGGGACGCCTTGTATGTGTTGACTTAGCACCTCGTTGCCTCCGTGATTTGACCTTCATGGCCAAGCGGCGTCCAGGCCTTGTGCCTGTCTTGGGCGATGCCCGGCAACATGCAGCATGGGGTGTGCTGTTGCCGACAAGGGTGCCTTGGATGTTCCAAGATGTCGCACAGGCCGGTCAAGTTGACATCTTCCTCTCCGCCTGCGAACGGTTTCTTCAACCCGGAGGCCTCGGCCTCTTATCCCTCAAAGCGGCCAGTGAGCGGTGGACCGGCGAAGGGGAGTCGGCCCTCTTTGCCAGCGTCGAACAACGGCTTCTGGACAGCGGTCATGACGTTGAGGAAGTCATTGAGCTGACAGGGTATGAAGACAACCATCGTCTCTTCGTGGTGCGCAAAATGGAGGCATGAAGATGCCCGAACTTCCTGAGGTTGAAACCGTTCGGCAGGGGTTGATTCAAGGGATGCTGAACAAAACGTTCGGTGATGTATTGATTCGACGCGAAGGCCTTCGATACCCTTTTCCAGAGGACCTTGCGACCCTTTCGGGAACGACCGTTGTCAACATCCGCCGACGTGCGAAGTACCTTCTGATCGACCTTGATGACGACCGAGTTCTGCTTTCTCACCTAGGAATGAGTGGACGCTATACTCTGTTCGACAGCGATCAAGCGGCCGCTGCCAAGCCGCTTTTGAAAACCGTCAACGGCGGTGTTCCCGTCTCAAGTTTTGGAGATGAAACTGGGCATGGGGGAAGACACGACCATCTTGAGTTCGTGTTCACCGATGGTTCACGGGCAGTGTACACCGACCCGCGGCGTTTTGGCATCGTTGACCTCTTCCCATCCAGCGAAGAGGCCTCGCACAAACTCCTTGCATCTCTCGGCCCAGAGCCGTTCGAACCTTGGGGTGCACAAGCCCTCGCCGACCGTCTGCAAGGTCGTAAAACTGCGATTAAACTGGCCCTTCTTGACCAGAAAATCGTGGTGGGCGTTGGCAACATCTACGTTTGCGAATCACTGCATCGTGCGGGAATCTCACCTCGACGGAAGGCCGGAGAGTTGGTCCGGAAAAACGGTGCTCCAACCAAACGTCTTGAGGTCCTCGTCGCCCACATCAAAGACGTGATCAACGAAGCCATCCAAGCCGGTGGCTCAACGCTCAACGATTTCGCCAGTGTGGACGGAACATTGGGGTATTTCGCCCACCACTTCGCCGTCTACGGTCGTGAAGAGCAGCCTTGCATGAAGGACGAATGCGGGGGCGTCATTCGCCGTCTTGTTCAAAGCAATCGTTCAACGTTTTACTGCCCAACCTGCCAGCGCTGATCACAAGCTGAACAGGACGCTGAGACCAAAGCCCCACAGCACCAGGGCAGTGATACGGTGAATCAGGGCGGCTCGCTCTTTCAGCTGGTCCAACCACGGCGTACCGGTCAACACGAGTGCCACCAGCAGGTACCACACGGCGTCAATGGTCATGCCAAGGAGGCCGACGGCGGCTTTGGAAAGCAGGTTCATGTCCGGCTGAAGCACCTGCGCCAAAACAGCGACCAAAAACAAAGCAATTTTCGGATTGAAGAAGGCGATGGCAAAGCCTTCAGCGAAGCCTTGGGCCCCTGAACCTAAATCCTCATTGAACAGTTGGTCATGGTTTGCATGCCACATTGACCATCCGTAATACCCAAGGAGGACGCATCCAATGAGCTGCAATCCAATGAAGACGTCTGGCGCTTCCTCAAGCAGCACGATGAGACCAAACACCGCCATGCCCGCATAGATTCCAAAGCCCAAACCATGGCCCAGCGCACACATCACGCCTTGGCGCCGCCCGCCAATCATGGTGTTGCGTAGCACAACCATCAAGCTCGGACCGGGCGAAACAGCCCCGAGCGCAAACACAGCGCCTGCCCCGAGCAACACGTCCCATGCAAGGCCCTCCATGGCCGCCCCAGAGGGTTGAAGCATTCAACCTTGACCGTGGGATTACAGAAGGTAAAGCGTGACACCGCTTCCTGCCTTGCGTTCTTTTTCTGCAGCAGCAAATTCAAGACTCCAGCGAAGCATCGAGGCGTTTGCTCTCCGCTGATTGATCACGCTGAGGTACGCTTGCTGTAAGGCCCGAACTGACGAGGGTTCATTCGGTTGGTTCTCCATGAAACAATCAAAGGAAGTACACCCTCTTTAATGTTGTTTCTCGTGCATCATTCGTGATTCATGGGATGTTTATGACGAATTAAGGATAAAATTTACCAGTTAATGTCGTTACAGTGTAATTCTTACACCGTAGTTGCGGTCCTTGGATAGTGTGTGATTTCTTCATACTTCGATGTGTTTTTTCTGTAGACTCTGAACGAGGTTGGTCCACGGGATACCTGTGCTTCCCATCCGTTCGAAAGCGATTTTCTGTAAATCCGATATCCACCAATTGTTGTCCCGTTGGGTTCGGGTGAGAACACGACGCCTGCTTCCTCCAACGCTCTTTGAGCTCGTAGGGTTGATCGGCTGGCGTGCTTGGAGCGGGTGATGAGTGCCGTGAGTCCAAAACTCCTCGCAACCTCGGCCTCTCGCAGGTTTTCTTGGCCTTTCCATGTTTTCTTCTTCTTTCCTTTCTGTTTCCGCCGCGTGTTGATTCGCTCAAACCAGCGGTCGCATCGTAGGGTGGGTTGCTGGACAACTCGGAACGTTGCGATGTCAACGGCGGCAAGACTGGGCGAAACATGGTTGTAGGCGCCAACATCAAGGCCCACCCAAGATGGACGACCATCGGCCAACAGGTGGGATGAGAAGGCGACTTCCCCTGCGCAATCTCCAAGCTTTGTCGTCGTCGTGTGGCCGAAGAAGACCGTTCGGGCTGGGTCAACGCTACCCTCGTGTCCGAACCACTCTTTTCGAATCCAGAGATGTTCTTTCTCACCTTGCATGTCGATGGGCATTCGAGGATCGTATCCTGCATGAACAAGCCGGATTTGGTCCAAGACCAACTGAGTGGGGAGGGCATCAAGCCACATGAAATCATCCAGCATTTGTTGTTTGGCTTGGTACAAATCACCGTTCGCTTGGACGATGTAGGAGCCGTAGGTGGATTTCCCTCCCCTTTTCATCCACGGCTGCCACGCTTCAAAGGTCCCATCGGGTTGAACCGATTGGGTGGCCATGTGTTCGTGGTTGCCTTTCAGGCAGATGATTTGGGGGTGTCCACGAATGAGTTCGACCACTCCAGCGGAATTTGGTCCCCGGTCGATCATGTCGCCCAAACACACAACCCGGTCTTCAGGCTTCAACTGCAGACGATGCAAGAGAGCTTTGAACGTGGCAAGATGGCCGTGCACATCACCGACCGCAAAGACACGATGTCCATCCTCCAAACGCGTCTGCAGCTCTGCCTCGATGGATTGGTCGCGAAGCGACGGTCCAAGCGGGAGGTTCAACTTGCAACTCAAGCTGTTCACCGAAGAGATGTTCCCTTCGGTTAGCGGTTGTTTGAATCCCTATATCTTCTTCCCTCTTTCGAAGGGGTCAAAGGGCCAGTTTTCCGACCTTTTCCACCTTCGTGGAAGGTGAAAACATCACTCGCCTTCTTCGGCAGGTGCTTCTTCAG
>DANX01000041.1:0-139 GCA_002502295.1 Euryarchaeota archaeon UBA561 | reverse complement strand
CTTCGGCAGGTGCTTCTTCAGCAGAGGCCGAGAAATCTTTGTCCTCTTCTTCCGAAGGAGCGTTGGCTGCGCCGACCATGCCCATGCCGATCATGGCGATGCCACCGACCCAGAACAGGAGGGTGACATAGTCAATCCA
>DANX01000006.1:8992-13962 GCA_002502295.1 Euryarchaeota archaeon UBA561 | reverse complement strand
CTCATGGGTCGCAACGACCTCGGGCTTCGCGTGCCCAGTGCGCTTGAGACACTGCTTGGATTCTTGGTGATTGATCGAGTGATTTGCATTGTGTTGGGCGGCGAGGTTCCCATGCCCTTGGCGACCGACCCCCTATCGCTCTCTTTCTTTTCTTGGGGTCTTCCGCTGTTTGGTGTTGAATTGGCCTTGTTGGCCATGGTGGTCCTGTTTGATTGGGTCGAAGGTGAGCGCCTTCGACGAGGCCTCGACGATCACCGAACGGCTCTCGGTCGAAGTGCTTGGGTTGCAGGAGCTGCCTTTTTGTCACTTGGTGCGGCAAGTTCGCTGGCGTTGTTGTTTGGCCTTCGACGCAGCCGTGCATGGGGTCAACCTGCGGTAGCGATGACGGTTGTCCTCTTGTCCCCCTTCGTGGTTCAGGCTTGGGTTTCCTGGGCGCTGTCCTCGTTCTCAACCCTTCTTGCGCCGAGCAACGTGGCGGCCACCTTTGGGTTGGTCAGTTTGTGCTGGACCGCCGCCGTCGTGGCCCGAAACGAAGGCCTGTGGCTTTCATCGGCCCTATGGTCCAGCCATGGTCTTTTGATTTCAGCAGCGATGATGGCGCAATCCCTGGTGGCTTTGTCGTTCGCGGCGCTTTTGGTATCCGCTACAGCGTGGGTCAGCGGCATCTTAACCCAACGAAAATCGTGGAGAATCGTTGGCGCAATCGACCTTGCAGGGGCGTGGATGGTCGCTTCGGTGGCGTTGGTGGCTGGCACAGGTGCTTCGTATGTTCTGCTGTTGCTTGTTGTTTCAGCCGTCCTTCTGTTCGCTGTCACCACCCTCACACAGGCAAATGAAGCCGAGTTAATGGACGACTAAGAAGCGGTGAGTTCGTCTGCGAGTGAAGCGTAAACCTCGTCCAGCATCTGCATGAACGGCGCGGGCTCAACGCCTTGTGACAGCCGTACCGACAAACTCGTTTTCGCTTGTGTACCGCTGTTTCGAACACCAAAGGATGCGACTCCATCGGGTGAGGTTCCGTGAACGAGGAGCAAATCCTTCTCACCATCAATGAGGCGCTGTTGGACTTCGAGCCCGAGCCGAGTCATTGCGGTTTCTACGGTCTCAAGGGTGGTTGCAAAGACGTCGCTTCCACGGTGCCACCGCGCTCGGTGACTGTTGGCAATGGAAACGCGGCGCTTCCACCCACGTTCAAAGACACCGTCGGTGTTCGACCTCGCCAGCAGGACGGCGCAGAGGGTCGCAGCCCCATCGCCCACCAACCCCCATTTCTCCTCTTTACCGGGGTGCAGTGAAGGCAGGACAACGTGGCCTGAGTCTTCAATGCCGCAACAGGCCGGCATGGTTTGACCTTTCAACCATCCTTCGTCTTTAGGACGCAGGGCAAAGGAAAGCCATCGATCCCCTACAGCGGTTTCAATGCACGTCGTACCCGAGTTGATGGCCTTGGCGTGCGCAAAGAGACCCACATCGGATTCGATGCTTGCAGCGAAGGCCCATGGTGTGTCAGGACTTGCGTTGAGAAGCATGGCGCCCATGGCATCACCGTCAACGATGGCGAACCCGTTCTCGGTTGACTCAATGAACAAGCATCGGTCGCCGTCGCCGTCGAGCGCAGCTCCAACGAGTTGGCCAGGCGGGGCGGGTTCCAACCGACGAAGCATGGCGTGAGAGGACGCTTTGGCTTCCTCATAGGTCCACGTTTGGGTTGGTGAGAAATCGCCAGCGCCGCATCCGTCGTTCAATACCCCGCTTGGAGAAGCGACCCTGCTGCAGGCTACACCTTGCAGCTTGAGGAAGTCAACAAGCCAGGTTGAAGCAAAGCCGTTGGCTCCGTCAACCAAGAGATTCGGTGCTACGACAGATGTTGCTTGGCCGCTCCAAGGCCCAAAACATGCGGTGAAATCATCCCACCGTCGCTTCAACCACGCTTGGTGAGCCGTCGCTGCCCACGAGAGGTGTGCTTCGTCCGGCGACTTCAGAGCCTCTCGGTCTGGCTGATCCACTTCGCGGTCCTCTTCAGCGAGTTGTCGAATGGTGCGGCTAACTTCGTCCTCATAGGCCCGACTGGACTTGTAGCCGTAGGCGTTGAAGACCTTGATGCCCGAATCGGTCACGGGATTATGGCTCGCCGTAATCATGCATCCGGCGCGCGCCTCAAAGGCAAGAACGGCATGGTGGAGCGTTGGTGTGGCGCACTCGCCAATATGGATGACTCGGCAACCGGTGAGTCGTAAGCCGAGTGTCAATGCGGTGACCAAAGCGGAGTTGTGCGGTCGACGATCCCATCCAATGACAACGGCGTTGCCAGTTCCGGGCAAATCGGGTTGGGTGTATGAAAGGGCTTCACCCACCAACCGCATGAAGGCCGGCGTCAGGGTGCGTCGTTCTTCGATGTGGCGAATTGCCTCGTTTTCGTCGACGTCCTCCAGCGATGTCCGGCCGCGTATTCCATCGGTCCCGAAGAATGAGCCTGCCACAACAATCCCTCAGCGGTGTTGGCTGCCGGCATCATGAATGCCGGTGACGGTGACGTTGGGCCATACAGTGCTGTTGCAACCAAGAACCACTCCCGGATTGGTGACGCTGTTGCAACCCAACGCCACGCCTTCACCAAGCACGGCTCCGAATTTGCGCAAGCCACTGGGGATTCGCTCTCCGTTGAGGCGAAGATGTACTTCTCCTCCGTCATTCCGCAGGTTGCTGAGTTTAGTCCCAGCGCCGAGGTTGACGTCTTTTCCGAGGATGGAATCGCCTACGTAGTTGAAATGTGGCGCTTTGGCCCCAGGAAGAAGAATGGAGTGCTTTACTTCCGTCGCATGGCCAACCACGGCGTCGGCACAAATCCAGGAGAATTCGCGGACATAGGCCCCGCTACGCACGATGGCTCGTGGACCGATGTAGCACGGGCCAATCAGGTAGGCTCCAGCCTCAACGGTCGCCGTCGCCTCGATGATGATGCCTTCTCCTCGGGTGAAAAACCCGGGGTTGTCAATGCTGATGTCGCCGTTGAGGGCCTTCATTTGGGCTTTCAATCCCGCAACGTGGTTGGGGTCAAGCACCTGCCACACTGGCCCGTCTGGGAGGGAGGGGAGGTGGCCGCCTTCTCCCCCGGTAAAGGAGGGAAAGAGCGTTGAGGCATCTGCGAATCCACCCCAGTCCATGCACCGACGAAGCGGCACTTGGGCATGAATGTGGTGATGGCTCAGGACGCAAGGTGGTAGATTCGCTTTCCAGTCGATGTGTCAAGTCTGAAGTTGATCATCTCTGAAAGATAGCGTGGAATGAACAAGCCAACCTTTCGGGTTGTTAACCCGTGGTTGCGCATTTTTCGTTCATTGGACAAGAAGGCGACAATGTCGGCAGCCGATGCGCCAGGCATCGCCCCAACATAATCGACAATTTCATGTTTCAACCGTTCCAGACGGGCGTGTTTTTGGGAACCTTTTCCTCTCATGTTTTTCTCATGTAGTACCTCGTCATGGGAGATAATAAACGCCCGTTGGGATGTCCATGGGACCCCCTACTTTCTGGGTTGAAGGAGGGGCTGATTTTCCATGAATATTGGATTCAAATGTCGTTCCATTCGTTTGAATGATGGCGGGCGATGGAGGATTCGAACCCCCGTCTCCGGCTCCGAAGGCCGGAAGGATATCCAGACTACCCTAATCGCCCGTATCCACCCCGAGAGGACACCCCTTCTTGAAGAAGGCGGGTGGCGTAGGGTGTTGATAGGTTGCTCTTTCGATGCATATCGGGTCGTGCTGGATGAGGCAAACCTCCGTTGAGCGCGGTTTCCTCCACCACCGTATGGTCTCGAAACTGTCCTTCTCAACCCTGAGCAGCGCGTCGTGCATGAAGGATCAACCGACTAAGGCTTCGGTGAACGCGCTCCACGTGAACGGACACGGGAACCCACCCACACCGTTCAATCAATCCACGAACGCCGGGCCATGTTCCGTTGAGCAAGGAAAATGTGTGGTCCAGAGACAGGGCTGCAGTGCTGTGCGATTCAAGTGGGTGGATGGGCAAAATCAGCACAAAACCAGCATCAGCACACGCCACTGTTCGAGCGCTCTTTAGCGACGACTCAAGCAGACGATCTGCCTCAACACTTCCATGCGAGTTTCTGCCGTACGGGGGGTCAAGCACGAAGCCTGCAACCTTCCCGTGCCAACCATCGGGGAGCACGTCCTCCAGCCGAGACGCGTCACCTCGCTTCACGATGGCGTCAGAGGGCGCGTTTCCTCCATGGGCCCACTCGAGGTTGGCCTGAGCACCCTGAACCATTTCTGAATGGATGTCAACCCCAACCACTGGTCGTCCGCTGAGCGAGGCCTCGATGAGAAAACCACCCGTGCCGGTCATGGGGTCCACCACAGGGCCCCTGCCAAGGGGTCCTGCCGCCAAATTCACGGCCAGCCGAGCCAGCATTGGGTCAAGGCTGACCGGTTTGAAATACGGCCGTTCACCTGCCCTCCGTTCGCCGTTGGAAAAGGCGGCTTGGCCGTCCCCCTCCATCCATCCACACGCTAAAGCAGCGGACGGACCGTCTGCAATGAGGGCCAACACGTGGTCGGGTTCGGTCAAATCGATCACACACCCCATGTCGTGGAGAATCCCTCCTAAGCGGCCAGACAATTCGCTCAAACTCCATCCGGAGATCTTCCCCCCTTGCTTCCAAGAACGCACCGCTACCGTCCCTTCCACAGGGTGAGATTTGAGGTAGGCGTGAAGCCTTTCTAACCACTTCTCAGGGGTCGTGTTGTTGGTGGATTGGACGACACCATCGAGGAGGAAACACTGCAAACCACTCGCAAGCTTGAGCGCTTCCACTCGGCGAGCGGGTGAAGCGTCGGCTACCCTGCACCAGCGGTCGTTGCCTTCCTGTGTGAGGGTTGAATTGGGGAGGAGCGCAGCGAGTTCAGCGTAGGCGAGGCCTGGATGCCATCCGCGCAAGCAGGCCAGCA
>DANX01000006.1:0-8590 GCA_002502295.1 Euryarchaeota archaeon UBA561 | reverse complement strand
GTTCGCATGGGCTGCAACCTCAAGGACATCGCTCCCGCAGAACAAACCAGTTTGAAGGCGTTGGCCGGCAAGCGGGTCGGCATCGACGCTTTTCTCACGGCGTTCCAATTTCTCACCACCATGCGAGACCGATCACCGCAGGGCGACGGCATGCCCCTACGCGACGCCAACGGAAACCCAGTATCTCACTTGATGGGTTTTCTTCATCGCACGGCCACGCTGCTGAGCATGGGTATCAAACCAGTGTACGTCTTTGACGGAAAATCCCCTGCACTCAAGGCCGATGAAATGGCTGCTCGCCGGGCGCGCCGGGAAGAAGCCGAGGCTGTTCACAAAGAGGCCCTGGCTGCTGGTGATTTCCCCTTGGCGCAGAAAATGGCTGCCCGAATCATGCACTACTCCCCACAGATGGTGGAGGAGACACAGCGGCTGTTGGACCTCATGGGCGTTCCGTGGGTGACAGCGGCTGCGGAAGGTGAAGCCCAAGCCGCCGTGATGGCGGCGAAGGGCCAGCTCGATGTTGTGGCGACCCAAGACTGGGACGCCCTTCTCTACGGTTCACCTGTCCTCGTTCGCAACCTCATGGATGACGGTGCCAAGCGATACGGGCGCGTGGTCCATGCCCAGTCCATTGACCTCAACCACATGCTGGCAGATAACGAACTCAGCCGTGAGCAACTCGTGGACCTCGCCATCATGATCGGTACCGATTACCATCCCGGCATCAAAGGCATTGGGCCAAAGACAGGACTCAAACTGATCAAGAAATTTGGTACGTTGGAAGCCGTTTGTGAAGCCAAGGAAAAGGAGGTTCCCGAGCATCTGTCGGAAATACGGGAAATCTTCCTCAATCATCCGGCGGTTGAAGTGGAAGATGCTGCCCTTCAAATGGGTCAAGTTGACCGCAAAGGGCTGGTGCAGTTTTTGCAAGAAGAGCGACAGTTTAGCCAACGTCGCATGGACCAGGCCTTTGAGAAGCTCAAGGAAGGCGGGTATCTTCGGGAAGGCGGTCAGACCTCATTGTTTTCATTTGACGGTTGAATGAATCGGAGCGGACTCGCCAGCGTCATCACGCCTTCGTGCTCCACCAGTCCGTCACGGGCTTCGGTTTGAACGTCGGCCAACGCCTCATTGACCGTGTTGACCGGGGCACAAGGTATTCCTTTCAGAAGGCGTTCAAGCGAGATTCGGTCGTGCTGGTTCACCGCGGCTTGCACGACAGCTTCAACCTCGCCTCGCTCAGCAATTCGAGCGCTGTTGTCCTTCCAGTGGTCCGGGGCATCGATGCCGAGGGCTTTCACCAGCGCATGCCACTGGTTTTCGGTGCCCACACCGATGGCAAACCATCCATCGCTGGCTTCGAAGACACGGTAAGGGACGAGGTTTGGATGGGCACTGCCCATGCGCTGAGGTGTGATCCCGGTCAGCGCGTTGTGGCCTTGATTCACGAGTGATGCGAGCGCTGTGTCCCAAAGCGATATGTCAATGCGAGCACCTTTGCCGGTCTTCTCACGATGGTAAAGGGCGGCGAGGATGGAGCTGACGGCGTTCATGCCGGTCATGACGTCGATCCAGGCAACGCCGACTTTTGCCGGGCCGCCATCAGCATCGCCGGTGATGGACATGATGCCACTTCGGGCCTGCATGGTCAGGTCAAACGCCACTTCGTCCCGTCGCGGACCGTTCTGACCGTAGCCGGAGATGCTGCACACGATGACGTCCGAGGGGACATCGCCCACGACGCGTTCAAAGGTTCCGGGCTTGAAATTTTCAACGACAACATCAACCTCAGCGATGAGGGAACGGATTCGTTCCTGCTCCTGCTTGATGTTCACCGTCTCGATGCGTTTGCCTCGGTTGCAAGCGAGAAAATACGAGGCGACTTCTTCGCCATCAAAGCCTGGCTGGAAAGGCGGACCCCACGTGCGCGTATCATCGCCCCATGGCGCTTCGAGTTTGAGCACTTCAGCACCTAAATCGCTCAGCGTTTGAGCGGCATGCGGGCCGGCGAGTATTCGGGAAAGGTCGAGTACGCGTACGCCACAAAGCGGTTGCATAACCTTGGGTTCGCAAGGCGTCAATTCAACCTATGCGTCCTTGCAGACGAGGGTTGGGAGGTGGCGATCCTCTGAATCAAGCATTCTTGTCTGCTTGGACTTGCTTGCGCACGTCTTGAGCAGCTGCCTTGGCATCCTGCATGGCCTTTCGGACACGGGTGCCAGCGGCGGAGTTGCCCTTGTCGTGCTTTGCAGCATCACCAAGAGCGGCGGTCAAATCATCAATCATCTTCTGTACCATAGCCTCAACGGACATGTCCGCCGGGTCGGAAACTCGGTTCTTATGGATTCCTCCGGAAATCAATGAACGAAGCCGCAGCAAGGAGGTTTGAACCACGCCGAACGCCGACCTGTTCCAGTCCTAACAAAACTGCTCTGCTTTGGCGAGGGATTCAAGACCCTCACCACGGACCCCATACCGAAGGGGAGACACCATGGGGTTTGCTCGACGGTCGACACAACCTGACCCAGACCCGGTCACGACCCAAGAATGGCGCGATTCAATTCGGGCCGTCGCCAACCAGTGGGGCGAAGGGGAAGCACGCCGCTTGCTCCACGCTACCGTGGAGGCTGCAAGGGACGAGGGCGTTGACATTGAGGTTGTGGAAACACCTTACCTGAATACCATACATCCCGACGATCAAGGTGCATATCCCGGCGATTTGGTGTTGGAAGAACGCCTTCACGGCATCATCCGATGGAACGCTATGATGATGGTAACTCGTGCAAACAAATACTTCGACGGCATTGGGGGGCACATTTCGACCTACGCTTCAGCCTCCCATGCTTGGGAAATTGGATTCAACCACTTTTTCAGAGGAAAGGACGATGGCTCATCGGGCGATCACCTCTACTGGCAAGGCCACGCATCACCCGGCATCTATGCCCGAGCGTGGCTTGAGGGCCGCTTGACCCACGAACACATCGAGAAATTCCGTCAGGAAGTTGGTGGCGTGGGACTCTCCAGCTATCCTCACCCGCGTCTCATGCCTGACTTCTGGGAGTTTCCGAGCGTGAGCATGGGTCTCGGGGCGATGACGGCCATCCATCAGGCCCGCTTCAATCGTTATCTCGAGGACCGAGGCTTAGCGAGTACGGCTTCTTCGAGGGTGTGGTACACGATGGGTGACGGAGAATCTGACGAACCTGAATCACTTTCCCAACTTTCGCTCGCTGGACGGGAAGGTTTGGACAACATCGTGATGACCATGAACTGCAATCTTCAGCGTCTTGACGGTCCTGTGCGTGGGAACTCAAAAATCGTTCAAGAGTTGGAAGGCCGTTTCCGTGGAGCCGGTTGGAACGTCATCAAGGTCTTGTGGGGAAGTTCATGGGACGAACTCTTCGCTCGAGACAGCCAAGGTTTGCTCGCCCTGCGTCTCAATGAACTCGTCGATGGTGATGAGCAACGCATCATGACCGCTGATGGAGCGACCATTCGCAAGGAATTGTTCAATTCCGAAGGACTCTCATCGCTCGTTTCCCACCTCTCAGATGAGCAACTTGAAGACCTGTGCGCCGACGTTGGCGGGCACGACTTCACCAAACTTCATGCGGCTTACGCTCAGGCCACGGCGCACAAGGGGCAGCCAAGCGTTGTGCTGATTCGAACCATCAAAGGATACGGACTCGGTCCCGCCTTCGCTGGACGAAACACCACTCACCAGAAAAAGAAAGCCGACATGGAAACCATGCAGTTCATGCGCACCGACCTCGGGTTATCGTTCACCGACAACGACCTCGAGGCCTACCCTTACGTGATGCCTGAAGACGTCCCCGAACTCGTGACGTATGCCACAAAACGTCGCACGGCCCTCGGCGGTCCAATGCCAAAGCGAGTGGTGCCTGCCGAAGACATCGTTTTGCCGGAGGCCAAGGCGTACGCCGACTTCGACGAGGGTACCAAAGGAAGCATGGAGGTGTCGACGACCATGGCCTTTGTCCGCGTGCTTCGCTCGCTCATGAAGGACAAAGCCTTCGGCCAGCGTGTTGTCCCCATCATCCCGGACGAAGCGCGCACGTTTGGCATGGACCCCCTCTTTGCCGAATTTGGTATTTATCACCCCGAAGGACAATTGTACAAACCGGTGGACCACAAGGTGCTGATGAAGTACAAGGAATCCGAAAAAGGGCAACTGTTTGAAGAGGGCATCAACGAAGCCGGCGCCACCTCCACCTTCATCGCTTCTGCAACGTCCTATTCCACCCATCTCTATCCGACCGTTCCGTTCTACACTTTCTATTCCATGTTCGGCTTCCAGCGTGTGGCCGATCTGATTTGGTCCGCAGCTGATCAGCGCGCTCGTGGCTTCTTGATGGGCGCCACGTCAGGGCGAACCACCCTCAACGGCGAGGGTCTGCAGCACCAGGACGGACATTCCCTTCTGATGGCGCATACCAATCCCGCCGTTCGTGCGTGGGATCCGTCGTTTGCTTACGAACTCGCCACCATTATCCGCCACGGAATCGAGGAAATGTACGCTGAAAACAAGGACGTTTTGCACTACATTGCCATCTACAACGAGAACTACCCCATGCCGCCCAAACCAAAAGGCGTGGACGAAGGGATTGTCAAGGGCATGTACATGCTCCGCGGCGCGCCCAAGGGCGACGGCCCGGTTGTTCGCCTCATCGGTTCGGGCCCAATCATGGTTCAGGTCCTTGATGCCGTTGAAAAATTGGAAACGTTTGGCGTTCGTTGTGAGATTTACTCCGCTACCTCCTACGGTGAACTTCGTCGGGAAGGCTTGGCGTGCGACCGTCACAACCGCCTTCACCCCACCGAAGACCTCCAGAAACCGTGGGTTGAAACCCTCCTCAGCGAGCCCTTGCCAACCGTTGCTGTTTCCGACAACATGGCGGCCGTTCCAGACATGATTCGACAGTGGGTTAGTGGCCCATATACCGTGCTGGGCACGGACGGTTTTGGCCGCTCAGACACCCGAGAGGCCCTTCGTCGCTTCTTTGAAATCGATGGCGCTGCCATTGCCCTCGCTGCCCTCTCCTCTCTGGTGCGCGAAGGCAAGATAGAGGCGAAGGTCTACAAAAAAGCCGAGAAGAATTTCGCCGTTTCGACGGAGCGAGACGACATCACTTCACTTTGAGGCCAGCCCTCCTCGTTTATTGAGCCGCGCCTGGTCCAACGGAAACCAGAGCAGCAACGGTTGACATAAACCCATGCAACACCCTTCCGTGAGTATTTGGTGCATGGGTACCCTTCCAACAGCTGGGTATTGCAAGGGGAGCCCATGCAATGAAAAGCGGAATCTGATTTCTATGAATTGGATATTTTGCGCTAAGTTGGTTAACAGAATGAAGCAGGAGTCTGTTCGCTTACTCTTGCATCCCATTCATCTTCATTGATGGGTTCGGGTGATAGCGAATGGCACTCATCATCAGTGACAGCTTTCAGCCACAACCAATCTCCTTCAACAGAATAATTGAATTCATTATCTTCATTGATCTCAATTGAAGTCGTGATGACACCGTTGTTCGTGCTCCAGGTGCCAGAATCTCCTTCTTCGGTGATCAAAGTTCCATCTTCACTTATATTAGCAACCATGTCTTCCTGATAATACCACTCCCCTAGCGGTGGAACAACATCTCCATGAGCTATTCCATCAACTTCTACAATATCGGCACTGCGATCTCCACCCAGGCATCCAGTGAGTGAGCATAACAAGATCAACGAGACAAGTGAAATTTCCATTTTCACCAAGTCATTCACCCCCGATTAAATGGTTAGAAGGAATATGGCCGTAGTCATTTTCAATTGCATCACCTTTAACATTAAACAAAAAAAGAAGCAAAACGGCTCCTAGAATTGGAATAAGTACAATCAATAACATCCATCCGGATTTTCCAATATCATGCAGCCGTCGGATAGATACTGACAGAAGCGGAGGGAATGAACCAAGTAGAACGATGGAGAGTAAGATAATCAAAAATGGCCCAATGGCATCAAAGACCATACCCACAACCCCGAAGTGCCCACCATACATTGCAGCCAAATATGCACCTTCAATTGATATGGCTGTTAGAACGAAACTTAGAAAGAAATACCAAAATTCAGTTTTGCTTGCTCGACCTCTGAAGACAAAATATCGTTGAAAACTCGAATATACGGTTCTTCTAAATTCTATTTTTGCACTCATGGTTGTCCCATGGCCGTTCTATACTTAATGAAGTGGGGACGCTGGAATTATCTTGATTCGACAACTGAATTGGAAAGTATAATACAACTATGTCTTCTGGTAATAATGTGCAGTACCTTGGTATTTTAGAAGGGGCTACCCTGATTTTCGTGTGTATATTTACGAGCAGAATATGTATTTCGTTTACTCAAAGACTCTCCAGAGGCATATCAATTATCTGTCTCATAGGAATTCTCTATTTTGCGTCGTTCTGGCTACTCCTCATATCATCAGAGCTGTTACACGACCATATTGAGTGGTTTTCTTTTTTTGAACCCGATAGAGTTGTGATACTTTATTCATTTACTTGGCTTCTTCCACAAACTGCTAAATCGCTGTTGATATTTTTAATGGGGTATCGAGAAGATGACGATTCATTTGAACATTCGATGACTCGAATTTTAAATTCTCTAAACGAAGAAAGAAAATATTTCAACCAACTTCGTAAAGAATTAAACATGGGAGGAGGCCAATTGCGTCGCAACCTCGACCGCTTAATCTCTCGCGGCCAAATCTTCAAACAAACCATCGGAAAAAATCACTATTTTAGCCTCACGTCTCCTTTATCGTCCCCACTTGATTAAGTACAAAGGCACGATGTCAAAGCATGGGGAAACGCCTAAGCCCGAGAATGGTTTCAGTACTTCTTTTTATTGTCGCACTCCCGATTGTATTCAATTCAGCATTCACAAGCAATGTAGTCGGTAATGATCTCAAGAACCCAAATGAACTCTACGAAAACTGCGACCCTCAGGCTGTAGAAATCGAAGAGAATGAAGGATGCGGCGACAGACTACATCGTACCGAGCATGCCTTCAATGGAGGATGGACTCTTCTTGGGCACATGATCGGTGGTTCATTGCTCATGTTTAGCGCTCCAATTACATTCAATTCAAACATATTAAAAAAACGAAAAAAGCTACACAGAAAAGCCGGATATGCCTTCATTCTCGGTGGCATCATTACAGGAATAAGTGCTCTTTCGATGACTGTTATATTCCCTCACCGATTTTCAAATTTCAATGTGTTTACAAATCTACTATGGGGTACATTACTCGTTTTTTCGCCAATTATGGCATTAAAGTCGATTCTTGCAGGGAGAGTAAAAAATCATAGAGCATGGATGATACGATGTTATGCAGTTGCTGCTGGTCCTTCCGGCCATCGTTGGTTGTTTTTCCTTGTAGACATCATCGGAGATTTTGGAGTTTCTCTTCTTATCTTTTTGACGGGTGAATTGATCATCCGGAAAGTGGGATTAAAGACGATGAAAACGATGATTTCGATGAAAAAAGTGTGAATGAACACAATCCACCAACAAAATAATTCGGATAGATTGCTTGGGGTTATCCGATTACCCATCCAACTCCCAAAAACGGTTGGAAGGGTTTGCAGTGGGTCTGTTTGTTCGCTACCCCACCATGAGATTTTCACTGAAGGGTGTTGCAAGGGATGAATAAATGTAGTTTAAGCATCTAAGAGTATTGATGGTGCATTCTAGGAGACATATTTCTGTAAATCGTAAGGGAAATAAATCATCATCAAGACTAGAAAAATTGAACTGTTGTAAAGATTGTAAACAGATGAATTATCCGTGGTATCGTGTTGATGAAGAAATCAAAAATAAATGGAAAAAACTCAAACTAAAACAAAATGAATCTAAGCCATGTATCTGTTGGAGTGGTTCACTAAGTGAATCAGAATATCGGAAAAAAGAAGTCGAAATTAGTAAAGAATATTTTGTTCAAACAAAATTTTCGCGCTGTAACGATAAAATAAAGATAGAATTTGTTTGTAACGGAGATGTTGTCAAAGCAATCGTCCAAGAAGAGGAAGAAAAACTCCTAGAGGAACAAAAGAGGTTGGCCAGAATTAAAAAAGACGAAATTGAAAAACAAAAATTACAACTATTAAGAGAAATTATACTAAAGTGGGAACAAGAACACAAATTCCCTTCCTCTGAGCAGATTCCTCTTACCTCCAGCGAAATCAAGATTCAGGCAGATCAATCCTTGCCTAAATCTGAGTACAGAGGCATACCTCAAATATATATCCTGAAATTTCCCAGGCAGCACATGTATTATGTCGGTGAAACTGCTAAAGGCTATCCAAGAAGAGTCACAGAGCATTGTAAAGGTGAAAATTCTAACGTCTCCAGAGATTTGGAATTCAAGGATGAGGGGTATGAAAAAAATCTTCTCACAGAGATTATGGAAATTGTTCAACCATATGACATGAAATGTGGTTGGTGTGAAAATCATGCAAACGTACTAGAATTTTGGATGCAAGAGAGATTGAAAGAAGCAAATCTAACACACCATGTTAAAGGAAGAAATACAG
>DANX01000066.1 GCA_002502295.1 Euryarchaeota archaeon UBA561 | reverse complement strand
AAAGGATTACCAAGACGGCAGAGGGCTTGCACCACCTGACGTGGACAACAACTGTCAGGTCCAAATCGTGGTCTACGACATTGACGGCGCCTACAACACGGGCGGTTACTTCGCCCCTTCGTTTTCCTCCTCTCGAGAGTCGGTGTTCGTTGATTTTGCGGACATCACGTTGTCATGGGGCAAGTCCATTCTCGCTCACGAGCTCGAGCATCTTCTGCACAACGCGCTTGACCCGTACGAAAATTTGTGGATTGACGAAGGCAATGCCGACGTGGCCATCTACCTCTGTTTTGGTGCGGATTCAACGTTGACGGGGCACGTGAACGCTTGGACGTCAGCCCCAGAGCAAAGTGTCCGTTGGTGGAATCAGCGAATCGCCGATTATGGCGCAGGCTACATGTTTACGATGTACCTTGCCGAACACTTGGGAGGCGGACCTGCTGTTCGCCAGCTCGTGCAAGATTCAGCCACTGGCGGCCGAGGTGTTGAGAACCTCGCGCTTTCTCCGCAGGCCGGTCAAGTGGGGCTTCTCGGGCGGACAATGGGCGAAATCTTTGCCAATTTCAGCATTGCAGCAACGCTTGACTCGGACCAGGGCATTTACGGTTATCCGAACCTCAATCTCAACCCAGTCTGTACCGGTGGCGCCTTCTGCCGTGCTCAGCCCACCGAGATCAACAGCGATTGGTCCACTCCGTGGTCTTCAACCGGCCATCTCCTTGAAGGCTGGGGCATCCGCTCGTTCCAATTTACCCCCGGAGGGGCATCACCGGCCCCGCTTACACTGCGCCTGACTGCTGACCAGAATCAGTTTGACGGTGTGATTGTGACCAAGGCCATATCCGACGGCCTTTGGAGCGTTTCGGACCTTGATTTCGTGAACAACGTTGCGACTGGACTGGTCCCGGGCTTTGGAAACTTGACCGATGAAGTATGGGTGATCACCTGGTACGCCTCAACCGTGGCCGATTGCGATTACACCTCGTGTGGGCCCTCATATCCGGAGGGTACAGTGGACATTGAGGCCGCACGCATCACATCCCCCGCCACACTTTCTCTGAACAACACTGTGCGCTCCGACCGAGACGGCGATGGGATGGAGGACACCGTACAAATCAATTACGGAGTGCTATCAAACGCCTTTTTCGAAGACCTTGACGTTGAGGTGAAGGTACGGGACAGCAGCGGAGAAGTGGTGGACACCATCACCGACCGTGTCGCTGCTGGCGGTGGAGTGGCCATTGACAACCAAGTCTTCTTCACGGCACCACTTGGCGATCAATACTCCTTTGAAATGGTCATGGTGGACATGCTTGGCGACGTTGTGGACACCCTCCAAACATCACCTCAGATGCTTAGCAACATGAAACCCGTCGCCAACGGAAGTGTTTCACTGACCGATGTTCAAACATGGGAAAACATCCAATTCCAAGGTTCAGGGTTTGATGCATGGGGCCTTTCCGTTACCAACAATAGCCTGCCGTACCTTGATGCACCAACCGCTTATGCTTGGGTCTTTGGCGACAACCAATCGTCAAACCTGAAGTCGCCATTGCGCTCCTACACTTCGGTCGGAACCTACAACGCCACACTTCGGGTCATGGACCAAGGCGGAACGTGGTCCGAAACTCAAATTCACACCATCAACGTCAGCGATGACACTGAACCGTTCCCAATCGTGACCGTAAACAACGTCGTGATCGAGGACAACATCACGCTGCTCACAGGGCAACGCATCCTGTTTTCCGCCGGCAGAACCGTCGACAATGTCCCCATTGATAATTTGGATTTCCAGTGGAATTGGGGCGATGGCACACAAAGCGGTGGCATCGGTGATTATGCTCAACAACACGAATGGGACGACATCGACGGAGAGAGCCAAACCTTCAACCTCACAGTGACGGTTTCGGACGGCATTAACGTTGGAATGAAAACCATTCTCGTTCACATCAATAACCGCATACCGGTCCAGGTGTTTGCTGAGACCTTGACGACCATGACCTACACCAGTTTGGTGCTTCCAGACATGTTTGTCGACGACGACGGTGAAATCCTGACCTATGCTTGGTCGTTCCCAGACGGTGTCCGAATTGGAACCGGAACACCCACGCGAAACGATGACTTCTCAAGCATCGCAAGCAGTGCGGAGAACCCCATTGTAGCTTGGGATGTACCCGGAAACAAGACACTGTCCCTCACCGTGACCGACGATGACGGCAGTCAAGCCACGGCCGTCATCAGCGTCGTTGTGTTGAACCAAATGCCCGTCGCTGCCTTCGACGTTCGTACGCTTTCAGCCACGGGGTCACGAGAAATTGACTTCCGCGAGGAAGATGGTGAGGTTGATACGGCCTACGTCTTTGACGGACTTGACAGCAAGGACCCAGACGGCAACGTAGGGGATTCCACTGACATTGACGTTTGGAATTGGACCTTCTCAGACGGCACCTTTGGCGACCGCCCTCAGGTCACGCACACCTTCACGACACCCGGTGTTCACACCGTTTCGTTGGTGGTCACCGATAAGGAAGGAGTTCAGAGTTTTGCAAGAACGATGACCGTCCGGATCGCTAACCCGTTGCCATTGATCCAGGTGCGTATTTTGGACGGTTACATCGGCGGTGAGATCATCACGACCTCAACACCGTTCCCTGAAGGCTCGGTCCCCGATGCTTGGTCGCACACCTTCAACGACGAGGGAGCGGTTGTGACAGCCCCTCAACGCCTGCTTTACTTCGATTCATCGGGAACTCGCGACGGTGATCGTCAATTTGAAGGAAAATACATTCCTTTTGAGGTGGAATCCCCGGACTGGAATGGTTTGGTTCAGTACACCTGGGACTTTGGCGATGCCACGCCTCTGGTTCATGATGCCATGCCTTGGCACGCTTACACTCTTCCCGGAACTTACACGGTGTCCCTGACCGTACGAGACGGATTTGGTACTGGAGACGTCTCACGCCAGACATTTTCCGTCATCGTTGATCACCCGCCGGAAGCCAGGGACATTTACGTGCCGGAGAACATCTTCGTTGGCTCTTCCATTTCCTTTAACGCCGATGTGTTTGATGAAGAAGCAGGTTCTGAGATGGAAATTTACAGAGATTTGGACGTTGAGGACGGTTCCATCACCGAGCGGGACGAGCGGATACTGACGGAATACACCGTTCGATGGGACTTTGACATCGAAACGGACTTGGATGAGAACGGCGACCCTGCGGATGACTGGATAACGCCCATTGCAGGCTCCTCTGTTCGAACCATCCACACGTGGGAGAGCACAGGCTTCTATAGCGTTTTGATTGAGGTCTGCGACGGCATGGGCCAATGTGACACATACGTGGTAGATCTCGAAGTCGTCCCCGAACCGGAGGGTCCTCCATCCCTCTCTGATTTTAGCGCCGACGAGTGGAAATCTTGGCTCGCTGATGCGGGCTCAGAACTTGCCACGTTCATGGCGCTCATCGTTGTTGCACTTGTTCTCGGCTGGCTCGTCATGCGAGAACCCTCTGACCTCGAAGAAGAGGCCAAGGAGGCTGCTGAAACCTACACCGACATTGAACATGTGGAAAGCCAGGGCGGTCTCTTGGGCATGGATCATCACATGCCGCCTCCGGCTCCGAAGATTCTGTCAAAGGATGAGCGCCGGAGTGACGACAGTGGATACGTCCGTCCGTTGCGCCGTCGATGAGGAATGTCCTATAACCGAGCGGGACCGTCTTTGGTTGAGTGGGCCCATGCGAATGACGACCTTCGTGGCTTTTTTCCTAATCTTGGCAACGCTGTCCTCACCCATGGCAAGCGTAGTTGAGCCAGCGCAGGCTGCTTCCGCATGCGAAGGTGAGGTGGCCATGCCCGATTGGAACACAAGTGCCCAGCGGCTCGCCCTTGTTCCGCATGCCTCGTGGGGTGGAATGTACTTCTCTGAAGAGCCGTATTACGATGAAACGGAAAAAGAGGACGATCGTTTGACCGAAGGAATTTCTGGTGATTGGAATCCAGAACTCCATCCTGAGGAGAATTGGATGTACAATCCGACCTGGCCACTTCCGACCTTGGAACCCTTGACCAGCGGCCAATACGCCGTTATGGAAATTGGTAATGATAGCGCTGGAGTCCTACGGTTGAACCTGTCAAGCACCCACAGGACCACGTTTTGCATCTCGCTCTACGAGATGGTTGACAACGCCACGGTGCCAGCCAATGCCGATGTTTACTTCATGACCACATCTCAGTACAATTCCTACGAGGAGGTGTATCGGATGATGCACGGCGGCTGGTGGTGGCAAGACATGGACATCGCAGGCGGCGATTCCGACCTCTTGAGCGATGTCCCGCCCGAATGGAGGAGTTTCAATCCCCTTGGTTGGCAAACCTACCGGGATGTCCACCAATATGAAAGCAGGCAAGAGGCCACCTTTTCCATCTCAATGGACGGTCCAGAGGTCTACAATTCACTGTTTGGCGGTGCTGAGTGGCAGGATTTCTACCTCGTCATCGATGCATGGGACAACACCAACGATGGAGACGAGGGGTCTTCAAACAGCGTTATCGTCGCTGATATCACCGTGATTCCCACCGAGCGCACAGCTCTCCTCCCCCCTTGGACAGTACCGCTGGCGCTCATCGTGTTGCTTGCGGCCATGGTGATTGTTCCAGTGCTTCTCAACAAACGCTACATGGAAGCTGGGCTGGACCAGATGGGTGCTCAAGAAACCCCTTCAGTTCCAGTCCTCGAACAGCAAGTCACTCGTAGCGAGTCGGAATGACCTGGTCTTCAGTATTCCATCAAGGTCCAAGCGTTCTTGAGATCTCGAATGTTGACAAGTCCCTTGTTCGATAGCTTGAATTCCGAGCGGAGCGTTGCATAAACCAACGATTGTCCTAAGACGGGGGCATGCAATCGAGCCCAATCACCACCGTTTCCAAGCGCCATCAAAGAGAAGGCAAGAGGTGAATTTTTCAATTCATAACTCGCTTCAACGATTTGCAAGGCATCCTGATGGTCGTTAACGGTGCCGCAGAATTTGAACATCTCGCCTTCTTTGGAGTGCTCTTTGACGAGTTCAACAAGTTCGTCAGCGCTCGGGGTTGTGGTGGTGTTGTGCATGGATGAGATAATACTCACTTTGGCTGATGAGGCTTGTTCGAGAAGAGATGTTCTGGTTTCTTCATCAATGGAGAGTTCCAGGTCGATGGAGTTGACACCTGATTCAATGGCCTTCTGAAGGATCTCGTATCGTGCTTTTTCCTCTCCTGGGTAGTGTCCGCCCTCCTCTGTTGGGCGAACGGTGAAGATAACGGGCAGTGGGATGCTTTCCTTCAGTTGTTGAATCGATGCATCAATGTTGATGGTGTCCATCTCTCGGACGGGCCATTCACTTTCAGGGGGCATTACATGCTTGATTTCGCCGTTCTCGTCCTCAACGGGTTCAGCTTCAGGGCGCTTGAGGTAGAGGCGGTCAAACCGCACTTCCACAAAATCGGCGCCCGCTAGGTTCGCTCGAGCAGCTTCGTCCGCCATTTCTTTCACGGTCGTGCCTTCGAGAGAGACGCACACTTTTGGGTCAGCCATGGAACGCCCATCTGCGCTCTGTTCTTAACGCTCACGCATGGTCGGTGAGCACGATGTTCATTGAATTGGGCCAGCGTTGGCCATCGTGATAAACGCCGGCCAGATTCCTTGTTCTTGGAACATTTTCGGCCGCCAAAAATGGTGAGCAATGCATCGTTTTTCTAGGTCTAAAGGGGGTATGTTTATACCCCGTGGCGGGCAGTATATTTTGAAGGAGGAAGAGGGCAACTTTGCGCAACAAAATTTGCCCGCCTCCCCCCGATTCTACCAACTTTTTGAGGCGATGAAATGAGTGAAAATTATGACGCCGGGAGCATTCAGGTTCTCGAAGGACTTGAAGCGGTTCGAAAACGACCAGGAATGTACCTTGGCGACCCCCATGATGGTTCCGCCCTGCACCACTGCATCTGGGAGGTTGTCGACAACTCAGTGGACGAGCATTTGGCTGGATTTAACGACGTTGTGGAAGTCATCCTTCACGAAGACCATTCCCTGTCCGTCCGAGACTACGGGCGTGGCATCCCGGTTGACAAGCACGAAGAGTTTGGCATCTCTGCTGCAGAAGTGATCATGACAAAATTGCACGCCGGTGGTAAATTCGACAACAGCTCCTACAAAGTGAGCGGTGGACTTCACGGCGTCGGCGTTTCCGCTGTCAACGCTGTTTCTGAGTGGATGGAAGTTGAAATTCATCGAGACGGGACGGTGTACAAACAGCGATTTGAGGCAGGTGTGCGGGTTTCAGAACTGGAAGCGATTGGGGCCTGCGATGACACAGGGACCATCATCTCCTTCAAACCGGACACCTCCATTTTCACGAACATCGTTGAATTTGATTTTGACCAAATCGATAGCCGACTCAAGGAAACATCTTTCCTCAATGCAGGGTTGAAAATCATCATTACCGACAACCGCAGCGAGGACGTCCACACGGTCGAACACCACTATGCGGGTGGAATTTCTGAATTCGTCAAACAAATAAACGCACGACGCGAAACGCTCCACGCCGACCCAATTTTGATTTCTGGAGAAAAGGAGATTGAAAAAGGCCCGGTTTCCGTTGAATTGGCCCTTCAGTGGTCCGATGCGTTCAGCGAGAGCATTCAATGCTACACCAACATCATTCGAAACAAGGATGGTGGAACCCACATGTCGGGGCTTCGAACAGCCTTGACCAGCTGCATCAACGGCTATGCCAAGAAGAAAAAGTTGTTGAAAAACGACGGGTTGTCGGGCGACGACGTCCGAGAAGGCCTGGCTGCCATCGTCAGCGTCAAGCATCCCGACCCCTCCTTTTCATCCCAAACGAAGGATAAACTCGTGAGCAGCGAAGTCTCTGGCATCGTTCAAACCGTTGTGTATGAGAAACTGAATGAATTCTTTGAAGAAAATCCAAGCGTTGGTAAATTGATTGTTGACAAAGCCGTCTTGGCATCGAAGGCCAGAGAAGCCGCTCGAAAAGCGAGGGATTTGACCCGCCGTAAAGGCGTCTTGGAAGGTGGTGGTTTACCCGGTAAACTGGCAGACTGCCAGTCTCGGAAGCCAGAGGAATGCGAAATTTACCTTGTTGAGGGTGACTCTGCTGGGGGCTCAGCAAAAACGGGACGCGACAGGAGAATACAGGCCATTTTGCCGCTCCGGGGTAAAATTTTGAACGTTGAACGCCAAATGCACAACGTTGCCAAGGTGTTCCAAAATCAAGAAATCCAAACCATGATTCGTGCCTTTGGCGCTGGTGTTGGCAACAACGAAGGCGATGAAGGTGCATTTGATACCTCCAAACTCCGGTACAACAAACTGATCATCATGACGGACGCTGACGTTGACGGGGCTCACATCCGGACCCTGATGCTTACTTTCCTTTGGCGCTTTATGCGTCCTGCCATCGAAGGCGGGCACGTGTTCATCGCCCAACCTCCTTTGTACCAACTCAGCAAGGGGAAGATCAACCGTTACGCCTTCAGCGACGAGGAGCGGGACACCATCATCGACGATTTGCGAGGTGATAACCCCTCTTCCAAGATCGGTGTCCAACGCTACAAAGGTCTTGGTGAAATGAACCCCGACCAATTGTGGGAGACCACCATGAATCCAGAAACCCGAACCATGCTCAAGGTAACGGTCAAAGAAGCCGAAGAGACCGATCGCATGTTCGAAACGCTCATGGGCGAAGATGTACCTGAACGTCGTGCGTTTATCGAGCGGCATGCAAAGGAGGTGACCAACCTTGACATCTGATGAAGAAACCACAACCACTGACGACGGGGCGGCTGGGCCAGGCGAGATTATCCTGAACCATTCGCTTAACACTGAAATGAAAAATTCCTACATCAATTACGCCATGTCGGTCATCATTGGTCGTGCACTCCCCGATGCCCGAGACGGCCTCAAACCGGTTCACCGACGCGTGCTCTACGGCATGTTCGAAGGCGGGCACACCGCTGAAAAGAAATTCAGCAAATCGGCTCGCTCGGTTGGTGAAGTGATGGGTAAGTATCACCCTCACGGAGATCAATCGATTTACGACACCATGGTTCGCATGGCTCAGGAATTCTCACTCCGATACCCACTCGTTGATGGGCAAGGCAATTTTGGTTCCATCGATGGCGACCCACCCGCCGCCATGCGGTACACCGAGAGTCGGCTTGACCGAATTTCGAAGCACATGCTGGAGGACATCAACAAAGACACCGTCGACTTCCAGCCCAATTTTGACGATTCAGAGAACGAGCCGACCGTTCTCCCCGCACGGCTTCCAAACTTGCTGCTCAACGGCAGCGACGGTATCGCCGTTGGTATGGCAACTCGAATCCCTCCACACAACCTGACAGAAGTGGCAGGCGCCGTGAACCTTCACGTCGATACCATCCTTGAAACCGGCGCTGAGGGCAAACCTTCTATCTCTATAGAAGAATACATGCAGCATGTCAAAGGCCCCGATTTCCCAACCGGGGCCTCCATTCACGGCATCGATGGCATCATCGATATGTACGCCACCGGCAAAGGCCGCTTCCACGTTCGTTCCAAATGCGATGTCTTTGATGATGACAAAGGGAAGCGAATCGTGGTTCACGAGATCCCCTACCAGGTCAAGAAAGCCGACATGCTTGTTCAAATCGCAGATTTGGTGAACAAAGAAGTCGTGGTTGGTATTCGAGACATCCGAGATGAATCCTCGAAAGAAGGCATCCGAGTGGTCATCGAGGTCAAGAACAACGCCGATCCACATGCCGTTCTGAACCAGCTCTTCAAATCGAGCCGCTTGCAAGAATCGTATTCCGCCAACATGATGGGCATCCTCGATGGACGCCCGGTGTTGTTGAATCTTCCAACGATGATTCACACCTACGTTGCCCATCGGGAAACCGTGGTAGAACGGCGTGCTGGATTTGATTTGAACAAGGCCAAGGCGCGCGCTCACATTTTGGAAGGATTGGTGAAGGCCCAAGACCGGATTGATGACGTGGTTGCCGTCGGAAAAGCTAGCGCTAGCCGAGACCAATTTGAAGCCGTTTTGCGGGGCGATGAGGCCATGCCCGGTATTGCGCCTTTCGATTTCAGCGAAGCACAGGCAAAAGCCATTGCTGAACGACGGTTGTATCAATTGAGCCAACTTGACGTCTCCAAGGTCCAAGGCGAGCACGAGGAATTGAAACTCGTCATTGCGGACCTTGAGGACATTCTCGCTTCACGGCCTCGCCGTCTGAGCATCCTCAAGGAGGAACTTGCCGAACTTGTAGACCGCCACGGGGACGATCGTCGCTCGTTCATTGACCCGATGCCGCTCTCCATGGACCGAGAGGACTTGATCGAAGAGCGTGCCATCGTAATTACCCTCAGCGAAGACAACTACATTCGTCACACTCCAGTCGAAACCTTCCGGACGCAAAACAGAGGAGGCAGAGGGCTCAAAGGTGTCACCACGAAAACAGAGGACACACCTCAGCTCATCACGGCGTGTTTCAGCAAGGACCGTTTGTTGATTTTCACCGACCAAGGTCGTGTCTATGGCCTCAAAGCGTGGGAAACTCCCCTTGGTAGTCGACAATCAAGAGGTTCACACATCCGTAATCTTTTGGAAAGCCTGCGGGAGGACGAGAACATCGTCAGTATTCTGCCAGTTTCACGTGAGTTGCTTGAGGAACCGGACCACCACTATCTCCTCTTTGCTACGCGATTGGGCCTGATCAAGAAAACAGCGTTGTCCGAATACGTTCGTATCAATCGAAACGGCAAGTATGCACTTCGTTTCAAGAAAGAAGGCGATTCGCTTGTCAACGTTCGGTCAGCGACCAACGACCATGATATTGTCATGATTTCCACCACGGGGTATGCCTCTCGGTTTAGCTGCGGTGCGATTCGTGCCTCTGGCCGGGTTTCCGGTGGTGTTTACGGCATCAAGGTCAGTGACCGCAAGGGCTCAGGCGGCGGTTTCGTCGCCGGTATGGTGGCCATGCTAAGCGCTGATGAACACATCTTGACCATTTCCAAATACGGCATGGCGAAACGCAGCCGTCTTGGTACAGCACAAAAGATGCACGACACGGATGCGGCGGGCAATCCCAAGTTCGAAGCCGATGGTTCTCCGAAGATGGCCACCGACGGCTACCGCCGGACAAAACCCGGTGCGAAGGGCGTACGCACGATGAAACTCGACGAAGAACACGAAGACTCAATCATCAGCGTTCGCACCATCCCGGACATCCAAGATCATCTCTTCTTGTTGACAAAGTCTGGGATGATGATCCGAATCCGGGTCTCTCAAACCAAGGAAACAAGCGGCAAAGCCACGCGTGGTACCCGGGTGATGGAGTTGAGAAACAAGCAAAAAGGTGGATTCGTCGACGAAATCATCTTTTCCTCTCGAGTGTCTGCTTCCCTCTTGGATGTTGACGATGAGGACGAGGAATCTCCGCTTGGAGAAGAAGAGTGAGGCAATCTCCATCTTTGCCTTTGGGATTTCTGCTGATAGCGCTCAAGCGACGCATTCAAACATGATGGCATCGTCTCAGGCTTGCTGGGGGATTTCATCCCAGCGGTGGTTTTGATGGACGAGCGTTCTCTGATTTATGATTGGAACACGGTTGATTATGAGTTCAAAAGGAACGCTGCCAACCATCCGCACGATGTGTGGTTTGACGACGAGACGTTGCGCGACGGCTTGCAGAGCCCAAGTGCTCGCAACCCGACCATCGAACAAAAAATAGAACTCTTGGGCTACATGGAAAAGTTAGGAATCCAAAAGGTTGACCTCGGTCTTCCTGGCGCTGGCCCTTTCCACCGAAAACACATTGACGCCATGTTGACTCACATCCGAGAAAACGACTACGCCATCCGTCCCGGTGCCGCTGTTCGTACGCTGATGGGTGATATTGAGCCACTGGTTGAAATGCAGGCAAAACACGAGATGGAAATACAAGCTTCGGCTTTCTTGGGAACCAGCCCCATTCGTCAGTACACCGAAGGTTGGACCATGGAAAAATTGGTTTCAACCATGGAAAAAGCGGTGTCGTATGCCGTTGAGAACGATGTCCCAGTGATGTTCGTGACCGAGGACACGACGCGGTCGAACCCCGAAGACGTGAAGATGATTTATCATCGAGCGATGGAACTTGGCGTTCGTCGTCTCTGTGTTTGCGATACCTGTGGGCATGTGACGCCAAACGGCGTGAAGAAACTCCTTGCCTTTATTGACGAGGAAGTCATCAAAGACGCAGGATATCAACGCCGAGAATTTGAAGTGAACTGGCACGGCCATCAAGACCGTGGATTGGGCATTGCCAACAACCTTGCTGCGCTTGAAGCGGGTGCCGATGTTCTTCATGGCACGGCCCTCGGCGTCGGTGAGCGAGCTGGAAATGCCCCCATTGACCAGACCTTGGTTAACCTCAAACTCATGGGCATCATCGACAACGATTTGACCCTGCTGGATACCTACATGCAAAAGGCCAACGAATACATCGAGGTGCCCTTGCCTCGAAACTATCCCGTCTTTGGAGAGGATGCTTTCGAAACCGGAACCGGTGTGCACGCTTCGGCGGTCATCAAGGCCATGAGGAAGGGCGATGATTGGCTTGCAGACCGTGTGTATTCGGGTGTTCCCGCAGGGGATTTTGGTCTGAAGCAAGTGATTCGGATTGGCCACATGTCAGGTCGCTCAAACATCATTTGGTGGTTGGAACAAGAGGGCATTGAGGCCGATGACGACCTTGTTGCTCACCTTTTCGAAGTGGCTAAGAGCCAAAAGCGAAACATGCTTGACGAAGAGATTCACGCTGCCGTTGCTGCGTTCGTTTCTCCGTGATTATTCGGCTTCTTCTTCGAACTCCTTTTCGCTGCCGGACGATTTTGAGCCAATCCACTCCGAATCAACCTCTCCTCCAGACCACTCGCCGTCGAGTGAAATTTCGCTAATTTCGTGCTCTTCTCGCCACACACGTTCTTCCTGACTTCCGTTGACAATGAATTGTCCATTTTCATCGATCTGCTCTTCCAGGAGTGCGAAATGTTTCGATATGGGGAGAAAATGGCCAACGGGCATTCCTGCTGCAGTAAATGGATTGGTGGCAGCACCGATGATCAGGCCGTCTTCTGGGGCGACGATGTCCACCGACATCCCCGGTGTAGCTGGGTCTGAAATGGTCGCCACCACTTCACCTTCGCGCATCACGCTGCCGGCTTGGACGAACATGTCCAAGAGACCTCCTTCAGCCGCACGAAGCCACGTCGAGCCACTGGCCATGATTCGGAACTTGGGCCGTTGCGGATTGCCGGGGACCATTCGCATGGAGCGCAAAGCGTTCATGACGCCGTGCACGGCAACTTTGACGGATTGGTCGCCCAAGGTGTCTGCTGCCCCTCCTTCATAGGTGACCACTGGGATGTCAGCGGCGTTGCCCGTTCGGCGCAGTGTTCCTTTGGTTGGAATGGAGTCGAGAATGATTTCAATGCCGAATGACTTTGCAAGTAAGTAAGAACTTGTATGTTTCAAATCGCAGCGAACCTGGGGCATGTTTGTGCGGCCTTTGGCAGCGCTGTGCAAATCGATAATGGCATCGCTGTCCTCCACCAAATGCGTCCATATTTGGTGCGCAACACGCCGCGTGGTTGACCCGCCGGGGTCGCCCGGGAATTGGCGGTTGAGATCTCGTCCGTCTGGAAAATAGCGGGACTTCATGCGGTAGCCGGGTAAATTGACCACGGGAACGATTCGGAGTGTTCCTGCCAGGCTTTTCGGGTCGAGTGGTTTACCTGGGTCGGTGAACGCATTGCTGAGCAGGTGTGTACACGTCGAAGGGCCGGTCAACTCGTCGCCGTGGATACCTCCTATGACGGTGATGCACGGGCCCGGTCGACTTCCGTGGATAATGGTCACCGGGACGGGCCATGCATCCCCCAAGCTCACGTTGAGCAGCGGCAAATGAATGGTGCGCAAGGTGCCGGTTTTGATTCGCTTCCGATTGAACCGAATATCGCCCCAACCCGAAGACCGGTCCCATTCAGGTCTGTCTTCGGTCTGATGGGCCTTCATGGCTTCTTCGATCACCGCGGCATCGAGTACCTCCAGATACTTTCCGGGGCTCCTCTTGAACATTCGGACGCACTTGTTGCAACAGAGCCGAATGAGGCGGTTTCCGCTCACGAGCATCTTGCAGTCCCGCGCGTCCTCGCCAGTGGGATCGGGGAGCGATTCGTCGAGCATCACGATGCAGGGCACCGTTCTGGGATATCGCGGCATCTGGTCCGCGATGATCATCTCGTCGAGCTTGGGGATGAACTTCGCGGGATCCTTGAGGAAGGTCGCCTTGCAGTTCGAGCAGCAGAACCGGACTTCCCGCCCCTTCTGCCCGGCGTCGGTCTCTCCGTCCAGAATCGCGACCACGCCGCCGTCGGACGGCAGCTTCTTGCCACTCACGACGCAGGTGTCGAGCAGGTAGGGAGCTCCGATTCGTTCCTCGCTCGATGGCTCATGGGAAGTGGAGAGGTTGGACACGAGTCCGATCAGGAACACGACGGCAAGGCTGGAAAAGGTCATCGGGGGCTCCGAGCTGAAGAATGATCCTCCAGAATACACCCATTGGTTTTGGCCTCGCGGTTCGAGTACGAATTGACTGGGGGAGGCCTGGAGAGCTATCATTTGATCCATTCATCCGGATGAATGGATGAAAACCCGGTCGAATGGGCGAAACCAGCCTTCGTCCCACTTCGAAGCCGTTTTTCAGTTGATAAGCATCGCCAGAATCACCACGAACCAGGAGCTCGCACCGTGACCGCCACCGCTTCCGAAGCCGGAACCTTCCTTTCGACAGGGCAGCCGCTCTTCAACGACTTCCCGTTCAAGGTCCCCGACCTTTCCGCCGAGACGGTGGCTTTCGGACGCAAGGAAATCGAGCTGGCCGAACACGAGATGCCCGGTCTGATGGCCCTCAGGGCCGAATATGCAGGCAAGCACCCACTCAAGGGATCCCGGATCACCGGCTCGCTCCACATGACGATCCAGACCGCGGT
>DANX01000013.1 GCA_002502295.1 Euryarchaeota archaeon UBA561 | reverse complement strand
GGAGCCGACGAAGATGACGGAACCGGCAACATGAACTACACGTGCGAGGACGGGACGGTCATCAGTTTCGCACTCCTCAATGATGGAAGTGAAGACTGCGCCGGAGGAGAAGACGAGCCGGACTATCGAATCAGTACCGATTACACCTGTGAGAACGGAGAAACCATTCCGTTCCAATGGGTCAACGACGGCGAGGCCGATTGTAATGACAGTACGGATGAACCCACCTACGATCAGGCAGAACTCACGGACTTTGAGTGCGACGACGGCACCCTCATTCCATTCTCCAGTGTGAACGACGGTGAAGATGACTGCGCTGATGCAGAAGACGAAGTTGTTGAGGAAGAAGTCTCTGAATTCACCTGCGCCTCGGGTGACACAATTCCTCTTTCATTCGTGAACGACGGCGAGGATGACTGCTCGAGCGGCGACGATGAACCGTCCTACGACCCCGTTACCGGGTCAGAGGTTTCAACCTACGCCTGCCAGTATTCAGGAGAAAACATCGCTCTCTCATTGGTTAACAACATGGAATACGATTGCGAGGACTCTACCGACGAACCTGAATTCGAGGAAATCAGCACGTTTGAGTGCGTTGATGGCTCGGACACCATCCCGCTTTCGTGGGCCAATGACGGCTACGAAGACTGCGACGATGGGTCGGACGAAGCCCAGTATGAAATGCCGGAAGACGAGAGCGTCTTCTCCTGTGCTGACGGTTCCGAAATCACGGTCAGTCAGTTCAACGACGGTGCCGTGGACTGTGCCGACGGTTCAGACGAGCCGAGTACCTTCATGTGCGACGACGGCTCGGACGAGATTAACTTCGGCTACATCAACGACGGAAGTGAAGACTGCGACGACGGATCGGATGAAGCGGTCGTTGAAGACCTGAATGTGGCAGACTGCTACGGCTCGGAAGATGGTAGCAGCTTGACCACTTCCCAGTTCCATGACGGGTCTGCCGATTGTGAAACCGGCTGGGACGAGATGGACTTTGAGTTGGCCGCTGACTGCGAATGGGGTGGCGAGGACGTTGGCTGGCTGTGCGCTGATGTGTTCTTCCCATCCGACGCCGCATACGAAATGTGGATGCACACCGATGAAAGCGGCGTTGAGATGATCGGTCTCAACGGAACCATGAGCGACGGGACGTCCATGATGGCGATGTTCGATGCGACAACGCACGCTTTCCTGATGATGGAAACGACGGAATACGACGACGACGGAGCCATGATGCAGACGCTCATGAAGAGCGATGCTTACGACCCTACGCTGGTCGATGCGCTCGTGGTCAACATGACGCTCGACACCCATGCACCTCCTTTTGCTGTAGAGTTTGACGGCGAACCACACAGCGTTGACGACGGCAAGGTTTTCATCTGCGATGACGGCGAAGAAGTGCCCTTTGGTTATGCGAACGATGGCGAAGAAGACTGTGCTGATGGGAGCGACGAACCAACCTACGAGGAGGAAGTTTACACCTGCTACGCCTTAGACGACGGGTCTGAAGTTCCAATGTCCAACGTGAACGATGGCGAAGAAGACTGTGCTGATGGTACCGACGAACCGATCTACGACGAGGAAGGCGAGGAGACGTCCTTCTTCACCTGCCTGTACAGCGGTGAAGACATCATTCTCTCTTGGGTAAATGACGGCTACGAAGACTGCGAAGACGGTTCCGACGAATACGAAGGTTACTCCTACGAAACCAGTGGCTTTGAGTGCGAGGACGGCGAGTATGAAATCGATCTCTCAGAGGTCAACAACGGGTACGAAGACTGCGAAGACGGTTCCGACGAGGCTACGGTTGGCGAAGGACACGGCTACGGTATGTACACCTTCTTCTCCACGGGTATTGCTTCCTGGTCCATGGATGAGAACACGAGCATGCTCGAAATCGTGTTTAGCAACTGCAACACGTTCGACGAGACGTCTGCTCAATTCGGGGGTGAAGACTACCTGCTTCCAAGCGACTGCGGTGATGAACTCGCACGCTACAGCATGGCTGAGATCATGAACGGCGACATCACCGGACTTAGCATGCTCGATGATTCAGAACCGTCCGATACAGAAGAGAGCTATATCTTGTACGTTGACGAAGACTTTGAACTCGAAGGATGGAACACGGTTCGCCTTTCTACGCCTGACGGTGAGTACGCCGATGAGAACCCGCAAGTGCAGTTGCCTGCTCCAGGCATCGGCTTTGCTCTCATCGCCATGCTCGGTGCAGCCATGTTCCTCAACCGACGAAACGACTGAGACGATTCTTGGAGCCCAAACCACCTCAGCCACACCATAAGGTGGGCCAAGGATACGTAGCAGGCCTAGCTTGCGGTGTCGGACAATGGTCATGACAAAAAACAACCTCAACATATTGGGATGTTGTTTCGAGACTCATGGCCGTCCATCTTTGAACCATGATGAGTGTTTTTGCCACTAACTTCAAATCAAGCGCCATTAGTTTGCTGGCATGCAACAGCCGGCGAGAAGCGCCCTGTCCCGGCTATGGAGATTGCAGAAGGACCGGGTTTTTCTGAACCACGGGTCGTTTGGAGCAACGCCGACGGAGATTCGTGAAGAACAACGAACATGGCAGGACCTTATGGAAAACGAACCGGTCCGATTCTTCGAAGACCTGATGCCCGGTATCCTTCAAACGACTCGAGAAAAGCTCGCATCATTCCTTTCTTGTGATGCTGACGACCTCGCTCTGGTCGAGAACGCCACATCCGGCGTGAACACGGTTCTGCGTTCCTTACAGTTCGCGCCGGGCGATGAAATTCTTGTCCCAGACCACGCCTATCAGGCCTGTCGAAACACCATTGATTTCGTCGCAGAGCGTTGGGGTGCTAAGGTCGTCACGGTCAACATCCCGTTTCCAATCAACGCCCCTCAAGAGGCCGTGGACGCCATCATGAACGGCGTCACTGACCAAACACGCCTTGCCATGATCGACACCGTCACTAGCCCAACAGGCCTCTTGATGCCGTTTGAACAGTTGGTGTCAATGCTTGAGAAGCGCGGTGTCGAAGTCATGCTTGATGCGGCTCACGGCATCGGAATGGTTCCATTGAACCTCGACGAACTCGGGGCCTCGTACACGACAAGCAACTGCCACAAGTGGCTGTGTGCGCCCAAAGGGTCAGCGTTCCTCCACGTCCGAAAAGACAAGCAGGCGGTCATTCATCCTCTCACCATCAGCCACGGCATGACGTTCCCGCTCGGAGAGACAACCCGCTTCCGTCATGAGTTTGATTGGACCGGAACTCGCGATGTATCAGCCCATTGCGCCATTCCTGCGACCATCGACCATCTTGCTGACGCGGTAGAAGGAGGGTGGCCGGCCATCATGGAACACAATCACCAGCTCGCTCTTCGAGGTCGGAACATTCTGTGCACAACCCTCGGTTTGGAAAAGCCGTGCCCCGATGAAATGGTGGCTTGCATCGCCACGCTCATATTGCCTCCAAACACAGTAAGTAGCGGCATTCCACTTCATGAGCCGGACCCGCTGCACGTCATCTTGAGCGAAAAATACGGCATTCAGATTCCTGTTTGGTCGTGGCCTTCACCGCAAGGTCGCTTCATTCGAATCTCTGCCCAACTCTACAACAGCGAAGAAGAATACCACTACCTCGCTTGGGCCCTGCAACAGGAAGGCATTGCTTGAGGAAGGGGACACATGGACTACATCGCACTTGGTGAGTTGTTGACGCTACTTGCCATTGGTTTGCTTACTCCGGGACCCAATGCATTGACCTGTTTTGGCCACAGTGGATTGTTCGGTTCCAGAGCCAACATCAAACTCATTGCGGGCATGGCCATCGGGTTTGTGACGATTGAACTGAGTGTGGGACTTCTCGTTGACGCCGTCAGCGATTCCGAAGTAGCAATGAACGTGCTGCACTGGATTGGCATGGCCTTCCTCGGCGCCATGGTGGTGGCGATGTTCCGATTTGACCCAGCCAGCGTGAAGGTGGAGAACAACATCGAAGGTATGTTGGGATTGAAAGTGGGCATCGGCATGCAGTTTGTCAACGGGAAAGAATGGGCCTTCATCATCATCATGATGACGAAATTCATCGAACCGCTTGGTGGCGGCATGACGGGCATTTCAACCATCATTTTCGTCACCTTAACCACCTGCGTGAGTGCCATGGTCCTGTGGACGCTGGCCGGTGCGCGTCTCAACCACCTGTTCACGGAAGGTGCCACTGGTAAGCGCATTTTCCAGTTCTGTGGTGTTTTGTTGGGACTTTTGTGGGTGGTTTTCCTGCTCCAAGGACCCGTCACCGTCTCAACCCAATAAGTCCAACGAGGCTGAGACCATCCGGGGACTGGCCGGGAGGAGAAGAGGCTATATTCCCCAATGGTTGGTAAGGTCCATGCAACGCCCTACATTTCTTGTCACAGCGGTGTTACTCTCAACACTTCTTGCCCCCGTTCTGTTCGAAAGCAACGGATTCACTGAGGTGGAATGGCTCGACGCTCCCAACGAGGTGAACGACGCTTCAAACGCCACCTTCACCGTCTCGCCAAGCCAGGGTTGGACCACTGGAGGCGAAGAGATCACCATCACCGGAACAGGATTCCTCGACATGGCCTTCAAGAATGTCACGAGCGATGGCGAGGCCTACACGTGGACAACGACAACGGCGAGCTATGTTACATCCAGCGGTTGGGATCCTTCCATTGGCGTTGACTCAAATGGAACCGTGCATATCGTCTCCTCAAATATGAACAGTGACGATATTTGGCACAGCCGTTATGATGGTTCAACATGGACGCATAAGGAGATCCGGAGTTGTGACGTGTGCGCCAACGCAGACCTCGTAATTGACAGCAACGATAACGTTCACATCGCTTACTATCACAGTATATCGGGCTCAGGCTACCTGCTCTATTCGATGTATGATGGAACATCATGGACAAATAACTGGAGCAAGTCCAATGTTGAGAACGACCAAATTTCCATAGCTCTAGATGCGAATGACCAGCCACATATCTCTTACTCAAGGGATGGATACCTCTGCAATGCGGCGCTTTTATCCTATTACGACGGGTCTTCATGGATAACGGTCACGTTGGATGACACTACCACGTACATTGGTTGTGACTCTTCCATCGCGATTGACTCAAACGGCTTTGTCCATGTCGCTTACAGGCATCATGGTAACATGGATATGTTGATCGCTTCAAACATCAGTGGTTCATGGCAACGCTACACCGTTGATAACGGCGCTGGAGTTGGCTACCACAGCGCTATGGCTGTTGACTCAAACGATGAACTTCATCTTGTTTACGCTTCCAATGCTGCTGGAAATACAGTATACTTTGCAAACGGGGCCGCCGGTTCGGCTTGGACTGTTTCAAACCAGGGCAACTCAAGAGACACGTTTAGCATGTACATTGACCAGTATGACATCGTTCACATTTCGGAATACAATGGAGACTCAGACCTCGGCTACACCATGGTGGCACCGGGGGAATCACGCCAATCGGCTGCCATCGACATTGTTGGTAATGTAGGCTATGGAAATGACATCGTTGTTGGTGACGACAACATGGTGCATATTGCCTACTATGATTCTTCAAACAAGCGGCTGAAGTATGCGAACCGGTCAACCGGGATGTACCTTAATCAGGAAATTACGGTCCAATTCGGCTCCTATGGTTCCGTGACAGGAACGGTCGTGAACGACACCACCATACGAGTCACAACACCAAGTGCAGGCTCGATTGCTGAACAAGTTGATTTGAAACTCTTTGGCGACCAAGGCTCATCGCTCGATTTGGGCCTCGCGTTCCAATATGTTTCACCCGATGATATAGACATGGACGGCGTACCCAATGAGTACGATGGGTGCCCAAACATCGCAGGGACCTCCACCGTTGACCAAGACGGGTGCCCCGACGCCGACGGAGACGGCTACAGCGACGAGAACGATGACTTCCCAAACAACCCCACTGAATGGCTTGACAGCGATGGAGACGGAGTGGGTGACAACTCGGACGTCTTCCCCAATGATAGCGGCGAATGGATGGATTCTGACGGCGATGGAGCGGGAGACAACGGCGACGCCTTCCCTAACGATGCCAACGAAACCATGGATTCGGACAACGACGGCGTGGGCAACAACGCGGATATGTTTCCCTACAATTCCTTCGAGTACCTCGACAGCGATGGTGATGGTGTTGGGGACAACAGTGACATGTTCCCCTTTGATGTTAACGAAACAATGGATTCCGATGGCGATGGGGTCGGTGATAACGCTGATGCGTTCCCACAAGACGCCAGCGAGACCATGGACTCCGACGGTGATGGCATTGGCGACAACGCCGACCTGTATCCGTTGATCAACAATTTCCTCGACAGCGACGGCGACACCATCGTTGACCTGCAGGATGCGTTTCCCACCGACATGACGCAGTGGGTAGACGCTGACAGAGATGGCTATGGGGATAACGCTTCGGGCAACAGCCCAGACGCTTTTCCCAACGTGGCCTCGCAGTGGTCGGACCTGGACGGCGATGGCTACGGCGATAACTGGGGCAACGGTTCGTGGAATACCTCTCGAGCAGCCTCCGGAATCGGCGGGTATGTCCAAGGCGCCGTAATGGCTGATTATTGCCCGCAAGTGAACGGCAACTCCACCGCCTCTGGTTTCTTCGGCTGCGCCGACGACGACGGAAATGGCATTCCCAACATGTTCGAAGTTGAGGAGGTTGTTCTTGACAGCGACGGCGACGGGATTCTTGACGAATTCGATGAGTGTCCCGATACGCCTCTCGGAACGCTGATCGACATCAAAGGCTGTGAATTGACCGTCAACGACGACGGTACGGCTGACCTGCCTGAAGACTCCTTCTTCTCCAATGAAATGGCTCAAACGGTCGGATGGGGCGCCATCATCCTCGCCCTGCTCACCTTGCTTCAGACCAACGTTGCAGCGGCTGTTTTACCGGACGCTTTCCGATGGGTGCAAGTCTTCCGACGCAGCTCCAAATTGACCAAAGAGGAAGAGAACGAATTGACCTACCTGCAATCCCTTGTTCAAGCCTATTTCCAAGAACCTGAAACCTTGCATGAGGAGCTTCGATCCCTCAAGGCTGACCTGACGGCTCGTTTTACGAACAACGAGATCAAGAAAGAGACGCGGGAGAAAATCAGCGTGCTCATCAATGATTTGTTGGCCAGCACCGATGAAGACCTGCTCCACATCGCTCACAACGACGCCTATTTCGGCCTAAGCGATACCATCAACGCCTCCGAGCGCACTGAGTTGCTCAAGGAGAAATTGGCCATGAACGAAAAGGAGGATGATGACCTCTTCAGCAATCATGAACCCACCAAGGATATGATGGGGCAAATCAACCCAACCGACGGCTATGAGTGGTTGGAGCACCCAGAAGGGAGCGGCGTCCACTACATGCGAGCTGGGAAGAGCGACGATTGGTCAAAGTGGCAAGGTTGAGCCCGCCCATGAGTTTGAAGAGGACCCCTGCGTGGCGTGTCTGTGAGCAACCGTTCGCTTGACGCCCTCTCATGGCACGCCCGCTTCTTGGGTGAGGCGCCTGGAGACGAGATGGTGGGAGGCCGACCACGTCAAGTTCCCGGAAAATGTTGGTCAAGGGTCACGCCCACGCCTGCCCCTTCCCCAACCCTCGCTCTCTGGTCAACCGAAATGGCCGAAGCTTTGGGACTGGAACGTACCGACAAAGCCGGCGTCGTGCTTGGTGGCGGAGCTCCTGTTGCCGGCATGCAACCCTACGCTCAGCGCTATGGGGGCCACCAGTTCGGCAACTGGGCCGGTCAACTGGGCGACGGACGAGCCATCACCTTGGGTGAAGTCGAAACCGAGAACGGCTTCCTTGAACTGCAACTCAAAGGTGCTGGACGCACGCCTTATTCTCGCACCGCCGACGGCAAAGCTGTGCTGCGTTCTTCCATTCGCGAATACTTGTGCAGCGAGGCGATGCATCACCTTGGTGTGCCCACCACCCGCGCCCTCTCGCTGGTGACCACCGGCGAACAGGTGGTTCGAGATGTCCTCTACAATGGCAACCCTGCCCCCGAACCAGGAGCGGTCGTGTGCCGAGTCGCTCCGAGTTTCATCCGTTTCGGCAGCTTCCAAATCCACATGTCCGACGGCCATCATCAAACCCTTCGAACCTTGGTTGACCATACCGTGCGCCATCACTTCCCCGACCACGATGTGAGCACGGATGACGGCATCATCGCCTGGCTCACCGAAGTGGCCGAAACCACGGCAACGATGATCGCTCATTGGATGCGGGTCGGCTTTGTTCACGGCGTGATGAACACCGACAACATGTCCATTCACGGGCTGACCATTGACTACGGACCGTACGGATGGTTGGAACCCTTTGACGTGGATTGGACCCCCAACACCACCGACGCTGGCCGTCGCCGATACCGCTACGGAAACCAGCCCCATATCGGTGCCTGGAACGTCGCCCGTTTGCTCGAATCCATGGCCCCGCTGCTGGACGATGTCAGTCGGCTCCAACCCGTTCTTGACCACTACATGGAATACGCCATGAACGCTCAAAGCGAAACATGGGCCGACAAACTTGGCCTTGGGGTGCTGCAAGAATCGGACGAACCGCTCGTGAACGACCTGCTTACCTTGCTCGGGGCCTCCGAAGTTGACATGACCATCTTCTTCCGTCTTCTCTGCTCGGTAACCAAACCCGACGTTGGTCACTTCTCCGACGCCTTCTACGAGGGTAGAGAACCCTCAAAAACGGCGTGGAATGCTTGGCTAGGTCGGTGGTGGGAACGAGTGAATGAAGAGCCTGACAGAGCCACCATGCGGAAGACGAATCCAAAGTACGTACTCCGCAATTGGATGGCACAACTGGCCATTGATTCAGCGGAAGAGCACGGCGATTTCTCCATCACCGAAGAACTCCATGAACTTCTCAAGCGGCCGTACGACGAACAGCCCGAGCACGAGGAAAAATGGTTCCAAAAGCGCCCTGAATGGGCTCGCCATCGCGTCGGTTGCTCAATGCTATCTTGCTCCAGCTGAGTCCAAGGTTTGGGGGTCATAGCGAAGCCCTAAGCCGAGCATGAAGCCGATGGTATTGACCACCAAATCAGAGATTTTGTTGTCCCACGTCTCCTCAACGAATTCAAACGGGAGGTAGAGTTCCAACACCTCCCAACCGATGGAAAGGGCGAAGAAAATCCACCAATTTCGCAGCAGAAAACGCCCGATGCCAGCCCATTGGAGAAAATGACCGAGCGACCACAGATTCAGCAGCACCATCCAACGTCCTCCTCGCTCAGCACTTCATCTTCCGTGCTTATAGTCGCACCGAGGGCATGCTGTCGCAACAACTCGTATAGAGGAGAGCGGAGACCACGCACCAATGGGAACAAAGCACACCACCCTTGGGAAAGTGCTTCACTGGGGATTTCTCGCCCTCTACGCGTACGGGATTTTCAAGCAAATCGATGACCTCTCAGAATTGGAAGACACGGCGCTTCTGTTGTTTGAGATCGCCTTCGCCACGCTTTTTCTTGTCATCGTGATTTTGCGCTATGCCTACATGCGTCGGTTTGAAACGTTTCAGGGCGCCACAGTGCCTGTTCCAGCCGTCCACAAGAAGTCAGCGCGAGCCATCCACGTGGCCATGTACCTCTGCCTCGCCATCCTTCCACTTACTGGCCTGGCCATCGCTGGCCTGTACACGCAAGGCGTAGGAGAAGAAGCAGTGGCCATGGACATGGCCATCGGTCTTCATGGATTAGCGGCCGACCTCAGTTATGTCCTCATCGTGATTCACGTGCTGGCAGCGTTGTACTCCCGTGTCAAAGGCGAAGGAGTATGGACGTCCATGGTGCCGGTCTTCACCGAACGTGGACCGAGTCAAAACCGCTACGTGGCCAAAATAACGGCGTTGGAGCACAAAGCCATCGATAAAGTTGGGGCGTTCATCGCTTTACGAAAAAAGTGAACTTCACAAAGCGGCTTTGAACGACGCAAGGACGTCGGACTTGAGCGCTTCCCACGGGAACGTTTGGCCGTCAGGTTGTCGCCCAAAGTGTCCACCAGCCGCCGTCACGCCGTAAATGGGCGCAGCCAATCCAAGGTCTCGGATGATGTGGCCGGGTTTGAACGAGAAGTGTGTGTCAACAAGGTCGGCGATGGCATCGTCGGAGAGTTGACCGGTACCGAACGTGTCAACACGGATGCTGACCGGGTCGGCCACACCGATGGCGTAGGCAAGTTGGATTTCACATTCGGTGGACAAACCAGCGGCGACCACGTGCTTTGCAGCCCAGCGAGAAGCATAGGCGGCGGATCGGTCGACTTTGGTTGGGTCCTTGCCGGAGAAGGCACCGCCACCGTGTCGGCCGCGACCTCCATAGGTGTCGACGATGATTTTTCGACCTGTCAAACCAGCGTCAGCGTACGGGCCGCCAGGGTCGGCAAACCGTCCGGTTGAGTTGACGTGGATGGTGGTCTTGCCGTCAAGCATAAGGGAAGCCGGGACCACCGGTTGAATGACGTGTTCAATGACCTGTTGGCGAACATAAGCCTGCTCGGCTTCTTCCGAACCGTGCTCTGCGATCATGTCCTTGTGTTGAACAGCGATGACGACGTTATCGGCGTAAAGCGGCTGCCCGTCCTTACCGTGCATCAACGTCACCTGGGACTTAGCGTCGGGTCGGGCCCATGGAAGCGTCCCGTCAAGACCGAGTTTGCTTACGCGCCGGGTCAGGGCTTGCGAGAGCGCAATCGCCATTGGCATCCAACGGCCTTGATGCTCGGGGTAGGCTTCCGTTTCGTTGCATGCGTAACCAAACATCAGGCCTTGATCGCCGGCGCCTTGCTCGTCAACGGACTGCACCACACCCCGATTGATGTGAGCAGACTGGCTGGTGATGAGTTCAGTGACGTCGCACAGTTCCTCTGAGGTGGCGTCCATGCCGATGCCGTGGTCAACATAACCAATCTCAGCGGCGGTGTTCCGGGCGATGGCAACGTAATCGGGAGCATCAATGCCAGCGGCGAGCTTGACTTCACCGGCCAAAACGATGTGTGAGCGGTCTTCACGGCCCTTCACCAGCGTTTCAACGGCCACCTTTGCTTTCGGGTCAAGCGCAAGACAGGCATCCACGATGGCGTCAGAGATGGCATCGCACAATTTGTCAGGGTGGCCTGCCGCCACGGATTCTGAAGTAAATAACCAATCTTGAGCCATGTTTGGGCCCTGTTAACTCCTCTATTCAATACTTGTCGTTTTCACATGCCGGGATTTTTGAACAGCCTCCGAGGGATGTCCCGGGTTATACGACGCTTTGCGGCGTTCTGCGGCCTCATTGACCCTCATGTTCCGACGGTATAATCGTCCAAGTAAGCGAGTTGGGCGTCAGTGAGCACGTCGATGCTGAAGCCAAGGGTGCTGAGTTTGGTTGTTGCCAAGTCTTGGTCTTGTTCGGTGGTGATGTCGTAGACTTGCTTGCCCATGGAACCTCCTTCCTTTGCCAAGCGGCAAAGGGAAAGGAATTGGTTTGCGAATGACATGTCCATCACTTCCGAAGGGTGACCCTCTGCGGCGGCGAGGTTAACCAGGCGACCACGGGCCAGCAAGAAGATACGACGGCCGTCGGCCATGCAAAATTCCTCGTTGTCTTGACGAATCGTACGAACTGAGGCGGCTTGCGCTTCGAGGTCGGTGATTTTGATCTCACAGTCGTAGTGGCCAGTGTTGCACACGATGGCCCCGTCCTTCATGGACGCAAAGTGGCGTCCAACGATGACGTCTTCCATCCCTGTAGCGGTGCAGAATATGTCCCCGACCTTGGCGGCTTCGTCCATGGTCATGACGCGGTAGCCTTCCATCACGGCTCGTAGCGCCGGCAACGGGTCGACTTCAGTGATGATGACGTTGGCTCCCATGCCTCGTGCTCGCATGGCCACACCGCTTCCGCAGTGTCCAAATCCAGCCACGACGAAGGTCTTTCCAGCGAGAAGAACGCTGGTGGCTCGTAGGATACCATCGAGCGTGGACTGACCGGTTCCGTAGACGTTGTCGAAGTCCCACTTGGTGATGGCGTCGTTCACGGCGATGACGGGGTAGCGAAGGTCGCCAGCAGCTGCCATAGCTCGGAGGCGGTGAACCCCCGTCGTGGTCTCTTCGGTTCCACCAATGACGCCCTCGGAATACTCGGATTTTTCGCCGTGAACACGAACGATGAGGTCAGCACCATCATCGAGGGTTAGGGTCGGCTTGAACTCGAGCGTTCGGTCGATGCACCAGTAGAAATCCTCGGTGGACTGACCGTGCCAAGCGTGAACGGAATAACCCTCACGAGCGAGCCATGCGGCCACTTCGTCTTGGGTCGAAAGCGGGTTGCAACCCGACCAGGAAATTTCGGCACCGGCGGCACCGATGGCTTCGATGAGGACGGCGGTCTCTTTGGTCACGTGCAGGCAGCCTGCTACGCGCATTCCAGCGAGGGGTTTGGTGCGTTCTGCCTCCTCTTTGAGTTTGGCCAAAACAGGCATCCTGGCACGTGCCCAATCAACAAGAAGAGAACCCTGTTCTGCAAGTTCCATGTCACGAACGGTGTAAGTTTCACCTTTGTCTAGCTCATCCATGACCCCCCGACCTGCTCGCCCTCTTTGAACTCTATCGTGGGACCGTTCGGCTTCCTAAAACGGATTGATGATGGTCAACAGGTAACGAAGAGATGCGTTGAGTCTCGCTCTCGCTCATCCCTGTGAGAGCGTGAGGTCCGATGACCTCACTTCTTGTCCTTGTGCAACTGCTTGGCTTGCTTGGCCCACTCGTCTCGCTTGACACGGCCGGGGAAGAACTCGATGGCCACGTTGACCTGTTCCTCGATGGCTGGCGTCATGTTTCCGACCTGCTCAAAGGTGAGGATACCAAGTGCATACAGCTTTTCGGCGATGAACGGACCGATGCCCTTGATGATCTCAAGGTCGTCCTTTTGGTCAAGCGTGGCAACACCAAGCGTTGAGAAATCAATGCTTTCGGCGTTCTTCGCAATGCGTTCGAGTTCCTCGGCTTGTTTAAGCGCCTTTTCGTCCAATTTCACGTCCTCACCGAGCAAAATCTTCGCCTGATTGGCCCACTGATCTCGCTTAACACGCCCAGGGAAGAACTCAATGGCTTCGTTCACTTGTTCCTCAAGTTTGGCGTTCATGTTGGCAATTTGCCGGTAGGTGGTTATGCCCAGTGCGTTCAATTTCTCTTCGATGAACGGTCCAATGCCCTTGATGACCTGTAGATCGTCCTTTGTTGTGATAACAGCGGCTTTACCGAAGACTCTCGTGATTCCGGAAACACCGGTCAACGCATTGCCGTCTTTACCGGTCCAGGAGATAACCGTACTTCCACCATCGTCCATGAGAGCTGCTGAGCCGGCGTCTGCAAACTCAGAGGCGTCAGCAACTTCCAAACTGGTTGCACCTTTCTTCACTTCGCTCTTCAATTCAGATGACGAGGCTTTTCCGAGCACCTTGAAATCAATGGTTTCTGCTCTTGATTTCACACGCTCAAGTTCCGCTTCCTTCTTTGCTTCCTTGGTGACTGGTTTGGCTTTCTTCTCCTCGGCCTTCTTCTT
>DANX01000033.1 GCA_002502295.1 Euryarchaeota archaeon UBA561 | reverse complement strand
GGACAGAGGGCGCCTCCCTGAACATCGTTTTTCGCATGGAGACATCGTCTTGATTTCACGATCGCGACCTTGGGGGGAAAAAGTCGTCGAAGGCGTGGTGTTGGACCGAGGCCCCACCCGTTTACGGGTCGTGGTTGGTGAACGACCCCGCGACGTTCGAAAGGGTGGTTGGCGTCTCGACCGAGGGGCCAATCGTGTCGCGCATGACCGCATGCATCAAGCCCTCACTGCCTTTCATTCCACGGAGGGCGATGGCGGGACGGTGCTGCGAGAACTCATTCTCGGAAACGTCCTGGACATCAACCAAAGCGCTGAACTCTCACCGGACATTCGCGGTAAACGGCAAGTGCGTGGCCCGCGCCCATCGGCTTCGAACCTCAATGCCTCTCAACATGCGGCGATTGAATCGGCCCTCTCGCAACGCCTCACCCTCATTCAAGGTCCACCAGGAACGGGAAAGACCACGACGGCCACTCATCTGTTGCATCGTCTCGCTCAGGACGGAAGTGGACCGCTTCTTGCCACCGCCGAATCCAACGTGGCAGTGGATAATCTTCTGGAAGGTTTGCTTGACCTGGGTGTCAAAGCCTTGCGCATCGGCCGTCCCGTGAAGGTCCGGGAACACCTCCGTTCTGCGACCCTTGATGCGCTGCTCGAGAACCATCCGATGCAAGAAGAATTGGCCTTTCTCCAGGATGAACAGCGCGAACTGCGCCGAGCGCTCCCATCGCTAAAAGGCAAAGAAAAGGGGATGATGCATCGCGACATCAACATCAACCAGAAAGAAATTCGCCGCATGGAAAACGTGATGACGGCCAGCGTTCTTGACGAGGCAGAAGTGATTTGTGCCACCACCATCGGATGCGGCCATCGTTTGTTGGAATCCAGAAAGTTCCCCATTGTCTTGATGGACGAAGCAACACAAGCAACCGAGCCCAGCGCCTTGGTTCCTATTGTGAAGGGATGCCGTCAATTGGTGCTGGTGGGCGACCACCAGCAACTTCCCCCTACGGTTCTGAGCCGAAGGGCGGAGCAAGGGGGTCTCAACCGTTCACTGTTTGACCGGCTCATCGCTTGCGGGTTGCGTTCCAATCTGCTAACCACGCAATACCGAATGCACCCCATCCTACGAGAATTTCCAAGCGCGAGGTTCTATGAAAATCGTCTTGAAGACGGCTGCACGGCCGCTCAACGCCCTCCGCCTGCGGGTTTTCTTTGGCCCGATTGGGACCGACCGATGGCCTTTGTTCCAATCGATGGGGTTGAGGAAACCGACGAGGAGGGAAAAAGCAGATCCAATCGCGACGAGGCGGTGAAGGTGCTCGGCGTGGTTGACGATCTCCTGGCTATTGGGGACCTTCAGCCACACGATATCGGGGTGATCTCTCCTTACAACGGTCAAGTGCGGGAATTGACTCGGTTGTTTGAGATGGCCGGTGGCCGAGAACCGGGCCAGCCCTACGCTGGTCTTGAAATTAAGAGCGTTGACGGATACCAAGGTCGGGAAAAAGAAGTCATTGTGTTTTCGACCGTTCGAGCCAACGACCGCGGCGAAGTGGGATTCCTTGCTGATTACCGGCGATTAAACGTCGCCATAACCCGGGCGAAACGCGGGCTCATCTTGCTCGGCCATCCAACAACGCTTCGGCACGATGGGACCTGGAGGTCGTACTTGGATTGGGTTGAGGAACATCAGTTGTTCGCGTGGCACGTGACCCACAGCTCCTGATGGGCGCAACGCGTCATTTGACAAAGGAGAAGCCGTACCAACACCATGGCCGAAGACCCGGTGACCATTGTCAAAGGCGGCACAATGGCTCAGACCATCCTTGCCTCAGCCCCTGAAGGAATGCTTATTGCTCCTTCTTGGAAGCGTGTGCTTGCGTTCATGTTGGACGTCATGCTCATCAGCATTGTGTTGAGTTTTTTCACACGCGGCGCCATCATGCCCAACCTGCTAAACATCGAGATGCTCACGGCGGGTGGTCGGTACACAGGTGCCTTTTTTATGAACTGGTTCCTTTTCTCTGCAGCCTTTTATCTGTATTTCAAATACACCGGACAGACGATGGGCCGCTCCTTGGCTCAGCGCGGCTTTCGCATCGCACTTGTCCACGACAACGGTACGATGCTGGACAAGCACCACTGGGGGCCTCGGGCGATTGCAAAGATGATTTACATCATTCCCTTCATCGGCTGGCTCTGGTTTGGTCTACGAGACACCTTCAACGCCGGATCAACAAAATCAGAATACCGCACGGGGATTGATGTCAAGCATCACACGGTGGCAGCAGTGGATTGGTCTCTGCCCTCCGAAACCCGTCTGCGATTGCGTTAAAGTCATGTCAATGGGGCAAGCCATTGAAGTAATGCCACCCGTCAGTCAGGACCGGTGAGCCAAGGTGAGTGACGACCACAGCGCCCGTGCGGGTTCCTTGAACGCGTATCTTACTTCCGTCGTGATGGAGATAGACGACGATGACGAAGACATCATCCATGTGGTCATTGATGTCGTCAATGAATCGTCCATTCCCATCGGAGGGCTTCAGGCAGCCTTGGTGGATTCAGGTGGTCAACGCCATGAAGCGGTCGAAGGCATCAGTTCCATCGGACCAGGGCTAACCCGTCAATTCAAGTTTGAAGCCCGCATTCAATCCGGCACCTGGTCGTTTGAATTCAACGGCGGTGGGCAGTCGATGAACCTCGGACCGTACGAAGCCGATTTTGAATTTCAAGCAGAGAAGGGCCGTGTTCTTGGAAATGCCATCGGATCCACTCTTTTCAGCGGCGCCTTTGACACCCATTTGGATGATTTCGGAAACACGGATGAGCGTGGCATCATTGACGCCGCCTCAATCGTTATGACCACCTATGTCGGTGAGAACGTCGAAGGTGGCGGGACCAAGGTCATCCGAGACGATTCGGCTGAAGAGGAGGCAGACGGACCTCGCACACCTCCGTGGGAATCCACCCCCTCAGATCCTGTCCCATTGACGCCCCTCAACGTTCCAGCAACACCGGAACCAGTTTCCTCTCCTCCAACAGCTGATCCTTTGTTGACTGCGTTGACACCCCTTTCTTCCCCCTCAGCGCCCGAGACACCGGCTGCATCGGAACCAACGCCTCCCCCAACAACAGCGTCCACGCCACCCGCTCTTCCATCAACGCCAGCAAAGACACCTCCGAAGTCTCCGCCTTCTGGCCCACCGTCGGGTCCTCCAAGCGCCCCTCCATCAGGTCCTCCGAGCGGTCCACCGTCCGGTCCACCATCTGGCCCACCGTCGGGTCCTCCGAGCGGTCCACCGTCCGGTCCACCATCTGGCCCACCGTC
>DANX01000023.1 GCA_002502295.1 Euryarchaeota archaeon UBA561 | reverse complement strand
TCGGTGTGGAACATCGCCCCTTGTGTAACCGTTCGGCCTTCACAGGAGTCAATGGACTGGGTTAGAGCAGCGGATTGCCATGCCGTTTCGAGCGCCGTACAGAATGAATTGACTTGTTCGGGCGTCCAAATCGCACTGCGATTGTCAATCCACAGGTCAGCTAGATTGGCTCCCTTTTCATCGTCGGCTTGCATGGTATCGTACATCCCGCCGAGGTTGTGTGCATATCCCCCGAAGGTGATCCCAGCAAAAACACCGACAAACACCATCAACACCACAGCCAAAAGCCGTAATTTGGTTCGCCAAAGGCTACGTGCCAGGCGTTTGTTCAGTAGATTTGACATGCGCTCGCCTCAGGCTTCTTCATCGTTTCCAGTCTGTTCGTCAGAGACGATTTTCCCGCTGTCAATTCGGATGACTCTTGTGGCATATTTTACCAAGCCCTCATCGTGTGTTACGAACACTGAGGTGATGTTCTCCTGCTTGCAAGCGCTCACCAATGCCTCCATGACTTTGTTGGATGTTTCCGTGTCAAGGTTCCCCGTCAATTCGTCCCCTAAAAGGAGCGTTGGCCGTTTAGCAATGCTGCGGGCGATGGCCACGCGTTGTTGCTGGCCCCCGCTGATCTCTCCAGGAAATCGATTGATTTCTGATTCTAGTCCAACCATTCTGAGAAGTTCTTTGGCTCGTGCAGGGTCTTTCTTTCCGGCCAGTTCTTGAATGAGCAGAATGTTCTCAAGGACCGTCAAATCCTGCAAGAGGTTGAAGAATTGGAAGACGTATCCAATGTTCTCACGGCGGAATGAGGTCATCTTTTCCGAGTTGTTTCGTGGGACTTCTTCGCCGAGGAAGGTGTAGTCTCCTCCTGTGGGGCTGTCCAAGGCAGAGAGGCAATTCAAGAGCGTGGTCTTTCCGGAGCCGGATGGGCCAAGGAGAATCACGCGTTCGCCTTGGTGAATCGCAAAACTCACGCCGTCGAGGGCCTTAACAATCCCAGCAGGCGTTTCATAGTGGCGTTTTAGCCCGTCCATGCCAAGCAGTCGTTGAGTCATGAACAAACGCTGGATATCGTCGCCATATAATCCAAACGCAGGGGTGTTCCGGTGATGGATGGTGCCGGGAGCGGGGCTCGAACCCGCGACCTTCGGATGTCTCAGACACCACAAGGGGCTTGCACGTCATACGATCGCCTTGGAGGCTGCCCTATGAGTCCGACGCGCTACCAACTACGCCACCCCGGCCTGTTCCATGGGTGAGCCATACCCTCTTTGAAGAAATCGGAAGGAACGGCACGCTGAAACCTCATCCGGTGAGACGAGTTTCAACCGATGTATTCTAACACCTGCTCGTCCCCGCACTGGCTATGGTGGACCTCAAAACGGCCATGGCTGCGGCGCAAGCCGACCGCATGAAACGGGATGGGGCAAAGAACGCTGAAAAAAAGAAACGCCGTTCTGGAGCGGACCTTGGAATTGAACCGTTTGACCCTGTGAAGCATCATGGTAAGGAGCGGGCCGACACCGCCTCGATGTGGATGGTCATTGGCTATGCTGTGCTCGTCACCCTGATGATGCGGTACATCCTGATGCCATCCACGACGCTGGACAAGACAGATGTGCTCTACATTCTTCCGCTGACGATGCTGATTTTGATTCCACAACTGCACCGCATGGTGATGCCGGAGCGGTTCAAGGAACACTACACAAAGGGTACGTGGTTCCGGGCATTCTTCCTCTACACCTTCACCTTCCTCTCTCTCTCGTTCCTGGTCGTGAATCCTCCCTTTGGAGACATTGTGGCTCCGCAGTTGGCCGATGAATGGGCGGTCGTGATCGAACACAATGGAAACTACACGTTCGCCGATAAGGTCAACGGAGCCGAGAATGAGTGGACGCTTGAAGAGGGTGAGTACGTCATGGGCGGAGCATGGGTGCTCTTCGGGTTGGCTGACAACGTCGACGATACGGGTGCAAACGTGACGGTGGTTCACCGGTTCCAAAACACTGAGACAGTGATCGAATCAAACGCATCCTTCTGGGATGAACACGGTACGGATGTTGGCACCTGGCGAACAGCCGAAAACAAATCTGCCCCCATTCTGCTGCCTCACGCTGACCTCGATTTGCCTTACGCCATTTTCCTTGGGGATGGGCTTGCTGTTGGCACGCACACCATTGTTGTTGAAATCCTTGAACAAGGGAACCCTTGGGAGAATGAGCGGACGTACACGTGGACGTTCTCGGTCAATCCCCCTGTTGCCTCAGCAGAGTAAATCGGCATGTTGGCTGACAATCTCGTTTAAGACCCGGTCTATTCGTTGGCGGTCGTGAAGCTCTTGCGTGATTTTTCTCGCACTTCGACGGCGTCGAGCCCGGACAAGAGGAGCGAGCACGGTCCAGCAGAGGGCGTCTTCTAATTGGAGCAAAACACTGTTCATGCTACGGCCTGCAGACTGACCTACTGCTTTCTTTTGCAGTCCCCTCGGGGAAAACTGAAAGTGATTCAAGCACGCAGGTGCTGAACGATTTGGGCGGTTAACGCATCGAGTTGGATTTGCTCACCGCCACCCTCAACCAAGCGGTAATCAATTTCAGCCATCCATTCGGTCAACGCCAATTTTGATCGTTCCTCAAGGAAATCAGCGCTGTACAGTTCACGGTGCAGTTGATTCACAAAATCCGTTCCTGCCAGCCCAAATTGGTCAAGCAGTTCACGGAGCCTTCGCCGAGCCACATGAAAACCATCGTCTCGGCATGCCATCAGGTATTGGTGCAAGGCTTCTGGTGGCGCCGTGGCTGAGGTTTCGTAGACCAGTTCTCGGCTAACGGTGGTGTTCAATGCCGCTGCGACCTGGAGGGCCGTCAAGGCTTTTCGTAGGTCCCCTTGGGAGATCCGCGTCAGGGCTTCAACCGCTCCTTCGCCAAGCGTCAACCCTTCCAGTTTGGCGACATGCGTCACTTGCGACGAAACGTCGGCGTCGGAAAGTGGTCGGAATCTGAACACGGCGCAGCGTGATTGAATTGGCTCAATGATTTTCGAGGAATAATTGCATGAGAGAATAAAACGGCATGTTTCGGCGTACTGCTCCATGATTCGGCGAAGCGCTCCCTGTGCATCGTTGGTCAGCGCATCGGCCTCGTCGAGGAAGATAATTTTGAACGCTGCACCACCAAAGGGCTGTGTTCTTGCGAATTGCTTTACCTTTGTTCGGATGGATTCAAGCTTTCGCTCGTCAGAAGCGTTCATTTCGAGAAGGTTTTGCCGGTAATCCTCGCCAAAAATGTCCTTCGTCAAGGCCATGGCTGCGGTGGTCTTGCCGGTGCCGGGAGGGCCCGCAAAGAGGAGGTGTGGGAAATTTTTGGTTCCGGCATAGGTCCCTAGCCGTTGAACAACAGCGGCCTGACCTTTGATTTGAGCCACCGATTGAGGGCGGTGTTTCTCAACCCAAAGTTCGCTCATGCTCTCACTCTCCGTTGACGAGCCTCCTTCAACATTCGCATGGTTTTCCAACGGAAAATAAGGTCCTCTTTGGACCTCTCAAACTGAGCGGTTCAAGCCACCAAAGGGAAAAGTCCCTATAATGGGGAGTGGTGTAAGGGATGAGTCCCATGCGTAGCGTACGAATCCTTCGTCCCCGAGCCACGGCGCTTTTGCTTGTATTGATGTTCATCTTCGCGGACCTGTCGCTTCCACAAACGATGGAAGGATGGTCGGAACTTGAGGAGGAGAACACCGTGCAGCGAGCCGTTTCCTACCACAGTGTCCACGCAGACACCTACATCACGGCTTCTTCGCCAACATCCACCTACAACACGTCCACTACGGGTCAGTTGTCCGACGAAGTCGGTCAGGAATCCCGCATTTTGCTCCGATTCCCAATGAATTACACCTCAAGCGACATCGTCCATGAGGCGAGCATCGATTTGGAGTGCACAACCGAGACCCTTGGCCCGGCCGAACTCAAAGCATATGCCGCTTCCATGGACCGCATGTGGAACGGTTCCCATGCCTCCTGGGCTGCCTACGCTTCAAACCTGTTGTGGACCGAGGCCGGTGCAGAGGATGCCACTGACCGCGGTGCTTGGGAGCCACCCGTCACGCTCACAGGAAACGGGACGCTTACGCTGAACGTTACCTCCATCGCCCAACAAGCGTCTCGCTCAAACGCACCGTATGTGTCCATCGTCATCGCCTCGTTTGGAGCAGACTACGAGTGTGGCATGTCTGAAGCGTTGGCCACGGCTGATCGCCCCGAACTGACCTTGGACACCACCAGCAACACGGCGGCAACCTCTGGCTCCGTGGTCGTCACTGATCTGCCTGTTGCCGATGGCGCACCGTGGATGGAAGCCTCTTTTTTGCTTCAACCGGTTACAACGCCCGCTCTTTCCTACGCTCAAAACAACGGCACCGATGTCGAAATTCAACTGAGCAACGACGCAGAATGGCGCTCTGAAACCGACGATGATTGGCACTTTTCGACCCTTTGGTCAACTTTCTCCTCAACCGGTACTTCCGGCGCTTTCAACCTCCCTACCTCCCTTAGCCTAACGAATGGAACCACCATGCACATGCGTGTCCGTTCAGTGGACACAAACGACCAGTGGGGCCAATGGGACAGCACCAGTTTCCTCTTGCCTACCCTTGACGTGGTGGACAACGGCGACGGCACCGCTACGATGACCCTTTCTCCCACCGACACAGGCCTTGAGCAGGAGTTCATCCAAGACGCCACTGTGAACGAGACTCGCAAGACCTACACTCACGGAGAAGAGGAAGCCCTTTGGGCGAGCATGACATCAAACAAGGAACGGTTGATTCACATTCGAACGTCCTTGAATCAACTGGGTCTTCATGACAACCTCACCATCGTGAACGCAGAATTGAAACTGACCCGCCATTCCTACTCTGGCGATCCTGTGGTTTCGATCCATGGAATGGAAGAATCTGGACTGTGGGTTGAGGATGAAATTACCTGGAACCGCATGGCGTCCAACGGCGTCCAGTGGTACGATGGTGGCCGTTCAAATGGAACAGCTGCTGTGGACGTGTGGGATGGAAATCAAACCAGCAACAGTTTCTCGTTCGCCCTCGACCACGCTGTTCAAAACTACCTTGACGGAGGCGATGAAAATCCGTTGGACCTGATGGTCGCTGTGCGCGGAAAGTACGAAGATTACACGAACAACGAAGGAATATTGTTCCATTCGTCTGAGGCCGCCGTTCCAAGCAATGCCCCTTCGTTTACCATCACCTATGAATGGGGAAGCGGGTCTCCACCAGCTTCGGTCAGTCTTACGGAACCTGCGGATGGCTTGGCCGTTTGGAACCTAACCGGAGACAACCTTTCCGGTAATACCCAACCAACGCTCAATTGGTCCCAACCTTCCACTGGGGACGACATTCTCTTTGAGTTGGCGACGGACGAAGACTTCCGTCTGCGCGAGTTGCTCGTCGATACCCGTGTCGACAATGATTTCTCCCCATCCGATGGGACCCTTGACATGACCGGCGACCGAACGCTGGAAGTTGGAAACATGTACTTCTGGCGGATGGCGACCGTGGACAGCGATGGTCATTATGGGGCATGGGAAAGTTCCAGTTTCTTGGTCTCCTCTCTTGAGAGCATATGGTTGGGCGGAGACCGCTACGAATTCAGGCTGAAGCACGGAAATGGCTCACAGGACAACCAGTATCCTGAATGCATGGACACGTACATCGACAGTTCTGCAACGAATGATAATTATGACGGCGATTCAGAGATGACGGTTGACTACAGCCCATCTGGTGGTGAGATTACGGGTCTGGTCGGATGCAATTTGGTCTCCAACCTCCTCCCTGCCGGCTACGCTGTCGAGTCTGCTCACCTGTCAATGTCGCTCACTTCGACCACGTTCGGCTCCCCAACCATCGGCGTTTGGGAAAGCAATCAGAACGATTGGAATGCAGAGGATGCCACTTGGGCAAGCTACGACGGCTCGAATTCGTGGGCCACTGCAGGCGCCAAAGGAACAGAACGCGGTTCGCTCCTGTCCAGTATCAGCGTTGGTTCTTCGTATTCAGAAGGTGACGATGTTGAATGGAACGTCACCCTTGCTGTTCAAAACGCTATGCGAGAAGATCGACGTGTCGATTTCATCGTCGGTATGCTCGGGGCCGGGTCGGGAGGTGCTCGAACCGCCTACTTCAGTACGGCTGAGGATTCCATGGCCAATCGGCCAGAACTTTCCTTTGTCTACGTCCCAGGCTCGGATGCTCTGCCGTCCGATCCTTCCCCTGCCCTGCCTCTGAATGGTTCTTGGTCCATCGGTACCGGCGTTGACTTGACGCCCATTTCCCAACCCGAACTTGAATGGACTTTTGCGGGAACCATGGCGCTTACAGGCTACATTATCCAACTCGACACGCAGAACGATTTCTCTTCTGTGGACAGCCAGACCTACACTTCGTGGAACGATGCTGGCTTTGACATTGCGAACACCTCCTTCACACTCCAATCCGACTTGGACGAGGGGAACACATGGTACTGGCGTGTTCGTGCAGTCTCAGCAACCAATCAGATTGGCAACTGGTCGTCCGCCTACCACTTCCAACTCCCCGATTTGAACACGGTGGTCTACAACGCAACGAAGGCCTCGGTAGAATTGCGCCATCATGGTGCCCTTCCTCACCTCAACACGCCGCACTTGGTTGACACCTACGTCATAGAGAACGGTTCAGGTTCTGACAACACTTACGAGAATTCAACTTCCCTCAGCGTTGGTGAATTGTCATCTGGATACCAAGCGGCGGCGCTTCTCCGCATACCGCTGAGTGAAGTTCCACAACCATCAGCGGCTCGCGTCACCGGCGCCGAACTCAGTTTATTCTCTGAGTACGGTTCCATTGAAGGCGAACCCGTCGCCATTCGACCCGTCCTTCAACCGTGGACCACATCCGCTAACGGCACTACATACGACGGTACCAACGCCTGGAATCAGCCCGGCGGCCGTGGAATCGGCACGGACGTGGGTGGTTTCGTGGACTTGGTGGACAGCGTCGCTGATGACTGGATGGACTTTGACGTCACGGAAGCGGTTCAAGCCGCCCTGGCTGGTGGTCACAATCACGTATCGTTGATGGTCTATACCTCAAGCCAAACCACGGACGAAATTACCTTCACCTCAACCGAAGGAAGCGCAAGTGAGCGCCCGTACTTGACGTTGGTTTGGGAGGACGGAACCGTTGCGACACCTACCGTGGGCGGTGTGAACTCAGGACCCAGCAACGCTGCCATCGTCTGGGACACCTCATCCCATGCCCTCATCGCCGACCGTTTGCCAACCTTCAGTTGGACCTACAGCGGCTCCACGGCCGTCACCGGATGGCGATTGTTTATGCAGGCTGACGCCAACGATGACATGGCAGGATTGTACACCTATGATTCCCGTGTGGCCACCAACGACTTTGACGTCGTTAATCGCACGTTTACGCCTCCACAAGAGTTGGATTTCGCCCAAGAAATCCGCTGGATGGTGCAACCGATGAACAACGGCATGCTCGGACCACGAAGCGCATCGACGGTGTTCTACCTTCCCAACGACGTCGGAGAAGAAATCAACAGCACACATGCGAACCTTTCGATTCAAGAAGGCGCCATCGTGCCGTCGCTCAGCTATCCGAATGCGATGGACGACACCTACCTTGACACCGGTAACATCTACACGAACCGTGGCTCATCATCTGCCTTGTTCGTGGGTCGAAGTTCAATCTCAACCACCAATCCGAACCTCCGTTCAATGAGTTTACTGAACATGGATTTCAGTGGCCTCCCTCTTCCCGGGACATACGAGGTTATCAACGCAAGTCTGGAACTCAGCGCCTACAATACCTACCAATCCACGCTCATTGCTGTTGGAGAAACAACCTCTGCGTGGAGTGAATCCTCGGTGTTCGCTTACCCAGCAGGAAACACCTCAACGTGGGCGACGAGCGGTGGTTTCTCTGGAGACGATTTCGACGTGCCGTTCAACCCTGCTCAGTGGGTCAACGGCTCCGGAACGGTTGCGTTCAACGTGACGGGACTTGTCCAACACGCCCTCGCTCGAAATTCAGCTGAGCTCGATGTCGTTCTGTTCCCTGTGGAATGGAACAACGGTGTGGCAGGACGTGTCTCATTTGCATCGAGCGATACCACCTCCGTTGAACTCCGCCCTCGCCTGAATTTGACCTACAGGATTGTGGATGCATGGACCCCAGGCCAACCAACTGGCTTGCTCCCGGCCGATGGTACAACCCTATGGGACATGACCAAGGCACGCCCCTCCGGAATGAACAGCACAAACTACACGTGGAATCTCACCTATTCCAACCACACGCAAATTGCGGCATGTGGAAGCGATGACCCCTGGTTCTTGAGCGAAGACACCGTGTGTTGGACCTCCGGTGAAATCATGGCAGGTCTGTACGGCAACGATACCCTTGACATGGCCAACAACACCTACACGGATTCTGAACTCTTGAAGGGCGATCTGTGGCAATACTGGCGAATTCGTGCCGACCAAGGCGACCGAATCGGAGAGTGGTCGTCAACGAATAAACTCCGCATCCCACTTGACCAGGGTAGCGATGATGGAAACGGAAACAACACAGTGAACCTCTCCCGCGGCTCCATTTTTGAAAGCACGGGATTGCTGCCAACTGTTCTTGATGTTGAAATTGATTCCAACTCCACCGTGAATCGTGGAGGTTCAAACACAATGGTGCTTGGCGTGAACAGCCTCGGCACCGGTCAAAGTCGCCTCCTTATGGAATTTGATTTGGCGAACATTCCCTGGCCTTCAGCAATGACACCGACCCAAATGATCCTCCGCTTGTATCAGCCCGGTGTGTCCGGGACTTCCTCAACCACGATTGCGGCTTTCCCCTGCAGCGGATTTACTGAATCCAGCGTGGTGTGGGCAACGGCACCCTCGTGTTCGACCAGCGAGATCACTCGGTCCACCTTGACCTTGAACAATCCGTTTGGTTGGGTAGAATGGGACTTGACCAGCCTCGCCCAATCCAACATTGCTAACGGGAACACAACGATGACCTTCATGCTCGCCATGGTTGGTGCTACTGGTTCGTCTCACAGTTTCTACTCTTCGGAATATTCTGACCCCACCTATCGGCCGCATGTGGTGCTGGACTACGTCGACAACGTGAATGGCATCGTTCCGCCGGCTCAGCCCTCCCTCAACAGTCCTGCCGATGGCGAGGTCCTTTACGGGGAAACCAACGGTTTACTCACCGCTTCAACCCAACCGGCTCTTACATGGACACCTGTTAGCGGAGCAAACGGATACATCGTGACCATTGCCAACGAAACCGGCGTTTACAAGTATCGCTCGTGGGAAGATTCCGAAATCACCAACACCACCTTCCGATTTGCGAGCAACCTGACCGAGGGGCAGCTCTTCTCGTGGTGGGTCCAAGGCGTGAACCAGTCCATTCCAGGGCCCGCCTCATCGCGATGGAGTTTCGCCATCGGTGACCCAAATCAACAATACAACAACGACTACACGTTTACTTACGAATTCCAAACAGGAAACGAGGTTGCGGCCTTTGGCCACACCAATGTCCAAGACACTGCCCTGTACAGTGAATATGCAAACACCAATTTCGCTGGTGAAACAACCATCAGCACGGGGACCTATTGTGGGACGCTTTGGACCGATGAGTGCCGAATCAACGTGGCACTGAACGCCGGCCAAATTCCGTTCCCGATCTACCAGAACGTCCACTCCGCCTCCTTGGGCCTTTACGTGGAATCGTGGGAATCCGTTCAAGGGGCTACTTCAGTGTCCTTCAGCGTCCACCCCATCACGAATGCGAATTGGGGTCAAGCCTCAGCAACATGGAACGGCACGACCGCAGGTGGAACATGGGGTGCACCCGGCATGCAAGCCGGTGTCGATTACGCTGATGCGATTTCAACCACGGTTGTCAACGTCGACACACAAGGCTGGATTTGGTTCGACGTCAGCACGCTCGGCATGACCATCACCAACCAACAAGCATGGACCATCATTGCCACGCCAGACACCGGATACGCTCACGCATCGTTTTATTCCGGCACGGCGACCACAAACCGGCCTCAGGTGTTGTTCAACACCACCAACATCACCAGTGTGTCCATCAGTCCAACTGGCACGCAGACCACCGACGCTGACACCGCTGTGGATTTCAATTCCGTTGCGTACGATCACCTTTCGATGGTGCAAGCACCACCAATGACATGGTCTGCTTCTTCCGGTACCATCGGAGGCAACGGGTTGTTTACACCAGACGCCGCAGGTGTTGTCACCATCACGTCGTGTTTCGGTCTGGTTTGCGGTCATCAAAACATCACCGTCACAGCGGGCGCACCGACCGAACTCGTTGTCTCGCCACTGACGGCCACCATCACGGCCGATGAGACCTTGGAAATCACGGCCCACATGGTTGATCAGCACGGCAACATGGTACTCAGTGAACCCATTCTCTTCACACCGACCAATGGAAGCATGCTTGGTTCTGTTTTCCAGCCCTACGCCGCAGGCGCTCACAGTGTACGCGTCGCTCACGATGTTCCTTCGGGTGAGTTCGTCGATGTGGCGATCACCGTTCTTCCCGGCTCCCCGGCCTACTTTGTGTTGGGTGGCTGTGAAGGCACGGTTCCTGCTGGTGTCTGGTGTGCCATCACGATTGACCTCTACGACCAATACGGCAACGACCTTGACATCTCCAACGCAGGCAACTTGACATGGACAACCACCAACGGAAATTATTCAGAACTGAATCAGGAGTATTTCCCGGACCATGTAGGCGTTTGGTGGTTGAATTTGACCTCGGTTTCCGGAGCCATGGCTGAATTGGAAATAACCGTCGGCTACGGTGCCATTGATTACCTTGAGTTGAACACTTCCTCCACTTCCATTACGGCCGACGACCGCGTGTACATCAACACCACACGCGTTGACGTGAGAGGCAACCGTCTCTCGGTCGTGTTGCCCGCAGACAATTGGACGAAAACCTCCGATGGACAATTGACGCCTGGTGCTCCTGCGATATGGGATCCTGTCAAAACGGGTTCAAAACTTCTTGAAGCCCGATACGAAACCGAACTGACTCAGGTCGTCATCGCCGTTGACAGAGGAATCACTCAGTCCCTTCGCCTCACGGTTGACGACGAGGATCGGACATGGCAGAGCCTTGAAATGACGGCCGATGAAACACTCAAAGCGAAAATTTTCGCCATTGACGCCAAAGGCAATCAGTGGGCGGTTCCAGAGACCAACTGGTCGATGGAGCATCCAACCATCAGCGATCCCTCGAACTTCCTTGAGGTGCTTTACGGAGACGCCACGACGTTCACACCGTATTATGCCTCAAGCGAGCCCTACATGCTGATTGCGACCTACACCGACGCCAACACATCACTGAGCGTAGCGCTGAACATAACCGTAGAGAACGGTGTGCTGTACAGCGCCACCATTGAGGGTGTGGCCAACGATGCGCTCCGTTCCACCGGTGCCGTCATCGAGTTGACCTCCGATTATGCCATTGACTTCTCTTCACAGCTCTTCGATGCCGATAACAATCCAATCTCCTCGGACAGACTGACATGGCACGAGGTTCATGTGGCGACCGGTGAAACATCAGACATCACCACAAAGTTGCTTTTGGACAACATGCGCTGGGAGGCTTCAGCCGTTGGTGAATGGCGAATAGAGGCGTATTCAATTAGCGAAAACGGTTTCAACATCTCGGACAGCATAACCATCACCGTTCTCCACGGTGAAGCGGTGACGGTTGATGCCGATGTTTCTCTGGCGAACCCAACGGCTGGAGACCTCGTTGAAATTCAAGTCACGGGAACCGATGCCGACGGCAATCAATTCTCACAAGATGTCGAGTGGACCGAGGACGGGGGTTTGGTTCCAACACTTAGCGTCATTACGACGTCTGAGGGAACATACACCTACGGTGCTGAAGTTGCGGGTGTCCACACCCTGCAGTATGCCGTTGGAGGAGCCGTTTCGACCACTGAAATCACCGTTGCAGCACAAAGCACCGTTGCCCGGCTTGAAGTAAACCTCACCACCGACTCGCTTGAACAGCTTGAGAGTCTTGATCTCAGCATCCGAGCGTTTGATGCCTTTGACAACGAAATTCCTGTGCCTGGAAGCATTCAGGTTCAGGCAACAGGGCGCGCCACAGCCTCGATGACCTCTTCGAACCTCTGGACGGTTACGACCCTTGACGACGGACCGCAAACCATCACGGTTAGCGTTGGAACGGTCTCAGTCAACGAAGAAATCAACGTCGTTGGCACCCTTGCTGGCTTCTTTGAGGCCGGTGGTACATTGTACTACATTGGTGCGGGGCTGCTCGGCATCGTTGCCGTGGTTCTTCTGGGTCTAGGCGTGATGTTCATGCGCGGAAACCGTTTGGACGATTGGGACGATGATGACGATTACGACGACGATGACGAGAATCGCCCCTCTGGACCCACGGGTCCAGCACCAGGGCCAACGGGTCCAGCACCAGGGCCCACCGGTCCGGCACCTGGACCAACCGGTCCAGCACCCGGTCCAAGCGGACCAGCACCCGGTCCGAGCGGACCTCCTGCCGAGGAACCACAACAAGATGAGCCCGAGGAAGAAGACATTGAAACCAACGTTGATGAAGACGGCACAGAATGGTGGGAAGACGAAGATGGAACCTGGTGGTTCCGCCTTGCTGGTGAAGAGGAATGGCAAGAATACACCGAATGAGGTCGTGATGCAGTGTCGTTCTCGAAGGCTTGCACCGTCCTCGTAGGGCTTGTCCTCCTGGGGACATGGTCGACAACGGTCCCTTCTCTTTTGGAGGATCAGGGGGCTCCAATGCGTTCCGGAACTGCCGACCGTGTTGTGATTGATGCACCACCTACCTCCATCTCTGCTGACGAAGTCGTGTTGTTCGAGGCCGTCATCTATGACCCCGTCAACAACGTCTTGACCGGCGACATCACCTGGTCGGTCAGCAATGGGACGATTTCCGAGGACGGCCTGTTTTACCCTTGGTCGGCTGGTTTGGTTGAAGTTGAAGCCGAACACAATGGCCTGACAGCGAGTCACAACATCTCTGTGGAGCCGGGTGTGCCGACGTCCATCGAAATTACGCGGACCTCCGTGGGTATCTTGGAACCAACCACCCTTACAGCCGATGTTCTTGACGGACGTGGGAACCGAATGGCTGGGCCATCAACCATGGTTTGGGACATCAACGGTGAATACGTTGGTCACGGCCAACCGTCATGGACGGCTGAAGAACTCGGCGAAGTTCACGCCCGTGTACGCTACAATCAGCTCGAATCTCGGGAGACCATCGACGTCGTCGCGGGCGCTCCTCATACCTTCGTGTTCGATGAACCTCTTCTGGTGAGAGCCGGAACCTTGCAGACGATACGACCTTCTCTTGTTGACATCAACGGTTACGAGATGCCACTCTCAAAGGTAGGTTCGTTGTCTTGGTTTGCCGAAAATGGTTCATTCAATGCCCAGGGGGAATATCTTGCTACAAATACGGGGCGATGGCTCATCACGGTCTCTTCGGGGAACATCACAGGGAGTGCAATCCTCCAGGTGATTCCAGGCGATGCTGTTGCCTCTACTCTCTCAGTGGTCAATTCACCATCGGAGTACTTGGCGGGTGAATCCTATGAATTGATGTTCGAGCGAAGGGATGCAAACGGGTACATCGGTATGGTTTCACCCTCGATTCATGCGCTTACGGCCTCTTCTGGAGGTCTCTCTGTAGACGAAAATCAACGTGTGTTCTGGAACCCTTCAGCGACCGGTCCAGCCATCATCACGGGTTCGGACGGGTCCGTAATCAGTTCGCTCAATCTGGAAGTCCTCCACGGCAGGGCCATAGACGTCAAATTCCAACTTGAACCCCGGAATCCGTCGGCAGGAGATCAGGTCGTGGTTGAAATTATGGCCGAGGACATCAAAGGAAACCGTTGGGTGGTGAATGGGACCATTGAAGCCACCATGGGCGATACGGAAGAACTCTCCATCGACACGTCATATGCGCTTCTTCAAGCCGAACGCGTTCAATCATGGCGGTTTGAAGGAAGTTGGTTTGACAACGCTACCGGAGCCATGTTCACGACCGATACATCGTTTGAGGTTCGTCCGGGAAGGCTGGCGTTCATCACGCTTGATGGTGAGGGAGACAGCGTGCCGGCCGACGGTTCTTTGGAATTAAACCCGATTTTTTTCGATGCCTACTCCAATGAACTGAACCCGGTTGCACTCAATTGGACCCTCGATGGTGAGGACATCACGCTTGAAATGCTTCTGAACGATAATCGCTGGACAGCGACCACTGTCGGCGGTCATGAGATACGAGCGAATGCAGACGGTGTCTTTGCAACGGTTCGCCTGACGGTCGTGGCCGGAAATGCTTACGGGTTGATCACAGACGCCGACGAGGGGTTGGTGGTGCAAGCCGGCCAGCCACAAGATCTCTTCATCCAAGTGGTTGACGTTCACGGCAACGTTGCTGAATCGGTGTCCGTGACATCAAGTTTGAATGCCTCGTTGGGTGAATTGGCAGCCTCGCCGACCGGTCTTGGATACTGGCAATTCACCGGAAAACAGGTTGGGACCTACTCCCTTGTCCTAGAGGATGAAGGCGCCGTACACACCATCCCACTCACGGTTGAACCTGGCGCCCCAATTCGGATTCAAGCCGCCTTAAGTCGGTCGAACATTGCCGAGGGTGATGTCGTTTTGTTGAATGTGTTTGCTACCGATGAATACGGCAATACCTTGAGCATTCCTAAGGCCAACGCCAGTGTGTCCTGCACAACTGGTCCCACAAGCTTCGTCACGAATGGCACGTGGGAGGTTGACATTCAAGACGGAGGCACCGACCGTTCTTGCACGGTCCGTTGGAGTGGCCTTTTGGCTCAGAACTTCTTTGATGTCGAAGAGGTTTTGCTCGGTGGAGCGGTCGGTTCGACCAACACCGCCATGACCATGGCCGCCGTTCTTCTTGTTCTTCTTCTGGCCGTCCTCATCACCCTCACTCGAAGAGCTGCAGAGGTTTCAGAAGAAGAGTGGCTTGAAGACGCCTTTGATGACGATGAACACGAAGGTGATGATGAAGATCAAGACCTCGATGAACACGCTGAATCGTCTGTTGCGGACAACACACCCCTCCATGAGCGCCATGGCTTGACCCTCGAATCCATGAAAGCTCTCGCACTGGAAGCCGGTCAGATCGGCGTTATGCAGGCAACACCTTCCACCGAACAAGGCCAAACTGGCTGGTATGTCGACGTCTCTGAAGAACTTCAATATTGGGAAGTGACACCCGAGGGCGAGTGGATTCGACATGAGTAAGTGGTCGTTTGACCAATGCTACGATTAAAAGCGTAGGACGTTCACGGAAGGACGATAACATGAGCGGTGAAGTGTTGGTTGAACGTCTCAATGAAGCCCTCGGATGGGAACTCCGGGCCATGAATATGTACGCACACTACGCCGCGAACATCCAAGGCATTCACCGGCTTCAGCTCGACCCGATGTTTACCGAAGAAGCCACTGAATCATTGGCCCACGCCGATGTCGTCCGTCGCTCAATCGTCAAGTTGGGCGGTGTGCCGGTCACCGAACGCAATCCTCACCCCATCGTTCACTCGACGGATTTCAAGGACATGCTGCAACGTTCTCTGGAAACCGAGACCAAAGCATCTGAAGTCTACGCTGGCATCATCAAACTCTTGGAAGAAATAGGCGATCAAGAAATGTACGACGCGATCGAGCAGATCTACTTCGCCGAACTCCGCAGTTTGGAGAATTTGCGTCTGATTCTCGCTTGATTTGACCAACGCTTACTCTTCCTCGTTGCGCTCCATCGCCGTGAGGAACTCGTCAATGTCGACAACCCCGTCGCCGTCTGTGTCAGCTTTGTGGAAATACATTCGGACCTCCATTGGAGAGAGATCCATGCCGAGCCCCTGAGTGAGGGCGGCTCTAAATTCACTCAACGTCAAGTGGTTCTTCCTGCCGATGTCTGCGGATTGGAAGGCAGTTAGGAAGCGTTCGTGGGCCTCAGGTGTGGGGTTTATGAAACGTGATTTGAAGGCCGAGAAAGGAGTTGTTCGCGCTTCTTCGAGGATGTGTTTTCGTCCGTATGACAACCACACAGCCAGGCCCAGACCGATGGCACCGGCCGCCCCGATGAGGGCGTTCGCTCCAATGAGCCAAAGCAGAATGATTCCGGTTCCTGCACCGTAGATTTGCGGAAGCGGGTAGAGGGGGGATTTGTAGGGCGGGTTCCATTCGTGCTTTGGTCCGGCATTTCGCATCACAACCACAGACGCATTGATGGCGACGAACACCATGATGTTGAATCCCGAAGCGAGCTCTGCAATGGCATGAACATCGATGGTCAAAATGGCCGTCGCCATCAATAATCCAGTGATGACAATCGGCCAGTGTGGCGTTTCGTACGTGGGATTGAGGTCTTCGAGTTTTGATGGAAGGAGGTTATCTCGTGCCATGGCAAATAAGAATCGTGAAGCGGACAAAACCCCCGCAAGGGCCATGGATGCCATGGTTATGATGGCCAAGAGAGCGGCGATAACACCCACGGTGCTCCCTGCTACATGTTCAGCAAACACGTAGATGGGGTTCTCAATGGCATGGCCATGGTCCATGTGCCAATTGGTCGGCAGGACCGAGACCATAACAAAGGCCACACCAGCATAGAGGATGGTCGCCACCAAGAGCGATGCGAACATACCCCGTGGGATGTTTTTCTCCGGATCCATCACTTCTCCACCGATGGCTCCAACCTTGATGGCGCCAGAATAGGCCACGAAAACAAGAGCTGCTGCAGAACCCATCTCGGGACTGAAATAGTCAACGTTGGTGATGGGTCGCGATAGATCTGCATCACCGCTCAGCAGTGCCATGATGCACAGGAAAAGGAGGAACGTTACGGCGGTTGCTACGATTGGCGTTTGGACCTTCTTGATTTTTTTAACGCCGGTGATGTTGATGATCACAATGAACGTCAAGAGAACAAGCGCCATGGTGATTGGATTGACCTCAACATCCAAAGCGGCCGTCACCACTTCCAAATATGCTGCAAAGCCAATCAAGGCAAACGCTGATTTGAGCATGAAGGAAGCAAACAAACCGAGCCCGCTGATGGTGCCCATGAGTGAACCGTAGGTGCGCTCCATGTAGATGTAAACTCCACCTGATTCTGGCATGGCACTGGCGAGTTCGGATTTTGAGAATGCTCCAGTAAGGACCACAGAAGCGGCTAGAACGAAGGCAAACCACATGCCGTCGCCCGCCAATTCTTGAGCGAAGGCGGGGAGAATGAACAAACCTGAGCCGAGCATGGATGACAACGACAGAATCACCAATGTGGCAAGCCCAATCGTTCGAGAAAGGGTGCCTTTGACTTCCTCTGCAACGGCTTTTCCGTCCCCCGATGCAACACCTTTGATGATGTTTTCAACGGTGTTCTTGGCCATCTTTCTCTCCCCTGAATCCGGTACCAATTGGTCTTATAAATCGGAGAAGATTCAATATCATAATAGTTATTTGTATGGATTCCAACCAAGTTTCCCCGGTATCCGGAAAAACTCACTCGCCCAAGTGGACGATGACCTTCATTTCCACTGCAATGGGCGTGGGTAAAGCGTCGATGGCCAAGGTGGTTCTTGTCGGACCGACTTTGCCGAGTGTCTCAGCCCATACCTCGTTGTATCCGGCGAAATCTCGCTTCATATCGACAAGGAACGTGGTGACATCAACCACTTGGTCCATGGAGGCTCCTGCTTCCTCAACGATTCGTCGAACGTTGTCAACAACAGCATGCGTTTGGGCCTTGATGTCGTAATTCATGGGGTCTCCATGTTCATCATGGATGGGTCCGCCGGGTATTGAATTCGTGCCAGGTTGACGTGGTCCAACACCTGAGAGGAAGAGCATGTTACCGACTTTTCGGGCGTGGGGATAGGCTCCCACTGGTTTAGGAGCGGAATCGGTGTTGACTGAACCTTCAGCCTCCGTGGGATCCCATAGCTCTGGACCGCTTGTTTGCTCTTGCGGGGGTTCAGAATGTTGGCTTTCTTTATGCCCAGAGGTCTGCAACTCATCGATGTTGATTTCTGTTCCAGAGTCCAAGACTCCTCGCTCGCCTTGAAAGTATTCCACGTCGTCTTCATCGTATTCCTTGTCTCCTACGCCCGATGGCGTCGGGTCAACGTGCACCACAGCGCAACCAGCTCCGTGGATGGCTTCGTAGGCCAATACCCTTCCACTTAGGTCGTTGCGGTTTCCATTCATGGCAGATAGCCACCACATTGGTTTGAAGGCCACGACCTTTTGGACTCGGATTTGACGGTGAATGGTCCTTGAAAGCTGGCCGACATCCTCCAGTCGTCCATCCCTCAGAAATTCGAGGATTTTTTGATTCCACTCATCGTCCTTGAGCGAGTGGATTTTGTCTTCAGTTGGCTCGATAAAGTCGGTGAACATTCGGTTCGATAGGGACATGGCCGTGATGGCCACAGCCCGACGCCCCTGGCTTTTAATCACGTCAAGGCATGATTTGGCAAGCACAGTGGTTTCGCTTCGATTGGCGTACATGTTTGAAGAGACAATGACGGCGGGGATCTCGTTGTTCGGATTAAGCAAGGTAAGGGCGACCACTGAGCCCACATCAATGGGGAATCCTTTGTAATTCACACATCGGCTTTGCAGACCTCTGTTGCGGTTAGCCTCGTCCCATGCATGGGCAAAGTCGGCGTCAATGTTGAACGAATAGGGAATCGAACCGAGGTCGTGAAAATCATGGTCGACCATCACCCATTCAGGGTTTGGGTCCGCTTGGATTTGATGTCCAATGATGGATGGCCATGTGGTTGAATAGACGATGAGCAAGTCTGCTTCGAGGTCTCGAATCATCTGTGCTGCTTCGTCAAAGGCGTCGCGTAAGGCCCGCCAACCGGGGTTTTCATCAGGAGCGAGGACGGTATGTGGGTGAACGGGTACCACGAAAGAACCGACGACGCTGCCTTCGCTCATTGCCCACTCACCTCATGGGCGTGACACGGCCATTCTACAACGGCGTTTCCTGTCCCAATGATGGTGCCGTAGCCGTGGAGGATGGCTGGATAGTCCGGTACGCCGAGGGTTGAGAGGAGCCAAGACAAGCCACCTCCATCGCTTTCGGCAATGGCTTGCTCCGTGAATTCCGGCATTTCGTCAAGAATCCGCTGGGATTGTCCACTCCGCATGTATTCAATGATTCTCATGTCCCAAAGGTGCATGGCGTGGCTCGTAATGTGTTCTTTGCTCATGTCTTCAGGAACCTCTGATTCGGTTGTGAAGTGTCGGTGTGAAAGTGAATTGCTGGCGAGTACGACGACCTTTTTTCCACTTGCTTCGATGGCCTTTCTTGTGACTTTACCAAGCTCAATCATGATTTCCTGCATGACTTCAACGGAGTAATAAGCGGTTGAACGGTTGCTTGAGATAACCACGATCGGTTTATCCCAATCGGGATTGAACAAATGTCCAGTGGTGATGGTTCCGTAATCGACTCTGAAATCAGGGTTTTCCATCATTTTCACAGGCAGGCCGGCAGCTTCTGCTTCATCGTGAATGGCTTTGGAAAGTTCAACGTCGACGTTCATGTCGTAGTGATAGCGAAACAGATTTGGAAACACTGGGTCGACCGATAGCCCCTCAAAGTGTGGGAGTCCAAGGAAGTGCGTCCCAACATAGGTTTGCCAGTGCGGTGAGAGAAGCACGATGGCGTCGTACTCCTTGTCTGCAAGTGAGGCGCGTAGACGTTCATAGCCCCAGCGGAGTTGTTCCCATCCCCCTTCGGCCACGGGTTCATTTTGCGGTGGATTTTCTGCGTAGACCAAGTGTGGTGGATGCGGTGCAATGCAACCGGCAACAATTCGACCTTTGCCCATGCTCTTCGCACAGCGGCGAGGTTTAATTCATCATCGGAGTCTCTTGGTCAGTTTAGCGAACGCAGAGTCATAAACAACTTGCTTCCAGCCAGAATTCATGGAGGGCGCAGACGCTGAGCGGACGGTTGTTTTGGACGCCGCCGCTGACTCACCTCGCACTGCGTCATGGCGTGAAACGTTTGAAAACGTGATTGTGCCTACGTTGTTTGGCTTCGTGGTTGGGGCTGGATGGCAGGCTTTTTTGTCGCCTCATCTCACCTATGGGATGCCAAATCCACCGCAAGGGGGTTTGCTTGTCATGATGCTCTGCTCGCCGCTGCTTCATCGCTGGCTGACGCACCATCCTCAGTACCGATGGAAGGAATACCTGGGGGGCGTTGCAACGCTCGCCTTTCCGTTGCTGTTGATTTGGTCAACGGGTCTTGGTGGATTTGTGTGTGGGGGTTATCTTGCCGTCGTGGTATGGATCTGGGTGAGCACGTCATGGTGGCGATTCAACCTTCCACCGTTTCGTTCTGCCCTGTGGCACACCCTTGGAGTAAACATTGGCGCCCTTGGTGGGTCCTTGTTGTATTACAGCGTGATGATGTAATTAGGATGTGTAGGATTCCTCATCGTTGGGGAAATCTCCCGAACGGACATCATCGCAATAGGACTTGATCGCACCGTCGATCGCTTCAGCGAGGTTGAGGTATCGACGCAGGAATCGTGGTGAGAAATCCATGGTGATTCCAAGAAGATCGTGGAGAACGAGCACCTGACCGTCAACATCCTGACCTGCACCAATGCCGATGGTCGGAATGCTCAGGGCTTCCGACACGCGTTTGGCGAGGTCTCGGGGTATTTTTTCCAAGACGATGGCAAAGCAACCTGCGGCTTCGAGCACCTTGGCATCGGCGATTAACTTCTCGGCTTCTTCCTCTTCTTTTGCTCGAACGGAATAGGTGCCAAATTTGTAGATGGATTGTGGCGTGAGGCCGAGATGCCCCATGACGGGGATTCCAGCGGTGAGAATTCGCTCAACTGATTCAACGATTTCCGAACCACCTTCCAGCTTGACGGCATGACCGCTGGATTCTTTCATGATGCGAATGGCCGAATCAAGGGCTTGGCGAGAATTTCCTTGGTAGGTTCCAAACGGCATGTCCACCACCAACAAGGCGCGGTCAACAGCCCGCTCAACGCACTGTGCGTGGTAGATCATGTGGTCCAAGGTCATCGGCACGGTCGTGGCTTGACCTGCCATCACGTTCGAGGCAGAATCGCCAACCAAAATGACGTCAATGCCGGCCTGGTCGACAAGACGTGCCAGTGAGTAATCATAGGCGGTGAGCATCGTGATTTTCTCGCCAGCTCGCTTCATCTCTTGGAGCGTGTGAGTCGTGACCTTCCGAGCTTCACTGTAAACGGACATGCTTCTTCCACCGCCCTTGGTGTTTTCAAATCGTCGCCTGCGTTCATTCTTCTTCATCGACGAAGGCCATGACGTGAGTTCGCAGTTCATGTATCGCTTCAGTAGCACTCGAACATGCCAGCAGTTGTTGCCTCGCTTCAAGATCACTGAGGCACAATGCAGCGATGTTGTAGATGGATTCCTTCCGACCGTCAATCTGCTCCTCGCAAATGGATGTCACCCACTGGTTCAACACCGCTGTATCAACGTTCATTCCTCGGCCTGCCTGTTGAACGACGTTGGAGGTGACGGTACGGAGGAACGCTTGCTCTTCCTCGTTCAATTCCCCGGCTTCGTCAAGGTAGGTGACTTTTGCAGAGATGTACAGTCGGCTGTGTTCCGCATCTTCTGGAAGGTGTTCGAGCAAGGTTTCAATGTCGGGGGCAATGCCTTCTTGAATCAATTTCGTCATCGAGGGGTCAGAGAACGGTGGAAGGGCAGGTTCAATGACTTCGTTGATGAAAAAACGCCGCCCACCGGTGATGGTGATGAAGTGGTTGACACCTTTTGTTTCATGGTTGAGAATGATGGCTTCGCAACCGTGTCGGCGAGGTCCATCCCAGCCGTTGGTCGGTTCAAACGGGTCGTTCATGACCAGTCCAAACGGACGCTCATCGAGGACGCATGTGTCCAGCATCTGTCGATATCTCGGCTCAAACACGCGCAGCTCTTGCAATTCGCCCGGGAAGAGAACCATGGGGAGAACAAAGAGTGGCAGCGTCTCTTCGTCCATGCGTTTATGACGGAGGGGAGGCTTTTGAACATGTGTTCTCATGGTTCTAGGACGCATATGTTGGTTAATTCTGAAAAGAAATTGAGCGACCATGCACCGCCTTCACGACCAACCCCTGACTGTTTGACGCCTCCAAATGGTGTGCGCAGGTCGCGGTTCAACCACGTATTTACCCAAACGATGCCGGTGTCGAGTCGCTGTCCGAAAGCATGCCCTCGCTGAGCATCACCGGTCCAGATTGAGCCTGCTAAGCCGTACTCTGTGGCGTTGGCCATGGTGACCGCCTCATCATCATCGTCAAAGGGATGCAAAGTAACGACGGGCCCAAAAATCTCTTCGCATGCGGTGCGTGATGTGTGGCTCAAACCCTCAAACACGGTCGGACGCAGAAAGGCACCGTTGGGATGAACGCCATCCACGGGTGAATCGCTGGCCGTTCCTCCACTCAGCACTTTGCCCCCTTCTTCGCGGCCCAATCTGATGTAGGATTCCACCTTTTGCTGGTGATCTTTCGAGATGACAGACCCCATGGTTGTTGATTCGTTGCTGGGGTCGCCGACAACAATCCCCTCTACGGCTTTGATGAATTGTTGCTTGAATGGTTCGTAGATGGATGAATGGACCAGAATCCGGGAACCGCACAGACACACCTGCCCTGAATTTGTGAAGGACGCACGCACTACATCGTCCATGATCTTCTCCAACGGAGCATCATCAAGCACGACTGTGGCATTTTTACCACCCAATTCCAATGAAATTTTCTTGAACATCGGCGCGGCGGTTGCTGCAACAATCTTCCCCGTCGCCGTACCTCCCGTGAATGAGATAGCGCGAATCTTTGGGTGCTCAACAATCGCTTGTCCTACCTCCGGGCCCAATCCGTGGACGAGATTGAAGACGCCGTTTGGAAATCCAATGCGCTGCATAATGCCGGCCAAATGATGTGCGGTGAGGGGGGTGAGTTCGGATGGTTTGGCCACGATGGTGTTGCCCATCAGCAAGGCTGGAGCGACCTTCCAAGTGAGTAGGTAGAGGGGGAGGTTCCACGGTGTGATGAGGCCAACGCAACCGATAGGGGACCGGTGGACATGGTTCACTGCTCCATGGTCGCTAAAGGTCGGATCCGAGTGCTGTTCACCGAATTCCGCATAAAATCGGAAGTTAGCAACGGATCGTGAAGCATCCACACGGCGTGCCAATGAAATGGGCTTCCCCGTGTCCATGCTTTCCAGATGAGCGATGGTTTCATGCTCTTCCATGAGTGCATCGGCCAGTCGGTGAAGCCATCGAATCCGTTCACTGATGGGGGTTGCTGACCATGCAGGTGCTGCCTTCATCGCAGCGGACGTCGCCGTCCCCACGTCTTCACTTCGAGAGCGAGGGAGCGTGGTGATGACTTCTCCCGTAGCTGGGTTGATCGTGTCGAGGGTCTCACCGGATTGAGCGGCAACAAACTCACCGTCAATGTAGTTGAGGACTGGGTCCATCACATCACCTCGGTCTCGTAGTTCCATCGGTCCTGGTCAGGGTCCCATTCGTCCCATGTCGGTACGGTTTCGAGAACATCCACATAGTGGTCCGGTACGATGCCTGGGACGATGAAGGCTTTTTGTCGATGAAGTGGGTAGGGGTTGCGAAGATCAATGCCAAGAACACCCAACAATGCCCGGGCGACGTACCATGTGGCTTGTGAGTTCCATCCGTGAGCGATTTTGACAACGATGCCGAGGCCTTTGGGATAGTCAGGGTGTTCAATGGCGAGGCCGAGCAAACCGTCTGCCCCTTCTTTGGCGATGACGCGCCCTTCACCCGCTTTGAGGACGGTTGAATCCAGTCGGTTGAACCCGCCGACGAGGTCGGGATGGCGAACCATGGCCTCCCAAATCCAGTCCTTGTCCTTGTCTCGAACCAGACCTGCATAAATCTGGGCGAGTTCAGAAACGGTGTTTGACACCGTTGGTAGGCCACATCCGTCTTTGGCGATCCGAAGCGGGGTCCAATCTTCGCCAAGGTACATCCGAATTTGGTTGAGGTATGCGCGGAATACTTCGTGGGTCGGCAGGGTGTATCCTGCCCGGTTCCATCCTTTTTTGCGACACCCCCGTAAAATAGCAGCGTGCTCGCCTGAGCAGGTGTGGAACCAGCGTCGGGGCCTTCGGACTTGTCGTCCGAATTGAATAAGTGGCACATCGAGTGGCGTAAGCATCAGCGGCCATTCCGGTTCCGTGAGCAAGGATTGTGCCGCCGCTACGTGTTCGGTGTCGCCGTTGTGGGAGGCGACTGAAATGGCTTTTTGCTCCCATGAGCAGTCATCCAATTCTTCAGTGAAGGCCTTCAGCATGAAGGGTTTCATCATTGAACGACCGTAGCAGAGAACGTTGCCGCCAAACGAGTGGATGACTTCGTTTCCGTGAGCCCATGCAACGGCGCCGTGAATGGTGGTTTCCGAGACGCCGTTTCGACGGTAGTCAACGAGGGGCTCCCAGTCCACCTCTCGTCCTGTTGGTATGCCCGCAATCTTCTCGCCAAGGGGGGATTCCGGATACATGCCTGAACCGGGCATGCCGGGTTGCACGGCAGAGAATGTGTTGTGCTTGATGCCCATTTCAGGCCCCCTGCAACATGGATTCAACCAGTGGAACGACCTCTTCCATGTAGGCCGTCATGTTTCGACAGACCCTGTCAGAGTCATGGTTAAAGAAATCAAACCAGGCCATGATACGGTCTTCCGGATGGAAACGTTCCACCATTTGTTTGGCTACTTCCTCAACGTTCCCGATGAGGGCGTTGTTGGCAGCTCGCGATACTTTCTCAGGGTCAATGGTTCCCTCCAACGCGCTCCAATAGGCTCCAAGCGCCCGGTCCGCCTCGTCTTGCGCAGCCTCAGATTGCTGCTGGGGCGTCAGGTCTTTCTCAGCGTTAAGAAAAACAAAACTGGTTCTTGCCATGTCCCGTCGTTTCCAGGCACCTCCGTCTTGATGGTAAACTTCGCTCATGCGCTGGTGGGTTGCATCAATGACCTCCGGGGAGGTAATGGACAGATTGAACACCTTCACGGGAAGGATGGTGTTGACGAAGGTTTGCGCTCGGGGGTCATGGGTGCCCGCAACCAATTTCAGCAATTCTCTGCGAAATTCGGTGGGCACGATTTTGAGGTCTTCAAAGACATAGCGGGAAGGGACACGGATGGATTCTGGTCGTGAATCAAGAGCCTCAAACTCCACAGCGGCGTCCTGCACCTTTTCCCAATCTTCATCGCTTCTGAAGCTGGAGCGAGTTAAGACCGTCTGGCGAATCATGGTTGAATTAATGATGTCGCCTCGCAAGAGCCTGAGGAAAATTTCAGCGGCTTCCATGAAAATTTGTCCACGAAGCGATGGCCATGCTGCTTCTTCGATGGAATTTCGAGGGACGACGCCGTAAGGGCGGGCCATGAACTCAAACCGCCCTGCGGAGAATCCGATGTGGAGGCAACGCTGCTCGTCTTCCTCCAATCCATGAAGGCTGAGAAGATTGGCCATGCGTTCTGCTTGTGCTATGGGTCCTCCAGAGGCCAGAATGGAGACCACAGCGCTTCCGATTTCGATGTGTTTGGTGCGGCGAAACGATTCGAGGGCCAGTTGAGGGAAATCGGTACAGAGGCCCACCTCTCCTTTCCAGTGCGGGACGACAGGCTTGTGGTTTGACTTCTGTGTTTCCGTGGAGAGGTGAGCCTGAGCAATCCAGCCGATGCCAAAACCAAGGGCGTCAGCGCAGGTCAGTTGCTGGAAGTAATTTCGGAGCATGGTGGCTTCGTCGGGGAGATGCCCGTCGGCGTCAGGTGTTTGCGAGATGGAGAAGAAGATGTCATGCTCCATGTCCACGCACCGCTTCGTTCCACAGAGCCATGGCTCATAATGGGTGTGGCGGACTAGTCTTTGGCTTGCTCGCCTCTCGGTTGATTTTGCAACTCTGTTAAATCCTTGAGGCGTTGACGGAGTGGCGTAGGTGCCGTGGCGTTTTGGGCAATAAACTCATGAAGACTGTCGGACAACACAAGCATTGCGCTTTCATAGTCCTGTTCAATCTCCGCCAAGTCGGCTAAACCCCATCTGGCCACCAACTACCCGGAGAGG
>DANX01000040.1 GCA_002502295.1 Euryarchaeota archaeon UBA561 | reverse complement strand
ATCCTGTGGCCGCCGAAACGGCCTTTATTGACGCAGTGGCTCGTACAAGTCGGAGGCAGGTGGGCCAATGACCAACATGGAACCGGCAAAAGGTCCAGGCGTGTTTGTCTCGCGATGGCGAACCGACGGCCCGGTCAGTGCTGAAGTCCTGCAACAATGGAAAGAAGAGTTGGATTGGCCATCATGGCTTTCCCTTGCTGAAGCAGCCTTGTTCATGGATGCCCCAGAACTTCTTGAAACCATGAGCATTCATCTTTCGGAGGGTGAACGAGCCGTTCTGGCTCTTGTCCGTCGAAGGTGGCTTGGGGATACTCACCTTGGCGAGGCGATTGAAGTGGCATTGTCGATTGTACGAACTCCTGAAACAAGGGACTTAGCGCTCGAAGGTCGATTGCGAATGGAGCGTGGCCTCGTGCGTTTTGAGGCTGGTAATTCGGAAGGGGCTGAAGAGGATTTGACATGGGCCGAGACACGGTTGAAATCAGTGGCAAAAGCAAGTCGGGACCACGATCTTTCCCTTCTTAACAAAGCCGCCTACCACATGGCACAAGGCGAAGCACTGATGGCCCTACAGGTCTACGGTGACATCTCACGCAAAGGTGGTCATGCCGATGAAACCATTGCTATTTCTCGTCTTGGTGCTAGTCGCATACGCCAATCTTTGGGTCACCATTTTGATGCCGGCAGACACGCTTGGAATGCGCATAAACACGCCATCATGGCTTCCCAAATTCAAATGGCCATTGAAGCAGGTTCAATGTTTTTGGATTTGGTCATCGATCATCAATCTTCACAAGCCAAACCAATGCATGTCCAAGTTGAAGAAGCACGTCCGTTGGACCTCGCCGATGAGCCCCCGGTTTTGTCCGTTCACCCAAGCGACGTGCAAGGCGTCTTTGACTGGTGCATCGGTCATCTTGAACCCGGTTGGAGTGGCCCTGAGCGACCTGCACTTCGGGCGATGCTGACGCTTGCACATCGCCTCGGGCAAATGGAGGCTTTCGAGTCGTTGATGAATCAGCCCAGCGAAGTAAACGATCCTATGTTAGCGGCAGTAGCCCAAGCTTGCGCACCAACACCGGAACTGACCGAAACATGGAGCCAACGACTCTCAGAATTGACGCTCCTTTAGCGACTGCTGAAATGGTTGGCCAACTCTTCAAATTCTTCTTCTGTCCATGTGCGAACAGGGGGTACTTCGGCCCACCATTGCACGGCTACGACATTTTCGTCGCTCACCTTCCACCGAACATCAGTGCGGGCTGGGACCACAACATGAGCCACCCATCCTTCTGGGTAGTACTCGGTGTTCCACGAAAGAATGACGCCTTCAAGGCCCGTTTCTTCTTTTAATTCTCGGAGAAGGGCTGTTTCAGGGAGCTCCCCCTGCTCAACGTGGCCACCCGGAATTTCCCATCCCCGCTCGGGGTGTTCAACAAAAAGCACGGAGCCCCCTTCTCCCATTGGGGTGGTAGGTTCACCTTCCCGGGTCACCCAAGCAAGAACAAATCTCGGTTGGCGGAACGACATGTTTTCACTTCATTTGGGATTGAATCTTCTTCAGCCACGGTTCTGCCCACGTTTCGCCCGATGCCAACAGTCGACGGGCGAGGAAGAAAGCAGATTGATAGTCACCGTGAGCGATGAGGTGGTCTAATTTTGCTTTGTCTGGGTGTTCAGACGGCGTTTCAATTTCATTAAGTGCGGTGTCCACTGCTTCTTTTGGTGTTGAAATTCGTTCTGTTAGTGAGCGCATTCCTTCCAAAAATGATTCCCTATGCTGAATGGTTGGACCCGACCAAGGTTGCTTTTCTTTCCCATCCATTCCACCCTTCAATCGCTCGAGGAACCGATCCCGTTCGTTGAGGTGTGGCCGCAACTGCTGAACCTGGTCGTAGCACGACCATGCATCGTCCATTTCCTCTCGACGTTCATGCAGCCGTCCCATCTCAAGCCACAGCTCATGGTTGATGGGTCGGTGGGCGAGGAGATGTCGAGCCAATTCAATGAACGTATGTTCATGCCCCGCAGCCCTGATGCGTTCCAAACGTCGGCCATAGACGATGTTCGCCCGTTGGTCTCTGAAATCTAGGCGGCGGCATCTGTTCACGAATTCTTCAAGTTGCTTGGCATCGCTACCGACGCGTTCCCACCATGCATCCGGGTCAAGTGCGTCCCGAGCGAAGGCTGCCTCAAGCAGTTCACGCCCGACCTTGAGATAGTCAATGCCTACGAGTTGGTCCAAGTTTTCTGGATCCCTCCCAAGGACGATGAAGATGTCTTCCAAGACAGCGTGGAGGCCATGTTCATCCTCGTTCATCGATTTTAGTTCGGCGAGGAGACGCCAATTTCGTTCGTCAGTAAAATCGTGAAGAATCGCTTGTCGAGCGTTCTGTTCAGCCCAATCCATGTTTTCCTTGGCCCTTTCCGGGTCATTTTGAGCTAATTTCGCAAACTTTTGCGCCGTCGAGCGATATCGATTGCCTAAATTCCTGCGAGGATGTTGCAGGAGATCTTGGCTCATGGAATGGCATCCTCCTTACTGCACTGACATGAAACCGGACCGATCCACGCCAAAATCGATGGTTGCGTCATAACCAATTTTTGAGGTTCGCCCGTCGTCGTACCGCGAGGGATCGAGCGAACTCCCGCGCTGGTCTTTCAAAATAAGTGTGTCTTTGTCTGGTTGCCAACGGGTCATCATCGCCCACTCAACTCGGACGGGATCGGTGATGTCAATGTCCTCGTCAACAACGGTCACAATTTTCATGCTTTTATGGCCGGCAAAAGCTGCCTCGATTGCTTTCATGCCATCGTCGTGTTCCTTTTTACGAATCTTCAAAACCGCCGCTAACCAGCCACATCCGCCCTCTGTCATGTGCACGTCAACGCATTCGACAACTTCGTTTACGGCGGCTTTGATGGTTGGAGCTCGTGGCAAACCCATCAGGGTCTTGTGCTCGGCTTCACCCGGGATCAGTGCGTGGAAAATTGGCTCGTTGCGGTGCGTTAACCCGTCGATCTCAATCACGGGCTCTTTGCGCACATCGTCAACGGTGCCCGTGATGTCAACGTACGGACCTTCATCGTCGTCTTCGAGGGTAATCCGCCCCCACCAAACGTATTCAGCATCTGCCGGGACATGAACACCGTTCGGCATCTCAACCAACCCCAATGGTCGTCCGTACAATTTCTCATGCAAGGCTGCAGCGATGGTCAACTCGTCGATGTTTTCGTTAAACGACATTGCGGCTGCGAGGAGAACCACTGGGTCGGGCGCATTGACCACCGCAACGGAAACTTCCCGGCCTTCCCCCCGTGCATTTGTTACCATGGTGCGGAGATGGCGTGGGACCAAGCGAACAACAAGATGATTTTCATCCCGGAGGAATTGGCGATGAAAAGAAACATTGCGGATGCCGTTGTCTTGGGCAATAATGATGCTCGCTGAAGAATAGCGCCCACGGTCTTGAGGCCAGTGGTGTGGGATTGGAATGGTGCGGAGGTCGACGCTCTCAACGGTATGTTCAAAGCATGGAGCGTCGTTTTGGTCCACCACAACAGGTTCGCTGGGGTTGTCCATGGCCCAACCTAGCGTGTCGATGTATTCTTCCGGTTCAATTCCGATGGCTGCACAAAGCCGGTCACGGGTAAGCATGTTGACGGCCGCACGATGGCCTGGGCACTCCTCAATGTTGGTGTAAACCGTCATGGCGTGGCCGGACGACTGAGAGTGGTGAAGCATCCCGTGGACGAGGCTCACTTTGGACGTTTCCACAGCGGCGGCACCCAGATGGTCACGGAAGGCCATACCCTTCCGAGTTGGAGGCGTTGTTTCAATGTTGTTCATGGTTGAAAGCGAAGGTCAAGAGCGGCTTCTAAATCAAATGACGCCGACCATGAACGGCCTGCCTAAAGGGATTTGATTAAATAGGGGCGGTAAGTCGGCAAAATGCTCAATGAGGTGACTATGATGGGTAGAGGACTCTTCGCCGGCGCAAAGATGGCCAAAGACCGACAAAAATTCCGTTGGTCAGACCGCCGATACAAGAAGCGGATGCTCAAGTCTCGCGCCAAGCACGACCCGCTTGCTGGATCCACGCAGGCCAAGGGTATCGTTATCGAAAAAGTTGGTATCGAAGCCAAGCAACCGAACTCCGGTATCCGAAAAGCTGTCAAAATATCCCTCATCAAAAACGGTAACAAATTGACCGCTTTTGCACCCGGGGATGGAGCCATTAACTTCATCGACGAACACGACGAAGTGATGGTTGAAGGTATCGGCGGCCGCATGGGTCGTTCGTACGGTGATATTCCTGGTGTCCGCTACAAGGTCATCCAAGTCAACGGTGTCTCCCTTGATGAGATGGTCCGTGGCCGAAAAGAAAAGCCAGTCCGCTGAGGTGTTGATGATGAGCGATGAAGAAACGGAAGTTGTTGAAGTCAAACCAATCGCAGGAATTGGTACAAACGTGTTCGGAAAGTGGGATGCCTCCGAGGTTACCTGCCGCGACCCTGGACTCGCTCCGTACGTCAACTTGACCACCGTGGGTGTCCCCCACACCGGTGGCCGACACGCTAATGCATGGTTTGGTAAGTCAAAACTTTCAGTGGTTGAGCGCTACATCAACAAGCTCATGCGAACCGGTGCTTACACCGGAAAGAAGATGGGAGCCATGAAAGCGTTTGAAGGCGCTCTCGACCAAATTGCAGAACGCTCCGGAAACAATCCACTTCAAGTGTTCGTTGACGCAATTTGCTCTGCTGCACCAATGGAAGAAATCACTCGAATCAAGTTTGGTGCTGTATCTCAACCAAAAGCCGTTGATTCATCACCTTCACGTCGCCTCGACGTCGCTTTGGCCAATCTGGCAAGGGGCGCTCAACAAGGCACTCACAAATCGAAGCGGACGCTGAAGAATTGCATCGTGAATGAATTGACCAAAGCCAGTGTTGGCGATGTCACTTCCTACGCTGTGGGCAAGAAGGAAGAGTTGGAGCGCATTGCTGCATCTGCTCGCTGATCAACCCGCTGAGTTCGGTTTGTTCAACGGACACGAACATTCATTTGGTTCATGAATGAGCCGGATGTATGGCAAAAAGTCTGTTCGTAAAGTTTGTCTCCGACCCGAAGAATGACTCAATGAAAACCATCGTCGGTTTGGCTTGTGCAGCACAAGCCGTCGCCGACGGCCATTTGGTAAACGTGTTTTTTGCAGCGGCTGGAGTACGGCTGCTCGAAGAAAAATACCTGGAAACACTGGACCAAGGAATGGGTGGCGATAGTCGCATGGTGCGCACGTTCATGGACACACTCATTGAAGGGGCTACCCTGCATTGTTCATTTGGTTCGGTAAAGGCCGTGTTGGGCCATTCAGAAGGCGACGGCGCTCTGGTTGTCCCGGACGACCAGATTGCATGGAGTGGTCCTCCTGGCGTCATTGCGCTCGCTGCGGATTCTGACGCCCAACTCCTGTACTGAATCACCCATCTCCTGCGAGTCACTTAAGAACCCCTTTTCAGTGGCGGAAGTAACGAGAACACGGTGGTAACCATGGGACGCAAAGAAGACAACATCAAGAAGGCCACAGAAGTCATGCACATCCTTCCTCAAATCAGGAACTTGTGCATCGCTGCTCACATTGACCACGGAAAGACCACGCTCTCTGATAACCTCATCGCTGGCGCAGGAATGATGTCCAATGAATTGGCTGGTGCAGCCCGGGTGTTGGACTTTGACGAGCAAGAATCTGCCCGTGGAATTACCATCAATGCCGCTTCTGCCTCAATGGTTCACGCCGTCGAAGGCACGGACTACCTCATCAACCTCATCGATACACCTGGACACGTTGACTTTGGTGGCGACGTCACCCGTGCCATGCGTGCCGTTGACGGATGTTTCATTCTCGCATGTGCGGTTGAAGGCCCCATGCCACAAACCGAAACGGTGGTTCGCCAAGCCCTGAAGGAGAAGGTCAAGCCTGTGTTGTTCATCAACAAGGTCGACCGGCTCATCAACGAATTGCAGGTCACGCCGGAAGACATGATGGCTCGGTTCACCGAGACCATCAAGAAAGTGAACAGACTCATCAAGCAGTTTGCTCCTGAAGGCATGGGCAAAGCCTGGCAAGTCTCGGTGCAGGATGGAACTGTGGCGTTCGGCTCTGCTTATCACAACTGGGGCATTACCGTGCCTTACATGGCCAAATCCGGTATTTCGTTCAAGGAAATTTTCGAGTACTGTAACAACGAGGATCAGAAGACTCTGGCTCAGAAAGCACCGGTGCACGAAGTGTTGCTCGACATGGCTGTCAGCAAATTGCCTGGCCCAATCGACGCGCAGAAATACCGCATTCCAAACATTTGGACGGGAGAATTGGATTCCGAGATTGGTCAAGCCATGATCAACTGTGACCCAGAAGCTGAACTGGCCATGATGGTAACAAAAATTTGGATGGACCCCCACGCTGGTGAGGTCGCCGTTGGTCGTGTGTACTCCGGTGCCATCAACCAAGGTGAATCCGTGTATGCCATCGGCTCTGCGAAGCCAGAGCGTGTCCAACAAGTCGCCATGATGGTCGGTGGAGACCGTATCACAGTGCCGAAGGTGGTCGCTGGAAACATTGCGGCCGTCACGGGCATACGTTCAGCTGCTGCTGGTGTGACCCTTTCACGAGACAAAGATTTCACGCCCTTTGAAGCCATTCGCCACTACTCCGACCCCGTCGTGACGGTCGCTGTTGAACCCAAGAGCATGAAGGATTTGCCGAAGTTTATTGACGCCCTTCGTTCGTTGGCGAAAGCCGACGCATCCCTACAGGTCACAACAAACCAAGAGACGGGGGAAGCACTGTTGGCTGGAATGGGTGAACTCCACTTGGAAATTACAGTTTACCGTATCGAAGAAGAACAAAACATCAAGGTCAGCGTTAGCCCACCAATCGTTGTTTATCGTGAAGGTATTCAAGGTTCAAACCGTGGACACGCCTTCGAAGGTAAATCCCCAAACCGACACAACCGTTTCTTCTTTGAAATTGAAGCCCTTTCAGATGATGTTGTCAACGCTCTTCGTAACGGAGACCTTGGCGATGGACCTGTTCGAAGTAGTGATGCAAAGGAGACAGGAAACAAATTCGGAGAACTCGGAATGGACAAGGACCTGATGCGTAAGATCTACGCCATCAACGGAACCAACGTCTTGGTCAACGACACAAAAGGTATCCAAGGACTCCACGAAACTCGCGAATTAATTATTGAAGCGTTTAATGAAGTCTGTAAGAAGGGACCAATCGCTGATGAACCAGTTCAAGGAATGTTCGTTCGCCTCACTGACGCAAAACTTCACGAAGACGCAATTCACCGTGGACCTGCTCAAACCATCCCTGCAGTACGAAACGGTATCAAGGGTGCAATGATGCGAGCCAAGACCGTCTTGCTCGAACCAATGCAGAAGGCCTTTGTATCCGTTCCAAACGATTGGCTCGGACAAGTTACTCGTGAGGTTACCAACCGACGCGGAATTATCGAAGACATGCCAAGTGAAGGCGATGTTACGACTGTCGTTGGTGTTCTTCCAATCGCTGAAACCTTCGGTTTCTCCAAC
>DANX01000095.1:18505-39587 GCA_002502295.1 Euryarchaeota archaeon UBA561 | reverse complement strand
ATCGGAGTCGACCTATGGAAATGACGTTCCAAAATGGAGGAAAACAACATGAGCAAAGAAGGAGTAATTTACCGAATTTCGGGACCTGTGGTTACCGCAACCGGAATGAGCGCAGGAATGTATGACGTTGTCCGTGTGGGCAATGAAGGATTGATGGGAGAAGTCATCGAATTACACGGTGAAAAAGCAGTCATCCAAGTCTACGAAGATACGTCAGGTATTCGACCTGGTGAACCAGTCATCAACACAGGAGAAACACTTTCTGTTTCTCTTGGACCTGGTTTGTTGACCCAAATTTACGACGGTATCCAGCGACCCCTTGCCACCCTTGAGGAAGTCATGGGTGTGTTCATCACCCGTGGTGTCGATGCCGACGCCTTTGACATGGAAAAGACCTGGACTTTTGAGCCACAAGTCGCCAAGGGCGATGAAGTGGAAAGCGGTCAAGTCATCGGCCATGTCCAAGAAACCGAGACCATCGTTCACAAGATCATGGTCCCACCCGGTAAGGGCGGCAAAGTGAAGTCCATCGAATCCGGTGACTTCAACGTGACCCAAACCGTCTGTGTCCTCGAGGACGGCAGCGAACTGCAGATGATGCAGAAGTGGCCGGTGCGAACCCCTCGCCCCTTCACGCAGAAATACGCTCCAGATACACCGCTTGTTACCGGTATGCGCATTCTCGACTTCCTGTTCCCGCTCGCAAAGGGCGGTGCAGCCGGCATTCCCGGACCATTCGGGTCCGGAAAGACGGTCACACAGCAATCCTTGGCCAAGTACTCTGACGCTCAGCTTGTCGTTTACATTGGCTGCGGTGAGCGTGGCAACGAGATGACCGAGGTGTTGGACGAGTTCCCTCACTTGATTGACCCCAACACCGGCAAGCCGCTCATGAACCGTACGGTCATGATCGCCAACACCTCCAACATGCCAGTGGCTGCACGTGAAGCATCCGTGTATACCGGCATCACCATCGCCGAGTACTTCCGAGACATGGGGTACGACGTGGCGCTTATGGCTGATTCGACCTCCCGATGGGCTGAAGCAATGCGTGAAATTTCGTCCCGGTTGGAAGAAATGCCCGGTGAGGAAGGCTACCCCGCCTACCTCTCGTCCCGTATCGCTGAGTTCTACGAGCGAGCCGGTCGTGTTGAGACCCTCAACGGCGACGACGGCTCGGTCACTGTCATCGGTGCTGTGTCGCCACCCGGTGGTGACATCTCTGAGCCGGTGTCCCAAGGTACCCTCCGTATCGTGAAGGTGTTCTGGGGTCTCGACGCAGGTCTGGCTCGACAACGCCACTTCCCCGCTATCAACTGGCTTAATTCGTACTCGCTCTACCCGCAGAGCCTTGACCAGTGGTTCCGCGACAACATCGCACAGGACTTCCCAGAGATTCGAACGCAAATCAGTGGTCTTCTTCAGATTGAGGCCGAATTGCAGGAAATCGTTCAGTTGGTCGGTTCCGACGCTTTGCCGGTGGACCAGCAGTTGACGCTTGAAGTCGCCCGTATGATTCGTGAGTTCTTCCTCCAGCAGAACGGGTTTGACCCCGTTGATGCTTACTGCGACATTAAGTTGCAATATGAGATGGCCAAGGCCATCCTGTCCTTCCAAGAAGCTGCCAAGACCGCCATGGCCGACGGTGCGCTGCTCAACGATGTCGTCAACGTTCCCGCCCGCTCAAACCTGATGCGAGGTCGGTTCGAAGAGGGCTACATTGACCGCATTGAAGCCATGGTCAAGGAGATGAACGAACAAATCGCTAACGCCGTGGAGGCTAACTGAGGAGAGGATGAAATGACTGGAAAAGAATACCGAACCATTACCGACGTCAAGGGCCCATTGGTCTTTTTGAACAAAACCGAGCCTGTTGCGTTCGGTGAAATCGTCACCCTGCGTCTCTCCAACGGCGACATCAAGAACGGTCAGGTGCTCGACACCTCTGATGATCTCGTCATCGTTCAAGTGTTTGAAGGCACGGCCAAGATCAACCGCGACACCGGTGTCACATTCATGGGTGATGTGTTCAAACTCCCCGTGAGCACCGATCTTGTCGGACGCATTCTTGACGGTGCAGGGCGCCCTCGTGACGGCGGCCCCGAGATCGTTGCCGAAGAAAAGGCCGACATCATTGGTGCGGCCATCAACCCTTACAGCCGACAGTCGCCTCACGACTTTATCCAGACGGGTATCTCGGCGATTGACTGTTGTACGACGCTCGTTCGTGGACAAAAGCTACCGATCTTTTCTGCATCGGGTCTTCCTCACAACGATATCGCGCTGCAAATCGCTCGACAGGCCAAACTCAAGGACTCTGATGAGGAGTTCATTGTGGTGTTCTGTGCCATGGGTATCACCGCGGAAGAATACAATTTCTTCCGGTCTGACTTGGAGCGCACCGGTGCATTGGAGAACGCTGTTTTGTTCGTCAACCTCGCTGACGACCCCGCTGTCGAGCGAATCATTACGCCACGTCTGGCCTTGACTGCGGCCGAATACTTGGCGTTTGAGAAGGACTACCACGTGCTGGTTATCTACACGGACATGACCAATTACTGCGACGCACTTCGTCAAATCGGTGCTGCTCGTGAAGAGGTTCCTGGACGACGTGGTTATCCCGGATACATGTACACGGATCTGGCCATGCTTTACGAGCGTGCAGGTATCGTGAAAGGCAAGAAGGGTTCCATCACCCAATTCCCAATTCTTACCATGCCCGGTGATGATATTACGCACCCCATTCCTGACTTGTCTGGCTACATCACCGAAGGTCAAATCGTGATCAGCCGTGAATTGCACCAACAGGGGATCTACCCGCCGATCAACGTGTTGCCATCGCTATCACGTCTGATGGGTTCTTGTATTGGTGAGAAAACGACTCGCGACGACCACAAGAAGGTAAGCGACCAGATGTACGCTGCCTATGCCCAGGGCCGTGAACTCCGCGGACTGGTCGCCATTGTTGGTGAGGATGCCCTCAATGAACGTGACAAGCAGCTGCTGGACTTCTCCGGTGTGTTTGAAAACAAGTTCCTTCGCCAGTCCCGTGATGAAGACCGAACCATCGACGAGACCCTCAATCTGTGCTGGGAACTCATGGCCAGCATCGACACGAAGTACCTCGTCCGTCTTGATGAAGACCTCATCAAGAAGTACCACCCTGAAAACAAGGCTTGAGGCCCGACATGAACGTCAACAAGGAGGTGAGAAAGCGTGGCATTGGATATCAAACCAACCCGTAGCGAACTCATCAAGCTCAAAGGTCGCATCAAGCAGACCAAGAACGGGTACAAGTTGCTCAAGATGAAGCGGGACGGACTGTTTCACGAATTCCGAACCTTGCTGGCCGAGATGATCGAAGCTAAGCGCGACCTCACGGCGGCCTACCGCCTTGCCAAGACACGAATTGACCTGGCCAACGCCATTGAAGGTGGTTTAGCGGTTCGTGCTGCTGCCATCGCCAACTCCGCTCACCCCGAGGTTGAGGTTGAACGTCGCAACATCATGGGTGTGGTCGTGCCGAGCGTGAGCGGAAGTAATCTGAAATCCACGTTTGCTGAGCGGGGCATCGGTTTCATTGGTTCATCCCCCTACATTGATGAGGCGAGCGATTCGTTCAGCGAACTCATTGAGAAAATCGTGAAGGCCTCGGAGATGGAAGCCACGCTCAAGCGCCTGCTTGCAGAAATTGAAGCCACCAAGCGCCGTGTCAACGCGCTTGAGTTCAAAGTGATTCCCGAATTGGAAGAAGCCAAGGTCTTCATTCAGCTGCGTCTCGAAGAGATGGAACGCGAAGAAACCTTCCGTCTCAAGCGATTCAAGAACAAATGATTCCTTACATGGTCCCAACGAGGGATTCATGGAGGATGGGCCGCACGGTGAGATAAGGGGGCGAAGTCTTGGACGATTCAGTGGTTGAGATTGAATCCGGGTTGCCCCATCACAAGAAGGCATGGTCTCAGCATGACCTGCTGGCCTCAACCCTGAGTGAATACGTCAATGTGCTGGGGAAAAACGGGGGGCGTTGGCCCGCTTGGCAAGTGGCTTCATCCGATGAATCCATTCATGATGATTTGATTCAACTCAATGCTCATCTCGAAAAGTTGGGTTGGATGGGTAAACTCACACGGGATGACGAATGGGTCATCACGATTTTTCCGACGCCCGAGCGTCAGTTTCCTCAATCCAAAACCGTTCTGTTGTTTTGGGGGCTCTCCTTGCTCACGCTAACACTCGCTGGCGACCATTGGATGTCGAATGCGCGCCCCACCGATGGTTGGCTTCACTCCTCATCTTTGGTTGATGCCCTCCTTGGCTACGCATTGCCGGTGTTGGTCGTGCTTTTGGTTGCGAGTCAAATTCAGCGGAACGTGGCAGCTCGATACGGTGTGCGGAGCGGTCATCTCATGCCGGTTCCAGATTTTACCATCGCTCTTTACGCTCTTGGCTTGTTTCCATCATCGTGGCTCTTCTGGCCCTTTGGCTTGCTCTTGATACCGACCATGCCGCGCATGGATGCACGACCTTGGCCCAACCGGGCTTCGATCGGCTACACTGCGTTGTCCGTTCCGCTCATTCTCGGCTTGGCAGGAGTGATGTTGATGATGCTCGGCCTCAGCATGACGCCCGAATACCTTGCATCCAGCGCCATGCCGATGGTTTCGGTTCCTCCACTTTTCATCTCCCTTTTTGCAGAGCCTCTCATCGGAAACGATGCCGCTATTCGCCTCTTGTGGGCTCATCCTTGGGTGCACGCTGGCGGTATGCTGATGCTTTTCGCATGGATTTCGTTGCTTCCCATTCCTACCTTTCCGGGAGGCCGCTTGCTTATCGCACGCATGGGTCTGCTCGAGGCAAGAAGTTCCAGCACTCAGAGCCTCATTCTCGTAGCGACCCTTTTCTGCGCCTATGTCTTTGGTGTGTTTGACCAATTTTCATTGTGGTTTCTCGTCTTCGCTCTGCTTCTTCCACTCCTGTTTTTCTTCGGAAACGACCTTCGAATTCCCTTCATTTTGGACGAGACGAACGGACTGACCGAAGCAGACCACGGGCGCATGGGTTTGTTGTTGCTTCTTGTGTTTCTTCTTCTTCTACCAGCCGCACAACCTGTTCTTCACGAAACGACGTGGGATGACCCAATGACCCATGAACTCAATTCACCCGAAGCGGCTACTCTGCAAGAAGACGGTACGTGGCTCTCCTCAACGGAGATCCGCATCACAAATCCCTCTGCTTTGTCAAAACCCTTTGCGATTGGGGCATACTTCGAACACCCAGGTCAGGGGTGGACGGTGTCGTGGAATTGCGACGGTGAGACAACCTACACCCTTGACGGCCAGGGTTGTGGCTCAGACCTTCTCCCAAAACGAACCGCCTTTTTCTGGATGAATCTCACCTGGGATGGCCCATCGCAACCAACGCTTGCCAACCTCAGCTATGTCGTGTGGATGAACGATGAATACGAAGTAGCGGAGGTCCATGTCCGACCCGCACTCGAGGTCGTTCCTGCATCACATTGGTACGATGTTCCAGCAGGGGCCTACGTACATCGTTGCATTGATTTGAATGGATCACTGCTCAATTCGACGTACCTCAACATGAGTGTTGAATCCTCAAACGTTGTGGGTCTTCAGACCCAACTGGTCAGCGTTGTGGGTGGTGTGGGATTGGAACACAACACAAGCGACGTCCCACCATCGTTCTGTCTTGAAGGATTGGACCCGTTGGTCTTTGAATCGTCCTTGGGGTCGCTGACCATCAACAACAACACGTTTCTTCCTAAACTTCCTGAACGAAGACCATTGGTCGCCCATGTGCCAGAGGAAGGGTGGTTAATCCATGCTGCTGCAGGTCGTTCATGGGAAGCCCTCCTCAACACCGGCGGTGTACTTTCAATGAACGTTGACCATTGCCAAATCAACTCGAGCATCAGCACACCGGCCCGACCAACGGACGGAAGTCCATGGATTTGGGACACAGAGGTCAAATCTGCAGGCGATATTCCAAACATTGAATCCGATCAAAACCTCACATTGATGATGTCCGAAGGCGCCAACGTTTCGTTGTGCAACACGGCTTCGTTTGATCCCTATCCTACGCTTTCATTCACGGTGGTCGATGGTCCAGAATTGATGGTTTCGTGGATGAACACCACGTCTCGATTCTGGACGTCTCCCTGGGCCATCGCTGCGAATGGGACGGTCCTCAACGCTGGAATGACCTCGTTCACCATCCACAATCCAAACCAAATCAGCGTCCCGTTCCGATTGGACCGTGGCGGTAGTTTTGGAGAGGATTGGGGACACAATTGGGACGGAAACGAACTTGCTCCAGGCGATACAGTGTTCGAATTGATACCGCCCAACGCCCCGTTGGCCACGATGTGGATCACCTACGAAGCAGGAGCGGTGGTGCTCCATCTTTCCAGTTATCAGTGAGGGGTTGGCATACGAATTTCTGTTCTTGGTGTGGGGGCCATCGGTTCAGTGGTGGCGGCATCCTTGGCCGGAACGGACGCTGAGGTGCACCTCCATGTACGGGGCGAACGAGGTGCGCTTCAGATGCTTCAAGGGCTCACCATCCAAGGGCACCAATCCATCGAAATAGATTCTGGCAGGTTCTTGTTTTCGTGTGAGGAATTGCCTGTCGAGGAAGGCCTTTTCCATGGTTCAGACATGGTTATTCTTGCTTGTAAATCTCACGCTGTGGAACATCTTGCCCAAACCGCCACCGACTTTCTGAAACCGGACGGCGTCGTGATGGCGTTGTCCAATGGGCTAGGGCATGTCACAACGCTCCGTCGAGTGAATGGGCCCGAGCGCGTGTTGGCTTCAATTACGACGCATGGTGCTTACACCGAGGGTGAATCAACCGTTTGGGCGGGTTTTGGAGGGATTGGTCTTGCGCTACCACCCGGTGGGCCATCGCCGTTGAAATTGTTGGGCGTGGTTGATGCATTGCGCGATGCTGGATTGGACCCTTGGGTTCATGAGGACGCCTCGATGCTGATTTGGCAGAAGGTCTTGTTGAACCTCGCCATCAACCCTCTCGCAGCCCTCGGAGGTTTGAAAAACGGAGAATTGCTTGAACCTCCTCTCTTCAATGCCTGCATGATGGTTTACAGAGAGGCAGCCCAAGTAGCCAGCATGGAACGGGTTCTTCTCCCGAGTGAGGAAGAATTTGAAGCTCATCTCCGAGAGGTGTTGGAGTTGACAAAGGACAACACATGCAGCATGCTTCAGGACATCAAAGCAGGTCGAATCACTGAAATTGAGGCGTTGAACAAGGCGCTTGTCATCCTTGCAGAAGAACATGGAATCGCGGTTCCAATCAACCAGACATTGGCTGCGTTGGTTAGCGCATGCCATCCTTGATCAGGTCCACGTTGTAGTGCAACCCTCTGTTTTCGGGGCGAGAAAGAGCATCATCTACGACCAATTGGCCGATTAAGCACAGGTTGCGGAGTTCCACAATTTCACGGGTTGGTCTGGCGTTCTCCCACATCATGTCAATCTCTTCATGGAGAAGATCGAGCCGGCGTTTGGCTCGCTTGAGACGCTGGTTTGAGCGCACAATTCCAACCTCCTCTGACATGGTTGCAACCAGGCTTGTACGATCGTGGATGATGGGTGCGTGCTCTTTGAGTTCCTCAAGCCCGTCAGCACGCCATTTCGGGTGATTGCCGTCGTACGTCTCCGGCGGGTTTTCAATCAAATGTTTGGCCACACGCTCGGCATACACCACGGCTTCAAGCAAACTGTTGGACGCAAGTCGGTTGGCTCCATGCATCCCCGTGCACGCTACTTCACCGATAGCATAGAGATGAGGCATGGTCGCATCAACGTCGCGGAGATGCGCCCGGCCAATCTCGTCAACGCGCACGCCTCCCACCATGTAATGAGCTGCAGGAACCACGGGGATTGGGTCTTTCCCAAGAACCAAACCTTCCTCCTCCAGCCGGCGAGCGATGGTGGGAAACTTCTCTTGCCACGGAAGGTCAAGGTGAGCGGTAATCAGGTGGACATGGGTGGTTCCAAGGGTTTTCATTTGCTGGTCAATGGCTCGAGCGACGATGTCTCGTGTCGCCATTGAGCCTTCAGGGGTGTAGTCGAGCGTGAAGGAGTAGGGCTCGGGAGACGGCATTGGATCGCCATGCTTTTCGGAAGAATCACAAGCGTTTTGCCAAGCATTGAGGCCGCGCTCATCCAAAAGAACTGCACCAACGCCGCGAACCGCTTCAGAAATCAGGAAGGGGCGCGCCGAGGTTGATGCTAGAGCGGTCGGATGAAATTGAATGTACGCCATATCATCAACGCAAGCGCCTGTTCTATAGGCCATTGCTAAACCATCGCCGGTGGCCACGTCTGGGTTGGTGGTTTGTTTCCACAACCGGCCCACACCGCCCGTGGCGAGAACGATAGCGTCCGCTTCAAGTGTCACCACTTCCTTGGTGTCCTGATCGAGACACCAAACACCTGCTACGCCCTTCTCCGGGTGACCATGGTGTCGTTGAATCAAGTCAATGGCAAGGGTGTTCGGTTTGAGGGCAATCCCGTGGTGATGTTTTGCATAGGATGTCAAGGCTCGCTCAATCTCTTTTCCAGTGGCATCTTTGGCGTGGAGAATTCGCTTCGTTGTGTGCCCTCCTTCCCGGATGAACGAATAGGTTCCATCGCCTTCTTTTTCGAATTCAACCCCGATGCGGATCAAATCCCGTATGCGCTCGCCCGCTTCTTGGATGATCGAGCGAACAACCGCTTCATCGCACGTTCCATCTCCCGAACGCAAGGTGTCCTGAACATGGGATTCCATGCCCTCGAGGTTCGTTTTATCGAGAATAGCAGCGATGCCGCCTTGTGCCCAGTTTGTGGAGGAGTCCTTGGGTCGTTTTTTCGTCACCACGGTCACGTTGTGTCCGGCGTCAGCGAGTTTACTCGCTGCGAACAAGCCGGCTATGCCGCTACCAATAATGGCGATATGGGCCATGGTTCATGCCTCCCTTGCCTCTCCCTCTCCCTCCCCCTTCTTGACGGTGATGGCGGGACTGCACACGCCTTAGGCTCGCAATCCATATGAATTGAACACGCGTGGGTGTTTTGAGGCCCCTCTTTTGTTTGGTTTGTCGATGAGAAAAATCCTCACCATCTTTGGTGCCTTGATGATGCTCTTTGTCATCGTGAATGTCCAATTTGGCAGCGTTGCACCCCGGGTCATCGATGGTGCAGAGGGCTACAAACTGGACGCCTTTCTGATGTTTGAGCCGAGTTGTTCCTTTGACGTCGTTGAGGAGGAACTTCGCTCGAGTGGAACGTCGTACTGCTTGGGAGAAGTTGGGCAATGGTCAGGTGCTGATGTTCTCATGCTCATGGAGGGGTTGTTTCTGTTTGTGTATGGCTTTGAATTGCCACAAAACAAGGGATGGGCGCGACGTCTGCGCAAAATTGGCTTTGTCATGGGCGCTACGCTGTGTTCCCTTGCTGTCCTTGACCGGTTTTCTTTGCTGCCATCATCGGCCAGTTCAGAGGGGCTTGCTACGTTGTTTCCATTTCCCATCCAACCTTGGGTCGTCCAAATTCTGTTCGCTGTTTTCGGCGTCATCATGATGCGGGGACCGAAATATTGGGAGGCAGAGGCGGTGTCTCAAACCCGTGATAAACTGGATCGGAGACGAGAAAAAGCAGGTGCGTTCCGTTCGTCTTTCTTCAATTCGGAAAAGCATGACAGCAAAACCCTCGATCGAACCGAACGCTCTCGATTTTTACGCGCTGACAAAGGGCTTGCGATGAGTCGACGTCGGAGCAAGTTACTCGTCATGGCCACCTGCCCTTACTGCACCGGGTCCGGCTGTAAGAAATGCAACAATCAAGGCGTTTTCTAACCCTCTTCGGCGGTGAATTGGGGCCCCTAAAAACCGGGGGACTGAGCCTCATTTCTTCGGATTGTTTAAATCCTGTAAAGAACGGGTGCAGTGAAAGTGATGAGAACAAAGTTCCATCGCACGAGGGAAAGGAATGTACCTAAAATCACTTGAAGTGCTAAATTTCAAATCGTTCAAGGGTGAAGTTACGGTCCCCCTTGACCGAGGTTTTACCGCCATTACAGGGCCAAACGGCTCCGGTAAATCAAATTGCGGCGACGCCATCCAATTTGTCCTCGGACCCAAATCTAACCGAGTTATTCGGGCTCAGAATTCAACGGACCTCATCTTCAATGGAGGGAAGAACTCCAAGCCGGCTCGTGAGTGCTCTGTGACCCTAATTTTCGCCAACCCTGTGATGAGCAATGGCCGCCGTCGCCTTCCATTGGACAAGGAAGAAATTCGTATGTCTCGCAGCATCCGACTTACCGCTTCAAACAATCCAGTAACCTCCTACAAACTCAACGGCGAAGACAGCACTCAGAAGGTGTTTCATCGGTTGCTAGGGGCTGCAAATGCTCGCCCGGATGGCTACAACATCGTGCTTCAAGGCGACGTCACGAGCCTGGCGAAGATGACGGCGAATGAACGCCGAAAAGTGCTCGATAATGTCGCAGGAGTCACTTCCTACGATGACGAAATCCGCAAAGCGAACAAGCAGAAGGAGATGGTGGAGAATTATCTCGATCGCATTGGATTGCTCGAAAAAGAGCAACTTGAACGCCTCTCAACCTTGGCCAAGGAGCGTCATGTCGCTCAAAAGGCAAAGGAAGTGAGCGATGCGATTCAGGTCACCAACGCCATGCTTCTTCAGTCTCGCTATGCGACCCTGAAAAACGAGTTGACCTTCCACATTGAGGAACGTGAAAAATACCTCATTCAGAGTCAAAACCTCCTTGATGAGCACAAAGATACCGAGAAGAAGCTCATCCAATTGGACGATCAAATCGCAGAAATTCAAAAAGAAATCAACCAACTCACCGGCGGTGAAACCTCGGAGCTCGGGCAAGCAATTCAAGCGCTTCAGGTGGCCATCGAACTCAACAATGACCGCTTGGTTGAAGCGGCCAAAGAAGACGAGGAGGAAGCTGAAGAAACCACCCTCGTTCAGGGACAACTGGAAGAAGCCTCGGAGGAACTTTCCGACTTTGTTTCAAATCTAGAATCAGCCAATTCTGCTCTTGCAGAAGCACTGGAGCAATTGAAACAGGCGCAAGATGAAGAAAGCAAGGTCCGTCAGGCACTGGCCACAGCTGGAGAGCAGAATCAACACCTCAGCGAGGCTTTAGGGGCAGCTGAGGATCTTGTTGAAGGCCAGGAGCAACAACGAGGGGAAGCCCAGAGCGAGGTGGACAAATTGGCCGTCGAAGCAGAGTTGATTGGAGAACAATTGGCCACTGCTCAAGATGAAAGTGAAGAACTCCGTCTTGCCCTTGGGGAAATTGGCATTCGTCTGCAGGAACTTTCCGAGGATGCCCCTGAGTACGACCGCGTCGCACTTGCTCAACAATTAACCGATGCACAACGAGCGGAGTCCCAACTCTCAGAGGACCGAAGCCGAATCGAAATCAAGCTCCGTGAGGCCGAGCGAGCGCTCAATTTAGCCAAAACCGAGATGGAACAAAAATCGGGGGCGAAAGGGCTTGCTGGTGGAGCCAGCGCTGTCCTCGCTGCACGGGATAATCAAGAACTGCGGGGCATCATTGGTACGGTGGCTGAACTTTGCGCTCCCAAAGACAGCGCACATGAGGTTGCTCTGGCAACGGCCATCGGTGCAGGAATGGCGTCCGTCGTGGTTGAAACCGATCAAGATGCCGCAAATGCGATTCGTTGGCTCGCAGAAAACCGTGCGGGACGTGCGACCTTCTTGCCAATTAACAAACTCAGCAGCTCACGGGCGGGTGGAAAGACGGTCATGACGTCTCGGAAAGAAGGTGTTCTCGGATTCGCTCATGAAATGCTCGATTATGACCCGAGAATTGACGTTGCGGTTCGGTTTGCTTTGCGAAACACACTCATCGTCGAAAACCTCAGCATCGCTCGGCAATACATGGGTGGAACACGCTTTGTCACGCTTCGTGGCGACGTGATTGAATCCGGTGGAGCCATGGTTGGTGGGTCCAAGCGTAAGATGAGCATCGCCTTCGGTGGACGCATTCAGGGTGCTTCCGAGGTTGAGAAGTACACGGCAGAGGTGGACAAGTATCATTTGATGGAGCGCACCGTTAACGAAGCGCTCCGTGAAGCCCGAGAGAATCAACAATTGATTCGAAACAAAATCAATGCCATGGTCGACGATTCGTACGCGACCGAAGTGCGCGATTTGAAAGCGGAACAAAAGCAGATTGGACAAGCCCACAAAAAGGCCCAGGGCATTGTCTCAGGCCTGGAAGGAAAACTGGATGAAGTTCGTCAGAACGCTCAAGATGCCTTGCGAGGCCTCGACGCTGCGGACAGAACCCTCTCGAGTGCTAAAGATGCTTATCAAACGGCAAAGGAAGCCTTGGAAGCAGCCAGTCCAGAGCATTTGCGGGAACGCATGCATGCAGCCAACCTTCTCCGGGTAAGTGCGCAGGGTGCCAAAGAAAAAGCGGAGGAAACGCTGAGCAGCGGAGCCAGTCATCAAACGGTCCTTCAACGCCGTGTCGATGAGATTCAGGCCCGCCTTCGCTCCCTTGGCGAGGGCAAGGACGCCCGAATGGTCCGTGTTGACGAACTTGAAGCAACCTTAGCCACCGACCGCCTCAGTCTCAAAGCAAAGAAGGACGAACAAGCGGTCTACCTTGAGGAAAACCAAGGCCTCGAGACGGAGCGACAGGAATTAACCGATCAGCGAGCGACGCTTCGTGTCCAAAATGAAGGGCGATTGACGCAAGCTCAGAACCACCGAAGGTTGGCTGAGGAATTGATGCGCACCATCGCCGAAAAAGAAGGCGAGGTCCAACTCATGGCGCAGGAGTTGATTGACGCAAACCTTTCGCTTAACGATGTGCCTGAGGGTCTGAAGAACGTGGGTGAGTTGGAGCGGGAACTTCGAAACCTCCAACGCCGCATGGATAATTTCGGCAACGTCAACATGATGGCGATTGAACAATACGATGAGTGCCAAGCTCGTCTTGACCTTATGAAGGACGAATTCGCGACTCTGCAGGATCGTCGCAAGCACCTCATCGAGGTCACAGAGCAACTTGAATCGCAACGAAAGGAACGCCTGATAGCCGTCCTTGAGAAAGTCAATGAAAATTTCAAGACCTCCTACCACGAACTCTCCGATGGTGGGCGAGGCGAGCTGTTCCTCGAAAACCCCGAGGAACCCTTCAAAGGCGGTCTCGAATTGTGGGCGCAGCCGCGTGGTAAGTCGTCGAAGGTGAGTCGCCAACAACTCTCGGGCGGTGAGCAGTCAATGGCGGCATTGGCCCTTATTTTTGCAATCCAAGATTACGATCCAAGTCCGTTTTACTACTTTGATGAGGTTGATCAAAACCTCGATGCCTACAACGCAGAACGGATTGCTAAAATGTGTCGAAAACGAAGCCAACGGGCCCAATTCATCATGGTCACATTACGAAAGGTCTCCCTCAAATTGGCCGATCATCACATCGGCATCACTCACGGTGGTGATGGGTGCAGCCGCCGCATTCTTGACTTCGACCGTGAACGGGCCATTGCGCTGGGAGAAGCAGCGCTCAAGGAAGCACAAAAGGACGCTGACAAAAACGAAACTCGGATTCTCGACGCTGTTGCGGCCGCTGAAGACATGCCGGTTGTTCCAGATGCGATGGCGGTGCCCAAAAGCCTGGGTGGTTTGTTGATGCACATGCATGACGACGGTGATGAGGCTCCTCCTCAAGAATCAACCATGGGTGGATTGATGGAGCGGACCCAGGAATTTACCGAGGACATTACAGAACGAGCAGAAGTAGCTGCGAAAGTAGCTCAAGCGAGTGAAAATCAGGACGATGAGCCGCTCAACGTGGCCGAAACATCAGCGGAATCTGAAGAGCAATGAGGCGATTTCATGGCTGAAGAACAAAGCATGCTCGATCGGTGGTTCCTCCAGCAAGAGGTGATCGACCAACTTCTCGGACAAGGGGAAGATCGAGAAGATGCCGAGACGTTTGGTCAGCGCATCGCTGCTATTGCTGCCACTGAAGAGGCAGAACATCAAAGCCTCCACGACCCGTTCGACCGTTCTGTTGCGTTGGTGCTCTCCCTCGTTAGAGAGGAAGAATTCAACCCGTGGGACGTTGACCTCTCTGCCTTTCTCAATGTCTTTGCCCAACGCGTGAAGGACGGTGAGAATCTCGACCTGGCGGCGTGCGGTCGTTTGATTCGTCTTTCTTGGGAGGTTCTCCATCACCAATCAGCCGTGTTGTTTGACAAAATTCAACCCGTTGAGGAAGAGGAATGGGATGAAGACCATGCTTTCGGATGGGAGAGTGAGTATGATGACGAGGCTTTTTTCTTCACGCAATCGGTTTTGGACGGTGATGCGGATGAGATGCTAACGGAGTTCTTTGATGAACGTGTCCGACGGGATGAGGGTCGCCCTGTGACGCTGGCGGAGCTCCTGTCGGCGTTCAAAGACGCCGCAGATGATGCTGAAGCGCTCAAGCAGCGTGAGATCAATCGGCTCGAACACGAGCAAGAATTGAGCGATTACCTCAAGAACGTGGGTGGGAGGATGCACAATGAAGACCTTGAAGGCGACATTGAACGGTGCTGGGATGCTCTCAAGGCGACCTGTGCTGAAACGAATTCGTCAGTTGTTCCTTTGATGAGTGTCATTCAGAAACTCAAACCATTGTTGGTGTCCACCTTTGGTTCATCCCTTGAAGACCCTGATAGTGAAGCCTTTGTTGCCTCCTTCATCGCTGGCCTATTTTTGACGCACCGCCGAATGGCAAGCATTTCTCAAGAGGGTGAAGACGTTGAGAACATCATGATTGAAGACCTCTGGCCTCAATTTTCCTCCTTCACGGATGTCCTCGACGCTGCTGACGCACTTATGGCTGAGGATGCCGAAGCTCTTGACGGCCAAACCACGGGGTCAGAACACCGCATGGAGGCCATCGCTGAGCGTGCCCGGGTAGCAGAGGAACGTCAGGCGAGAAGACAGGCCAAGCTCGAGGCCAAAGCGGCGAAAGAAGCGGCGGCGTTGCCGCCCATTGCTGCCGAAGAGGAAGATGAGGCCGAGCGGGCCAAGACGATGCTAAACGGCCATGACTGGTTGGTGGAGTGAGGGTGAGTACATGACCGAATTGCCGTTGGAATCCTTGATAGAGGCCACCTTGTTCAGCTCGGGCAAATCCATGTCTGTCGAGGAACTTTCACGGGTTCTGGGCTATGATGAAGACGAGATGTTGGACTGTCTCGGTTCACTTCAAGCCACGCTCAAGCGCCGAAGAGGGGGGGCCATTCAACTTGCAGAAGTGGGCGACCGATGGGCTTTGGAGGTCAAACCCACCATTGCCTCTCACCTGCCTCGAGAGACCAAGACCGACATGCCTCCAAAATTGCTCAAGGCCGCTGCCCTCATCGCTTACCACCAACCCATGCCTCAGTCTCGTCTGGTGGACTTGCTTGGTCAGAAAGCCTACGACTATGTTCGGGAACTTGCCCAGCATGGGATGGTTGACCGTCGTAAAGATGGAAACACTCGCCGTTTGGCCACCACGAGAAGGTTCTCCGAGGCCTTTGGTTGCCCACATACAGATCGCAAGAAAGTCAAGGCCTGGTTTCGAGAACAGGTGCAATCAAGCGGCCTTCTCGATGAACTTGGGGACAGAAAGGAAATTCTTCGAGAGGAATCCGATGAATCCGGGACCGTTCAAGCCTCGCTTCCTGTTTCTGAGGAAGAGTGAGGTTCAACCTTGGCGCATCTCTGCAAGCCATGCTTCAACCAAACTTTGTGTTCGATGGCCTTCGTAGTCCTGTAGGCGAGCGGCAAGAGCATCAACCTCTTGACCAACCGCCCCGGCGCTCACGGCCATGTTTTTGGCGTGGAGTTTCATGTGACCTGCCTGAATTCCTTTGGTTGATAATGCTCGCAAGGCCCCGAGGTTTTGGGCGAGACCGGCGCACAGGATGATGCCTGCGAGCTCTTGAGCGGTTTCAACACCCAAGATGGCCAGGTTAGCACGAGCAGCAGGGTGGACTTTTGAGGCGCCTCCGACGATGCCAACGGCCATAGGAAGTTCCATGGAACCCACGAGGTTGCCTTCCGGGTCTTTCGACCACGAGGACATTGAGGTGTACCGCCCTTTGGAAAGCGTGGTCCATGCATGGCAGCCTGCCTCGATGGCTCTCCAATCTTGACCGCAGGCCAGGGCAACACTGCTGATGGCGTTCATGACGCCTTTGTTGTGGGTGGTTGCTCGATAGGGGTCTTCTACGGCGAACGCATGGGCTTCAAGTATGCCTTCGATCACAGCAACTCCTTCTTCTTTTGAGCCATCAGAAGCCATTTCTTCGGGTGTGAACACGGCGCTGACTCGAGCAAGTCGATGGCCGGCCAAATTGGAAAGGATTCGAAGGTGTGCTCGCCCGCCCGTGAGGGATTCAATCTTCGGCGCAACCCGCTCGGCCATGGTGTTGACAGCATTGGCCCCCATGGCATCACGACAATCAACCAGCAAATGGACAATGAGCATGGAGCCCAAGTGGGTGTCAAGTGTGCGCAATTCAATGCCTTTGCATCCCCCTCCAAGCGCAATCATGCGGGATGGGACATCGTTGCAATACGCCATGAGTTCGTCCTTAGCGTCATGAATGTGGGTAATTGCTTGTTCTATGTCGTCGACATCAAGCACTTGGATTTGACCAATCATGATGGGTTCGTCGTTGTTGGTGGAAAAACCGCCGTGGGTCAAACACCGTTTGGCCATGTTCGATGCGGCCGCAACAACGCTGGATTCTTCAAGGCAGAAAGGTATGAGGTAATGCGTTCCATCGATGACAAAATTCGTGGCAACACCAACGGGCAGTGACATTGTTCCAATCACATTCTCTATCATCCGATCGGCGGCCGTTTCATCCAATTCGCCATGCGCTGCAAGGGCCTGAACGTGCTCATCGCTGAGTTGAGTCGCCTTCGCAACCAATGAACGCCGTTCTTCGACGGTGAGTTTGTACAACCCTTTGACGCGACTGTTGTCAACCGGCACCATGCTCCCCCAGCCTAGGGGTGGGGGATTCTTTCCTTGAAACAATCGCTGGTTCAGGCTGGCTTGCCGACAAAATTAACGGGTTTAACGCTTCAACTAACGCGTTAATTGGGCGTTAATTGAGCGTTAATACGGGCTCGCCTTTGACCCCCGCCTCTTTCTTAACACATCGTAACGCTATGTTTCTTCGAGCCAAATCCGTCAAACATCATATACTTGGTCGATGTTGTTCTTCCATGGTTCGAGAAACACATGCTTACGGACTACCTGGTTTGGATGAAAACCCCTTTTCAATCCGCCCACTCGAAGCGGGAGAGTCTGGGAAGTTAATCGGGAGAGAAACCATCTTTGATCGACTTCAGAGTTTTCTAAGACTTCGGTCCGCCAGAAGAATCATGCTTCTTGGTCCATTGGGTTCAGGGCGAACTTCACTTGTACGCTGCCTCAAGCCGTATGCTGGAGCCTCGGCCACCATAGATCACTTGCCGGCTCATTCTCCAGCAACATCGCTGCTCAGCATGTGCTACCGCCAAATGATAGGTGGCGAACCCCCGCTTGATCGAATGGAACTGGTCAATGATTTGGTCAATGAGATGTACAGTTTCAGTGACAAACTCCCGATGATCGTCATCGATGTGCCGGCGAGCGACCTATCGGTCCTTGAAGTGGCTTTGAGGGACGCCCACTCCACTCTTGAACGTTTGAACGCTCTCTTGGTGCTTGTTTGCGATGTGAAAGAACGGCATCATTTGCCTTCAACGGTCGTTGAAGGATTTGAGCTCCACCGTCTCTCTCCTTTTACAGCTGCTGACGTGCTGACGCTCGTCCGTCAACGCTTGGCATCGGTTGGTGTGGTTGAGAGCGAATTTTCAATGAACGATGCGGAAGCTCTGCTCGATGATTGCGATGGCTACCCGGCCTCGGTTATCACCCTCCTGCGTGATGCAGTGGACAGCATACGAATGCGTCAATCCCAACGTGCGCCGATGCCGTTCATTGACACCTCAGCCAAAATCCAACCGAGGGACGAATCAGCATCGCTCAACCGGTTGATGGGCAATACGCAGGGCGACGTCGAGCCCGATGACCACGTCCCCTTCGCCCCCTCTGCTGTGGATTCCAACACGCAGGGAGATGGGGCCAATTCTGAAGTCATTGACGCTTCCGTGCCGTGGAATCAACGCTCAGACTTTCTTGAACAACCTCAGCCAGAGGTTGGCGAAGAGGAGGGCCCACTTCCCCTTGGTTTCGAGTTGGACATGGACAAATTATTGGAGGCACAAGGCAACGATGAGCCACTTCAAAGCCCACCTTTCAACACACCAATCATCGATGCTGATTCGGCGGTCCGTGGACCATCTACACCCGTAAAAGGGATGTTCAAGAATTTGGTACGTCGAAACAAGGATGCAAATTTGGCGAAGGACTTGAACGATGTTGAAGAGCAATCTTCCGAAAATGAATTGGTCGATGCCTCCGATCAACATCAGTATTGGGTGAACGAAGCCTTGATGCCCACCGCTCCTGAGCAGCCCATCTCTGAAGAGGAGTCAGCGATGTTGCTTCATGACGAGGTTGGTTTTGTTGATCTGCCCAGCCAGGCAGAGTTCGAAGAATTTCATGCCGTTGAACAACCAATGCCTCAGGAGCAAGTTCCTCATCTGATGCCGAACACCGCCATGATTGATGCGATTAATGGACTGATGGCCATGCTGCAACCGAATCCGACCTCAACCATGCATCACCAAGGGTTGTTGTCCTTTTTGCAGCAAAGGCACAGGGAACTTGAAGGCCCGCGTGAAGCCTACACTCTTGACAAACACGCCCTTACTTCATTGAACCCTGCTGAGAGTTACGTGGTTTCTGTCGCTCATCAACAAGCGTATTCGCCTTCTGACGGCCACATCCTCGCGCATTTGAGGATCAAACGTGCACGGCTCTCTCAAATCAGCAATCGGCTTCTCAAACGAGGAATCTTGCAAGTTCGTCAAGTGGGACGCTCCCGCAAGTATTCACTTACTCAGGCTGCAAGGGCCCAACTCGTGGCATGGGGCGCCGTAGGAGGTGATGTTTGATGGCATGGAACATCGCATGGTCTTGGCAAGCTGATGAGCGCATTGCCACCGTCGCTGCGGTGGAAGGTGGGGTTCTCATAAGTTCTGGACTTCAACTGGAACTTCTTGAAGCCGATGGCAGCAGTCGATGGAACGTGGACGTCCCGTTCAAAGTTCATGCGGCCCAAGCTCTGCAAGGGACCGTCGGTCTGTTGGCCGCTCATGGATTCTACCTCGTCAACACCAATGATGGTTCCATGGTGAACGAAGGCCGAAGCGCACCGGGTGGATTTAGCGACCTCTCTGCTCGCCCGGGCGGGGGATGGGCATTAGCTGGACGTAGGGGCGAGATTCACCTGTTTTCACAGCACGGGCGAGGGATTCGCCGAGTGGACAGCGGTCCTGTTCGCCGACTTGTTGGATGGTTGGACCGTGAACATCTTGTTTGGCAAGACCCGCAAGGCCACCTTTGGTGTGGACGACTGACGGGGGACGATCGTAAACGGAAGTTGGAAGACAGGCCGTGGAGTTGGTGTTCAACGCTTGCTGAAGGCCGTCTTCTTCTGCAGAGCAGCGATGGAGGTCTGTGGGAGGGTGTTCCGCATCCGTTCGGATGGGACATGCTCAACCGTCTGGAATACGATAGCCTCGAGCCGATGAGTGCCGTACGAAGCGGGGACGGATGGTGGGTCCTTGGAATCGAAGGACACCTTATCTCGATGACCGACGGTCCGAGCGATAACGGAGACGACCTTCCTTTGACTCAGGGCATGAATTTGGGCGACCTTCTGGTGCTGTGTACGCCCGATGCGATGGTGACTGCCACACGCGATGGTTTGGTTCGCCGATGGACGGCACCCCATCTCGCTGACGCTGAACGCGAAGGCAGATACAAGGCAGCTGCCGAAGCGGCGATGGCACGAAATTGGGAGGAGCGTCGGCACATGTTCCTGCGCGCCCAAGAAGCCGAAGAACACGGGAAACTGTCCTTGGCGATTGAGTTGTACGAGGCTTTGGGCCGAACAGAGGATGCTCGCAATTTACTCAAGCGACAAAAGGAGGGTGGGGAATGACCAACGAGGGCACGACGCTGACCGTTGAGCGTGTTGAGTCCTACCTTGACATCACAAAACGAGCCAGGGCAAAAGCGACTCAAAACGTGGTGGACGGCTCTCCTGAAGCGGCTCACTTGCGCATCATGCTTCGCATGGCCGACGACTATGCCTCGGATGCCCGCCATTTCTTGACAACCGGTGATCTTGTTCGAGCATTTGGCGCCATCAATTATGCCCATGCCTGGATTGATGCTGGTGTAAAAATCGGTTGGCTCGATGGCCACGGTGACGACGTACTTTTTACGCTACCTTGATTTTTCTATAGCGAATCAACAAGGTACAGGTGGGTGTTTTGTCGAACCTCGATCACGCGTAGATTGGCTTCGTAAAGCCGGTGTTTCAAGTCCGTGTCAACGGTGAGCGTGGCCCAATTCTTTTCCAGCGCACAGGCAAAAATCTCGTCATCCGTGTGGCCGTTGATATCGGTTTGATAGGCCTCTGATTTTGACCTCAGAAGACTCAACAAGAGGGAGTTCCTCTTTGGACGTTGAGTCTCCAGAGCGACCAGTTCACGTTCTACGCTTTGGAGCAAGACCCATCTGCACGGGCCAAGCAAAGCCTCCAGGTCCCGTTCGATGTTGAGCTGCGCATCGATGCAAGCGGTCCATCCGCATGCGTCGATCAGCACATGCTGCATTGATAACGCCTCAAACAATGGTCCCGTACCCTATGAGCCGCCATCTGGATCCTACTCGACGGGACAGCGAGATTCGCTGACCCTTGTCAGCACAGATTGGCAGTCGCAATTCGAGATCAGTCCGACCTTTTTCGGCGTTCCTCGTCACGCCGACCGATGTTGCTGTAGCCACGTTGAGCATCAGCATCTCG
>DANX01000095.1:11690-18213 GCA_002502295.1 Euryarchaeota archaeon UBA561 | reverse complement strand
GCCACGTTGAGCATCAGCATCTCGTTGTTTCTGAGCGGTTGAATTTTCTCGTTGGTCGTGAGGTCCCCTGAGACCATTCGTTCCATCAAGTTCACTTCAATCGATACGTTGCTGAGAATTTCAGGGAGTTCTCCTTTTCTTGCGACGACTTGTCCTGAAAGATTGTCGGATGTGGTGATCGATGGGTCGAGGAAGGTCGCCATCCCGCAGAGGCCACCGGCGTGCATGGTTTCCAGGTTCAATCCGCCGCCTTGCATGCTGCTGACCACCGCTTCAATCGGCTCCCATGTTGATTTGTTCCCTTTCTCAATCTTACGACCCGGTCCGATAATGACCTCGTCTCCTTCTGAGAATTCACCTTCGACGATGCTGCCCCCAATCACGCCTCCACGAAGTTTTGAGGGTCGTGTCCCTGGTCGATTGATGTCGAATGAGCGGGCGACGTGCATGATTGAACGCTTGTCTTTGGACCGATCAGGTGTCGGGATGGTCGCTTCAATGGCTTGAATCAAGACGTCAAGGTTGACGTCGTGATGAGCAGAGACGGGGATGACCGGAGCGTCTTCGGCGATGGTTCCTTGCAGGAAACTTTTGATTTCGGCGTGCGACTCCATGGCTCGTTCCTTGGACACGAGGTCGATTTTATTCTGGACGATGACGATGTTCTTGATGCCTGCAATTTCAAGCGCCATGAGATGTTCACGGGTTTGTGGCTGCGGGCACGTCTCGTTCGCGGCAACCATCAACATGGCTCCGTCCATGATTGAGGCTCCTGTAATCATGATCGCCATCAGCGTCTCGTGGCCAGGTGCGTCAACAAAAGAGACCACTCGTTCCAGTTCAGACGCTACGTCATCGGCACCATCAGCTCGTTTCCCTGTGGCGTAGTAACGTCCGTCTTTGTCCTTGTAGAAGGCTGTATCTGCATAGCCAAGTTTGATTGAAATGCCACGCTTGCGTTCCTCGGAGTGTGTGTCGGTCCACACGCCTGACAAGGCCTGCGTGAGCGTTGTTTTTCCGTGGTCGACGTGGCCGACTAAGCCGATGTTTACTTCGGGTTGGGCGGGAAGCTTTCGTGCCATGCTTCCCCCTCCCTACGTTCGGCGATTACCCTCTCGGGTTCACTCCGATGCTTCCTCGCCCTCAGCGCCGAGGATGGTGGCGAGTGGATTTTTTCCAGACTCGACCACTTTGAGATTGATTTGACGGGTGTCCTGCGTGACCGTGTTTCCGCGGAAGTTTCGGCGCTTGCGCAATCCATCAGGCTTGTATCGGAAGCGCTTCTGCTCGCCGCCCTTTTTCTTGTTCACAATGACTTCGCCCTTGTATCCTGTGGATTGGGTGACGAGAATGGATTGTCGGTTGCCACCTTCCAAATCCCGACGCATCGGTGTTCCAGTTTTGTCGGAGCCGCCCGTGATCTCGAGTTTGTAGCCTGAAAGCGTCTTGTCGCCTTCTCCGACAAACAAGCCATCGACGATGTCGCCGATGCGCTTTCCGAGCATTTGAGCGTGGTTGTTGCCGCTGATTTTCAGGGCGTACGACTTGCCGCCGTTTTTGGAATCGGTATCATTGACCACAGCGACAAATTCAGCATCATTTCCTGCCATACGAACACCTCTCGGGACTTCTCCGACAAAAGACCCGTATTTAGCCCCATCGTATGCATCAGGGAAGCGGAGGTCAGCGAAGTCGCTTCGGAAGCAGCAATTCGAGTCGATTTGCAATGTCGGCCGGAAGGAAGTGCGGCATGCTCAGATGGGTGGTTCGTCCACGTCCACCCGGAACGGTAGCGACTCGGGTAGCAATGATGCCCTCTCGCTCAATTTGCTTGGCGTACTTCCACAAGGTTGTGTGGCTTTTTGGTTTTTGTTCGTATTCCTCACAAACGACGGCATACAAGCCTTCCACATCCCCCATGGTCATCGTTTCCTCGGAGCGCAGCCGTCGGCAAATGGCCAACAACACCAACATCCCCTGAGGGGCAAGTTCGTCCACCACTTCGAGGCGTGTGGTCGTGTCGAGGGCCACGTTGTCGCTCATGGCGTGAATGTCTTCGACCGTGATGGCTCGCTCGTTGTATCCGTCCTGTCGGAATTCACATCTCTCAGCGGCGGCACTGAGGTATTCGATGACACGACGAGCGTCTCCGCTGCTCGCAGCTCGTTCGGCCAACAACTGAAGGGTGGCATCGGTCCATGTTCCGGGATTCAGGGCGAGGTTTGCTCGTTGACGAACAATGCTTTCCAATCCGTCGACCGTGTACGAAGGGATGCGGAGGTGGTTGGATTGACCAAACTTCGAAATCACGGCGGTTTCAAGGACATCAAGTACCTGTTCTTGACTGATCAGCATCAATGAAAGTGTTCCAGTTCCATCTTGGTCCTCATCAATTCGGAGCAGTTGGTACAGCAATTCATCCCCCGAACGACGCAACATATGGTCCACCTCATCGAGAACGACAATGAGGTGTGTCGATGTTCTTCGTAGCATTTTTCGCAGGCTCAGGAGCATTTCTCCAAGTGAAAGGCCTCGGTCGGGGTGTCCTGGGTCAAATTGGTGAAGGATACGTTGCGCAACCCGCATGCTGGTCGAGGCATTTCGGCAGTTGACGTGGGCGACTTTGAGCTCACGTTTTCCCGTAAGGTGCCTTTGAAGATCTCGGCAGAAGGTTTTGGCCAGCACTGTTTTTCCACTCCCAACTGGTCCGGTGATAACCGCACGAGCGGCCCCTTCGGGATTGGCAACGTTGGAAAATTTTGACGCCAATTCACGCTGAATATCTTCTCGACCCACCAAGGTTTCTGGGACGTAATCAAAATCCAACATCTCTGGATGGGCGATGATGAGCCCAGCGCCGATGCGGTCAAGGTAGTCCACCATATCAAAAGAATCCTGATGTCAACCGTTCTAAAAGATGTGGTCTGGCTCGGGAGGTCAAGACAGGTTTTCCGAAACCGTCGTGGACCGATTCACGGAATTTCGTCAAACTGATATCCTGTTTCCCATTTCTTTTCGCCGAGGGCAACTTCAAGTTCAAAAGGCGTGATGAGGGGTTTGCGGTACTTGACGGCATCATCGATGGCGATGCGGGGGCACGCCGTGTTGACAAAGGCATCAACGGGGTAGAAATCAATCAGTTCAGGACCGACATGCTCAAGCGCCAAGAGGTAGCCTTTCTTGCCATGTTTTGCAAGGATTCTCTTCATTCGCAGAGCGAGTGTGCGGCGCATCTGTCCGGGTTTTTCACCGATGAGGATGCCGAAGGAGTTGGCATCTTGCACGCTCATGATAAGGCCGAATCGCTGGCGAAGGATACGTTCGATGCGTTGCAGCGACATTTCCTCTGCGTCGCCGGTGTAGGGGTCGAGCATTGCAAGCGGTTTTCCGGTGTGGAGGACCAAACCAATCGGGTGGAAGTCTCCGCTTCCCAAGAAGAGGTAATGGCCGATTGAATGGTCATCGCCCGAGTAATTGCATCCGAGTACTTGGCCGGGGAACGAAAGCCTTGCCCCGCCGACCGGGATGGTGACGTCAAACCCTGCTTTTTCCAACCGGTCGTGAAATTCGGGTAGCAGGTGAAGGTGTTGAATGGAGCCTACGAGACCGAGTTTTGTGTCCGTGAGAGGAGCCATTCGGCCAACGGCATCCATGAATCGCTCCTGTGCCTCCTCTTCGCTTAGCGTGCCCGTTTGGTCTTGTTGAGCCAGGCGTTGCTGGGCCATGGCTCGATGCTGCTCCAACCAAGGCATGACGGTGTGAAGTTCGGGGTCCCCGTCATAGGTGACGTTGATGAACTCAGTTGGCATTCCAGAATTGATGTTCATTTGGGAATGGCCCATGTGTGCCACCAATTCAACCCCCATGAGCTGCATTTTGTCGTGGACCAAATCACAAGCTCCGTAACACGGGTCGGCGGCAAGGACAACTTGGGCGCTCGTTTCTGTTTCAATGGTGTCCATCATTTCGAGGGCTTGCATCTTCAAACCTTCAGGCACTTGGAGCGCAATCAGCCGATTGTCGTTGGCGCGAATCCGCTCCATCAATTCGTCCAATTCGAAGTCGTGCCGCTTAAGGTCCATGCTTCCCCTCAAACCGTCTGCGGCGCACCTCCCTCATGAAGGCACCCATCAAAGAAAGGGATTATTCGTCATCAAGGAGGATAACGTTGGCTCCGTCCATTTCTAAACGAACCAGGGATTGAATGCGAATAGCTGGGTATTTATGTTGCAATCGCTTGAGACCACCACCCTTCTCGACCACGGTGATGACATCGGTGACGGTGGCTCCGGCCCGGCGCACCCCCTCGATAACAGCATCGAGGGTTCCACCGGTTGAAAGGACATCATCCACGATGGCAATGCGTTCTCCGTCGTTGAGGTCATTGAGGTACATGGCGCCTTTGGAATAGCCGGTGGATTGATCGATTTCGACCTCGCCCTCAAGGCCATAGGAGCGTTTTCGTGCGATGACAAGAGGGATGCCCGTTGCCATGCTCAGCGGTGCAGTCAGCGGTAGGCCCATGGCTTCAATGCCAAGAAGAACGTCGACGTTGCCCCAATCAACCCGCTCCAGCACAAGGTTCGTGATGGCGCGCAGAACCTCAGGGTCCATTCGAGGAACACCATCGGTGACGGGGTGAATGAAGTAGGGGTAGTCGCCTTTCCAAATAACCGGCGCAGCCTGAAGACTCGCCCGGAGATCCCGCATCGACTTATTCATGGGTGCGGGTTTGGGTGTGAGTTAATCATACTTGAGGATGAAGAGGCGTGGTTTGAGGTAAGGTTCACAACTCGGCGAGGTACTCAACGTACTCATTGTGTTCCATGAGGTTCTCGAGCAATTGTTTGTCATCGGGGTTTAACTGAAGCTCATGGGGTTCGAGCAGAATGATCCATCCATCATTGTAGGCAGAGTCATTCACAAGGTCTGGGTTAATCTCGACCTCGCCGTTAACGTCGGAAATGAGCCCCGAAAACGGCGACGTCAAGGAAACTTTCTCCTCCGCCGTCCACAACGAGAAAAGGCTTCCACCTTCGTCCACTTCGGTTTCTGCCTGAGGAAGAATCACACGAAGAACATCGCCAATTTCGACGCGGAGAAATTCGCTTACACCTATCATGAGCTTCTGGTCTTTCTGTTGAAACCAGAGGTGATCCATTGAGTACTTTCGGTCTTGAGCAATTACAAATTCGATGATGTCGTCATCCATGTTCTTCGCCTGTATCGCGCCTCCCACAGGTGGTATATGAAGACTGAGGGCAGATTTGTTTTCAAATACAAACAAACGGGTTAAGAAACACCCCCTGCTGGGTGGTTTGGGGAGCGCATGAATTACGGCGAAACTGACGAACAACAGATGATTCGTGAACTGGTGAGAGACTTTGCAGAAACGGTGCTTGCGCCAACGGTTGAGCACCGGGACCAGAACCAAATCCCTCCATCAGATGAATGGGAAGCGTTCCTCGAATTCGGCCTCCATGGCATCACGATTCCCGAGGCATACGGGGGCTCACCCATCGACGACATTTCTGAAGCCATCATCATCGAAGAACTTGCTCGAGTCGACCCGTCGTTCGCCGTGATGTTCTGCGTCCACGTTGGTTTGTGCTCAATGACCATTGCCCTCCACGGCGATGAATATCAGAAAAAGACCTTCCTTCCCCGCCTCGCAGCCGGCGAAGTAGGCGCATACTCACTCTCTGAATCCGGAGCAGGAACCGATGCGGCCGCTATGGTGTGCAAGGCAAAACTCTCAGAAGACGGAACCCATTACATCCTCAACGGGGAAAAGATGTGGGTGACCAACGGTGCACAGGCAAAGTTGCTGGTTCTCTTTGCCAAAGACGTTGACCATCCAGACTACGGGGTCAAAAAGCACGGCGGAACGACGGCGTTCATCGTCGACGCGGACTACGAAGGGTATTCCGTCGGCAAAAAGGAAGACAAGTTGGGCATTCGTTCCTCAGACACCTGCACGCTGGTGCTCAACGACTGCAAGGTTCCGGTGGAGAACGTTCTCAAGGGTGTTGGAAACGGCTTCCCGATCGCCATGAATGCGCTGGACAACAGCCGCATTGGGATCGCAGCCCAAGCCCTCGGCATCGCCCAGGGTGCCTACGAATCGGCATTGCAGTACGCCCACGAGCGGGAGGCATTTGGCAAACCCATCGCTTACCATCAGATGATTATGGCTTACCTCGCCGACATGGCTACGCAGATTGAGGCAGCTCGCCTTCTTGTTTACAAAGCCGCATGGACCAAGGAACAGCACTACCACGCCGACGGCCCACGCCATTCAAAGGAAGCCAGCATGGCCAAACTTTTCGCAGGCGACACCGCTATGTGGGTTTCAGAGCGAGCCATTCAGGTGCTCGGTGGATACGGATACACCAAGGAATTCCCTGTTGAACGGTTCTTCCGCGATGCGAAAATTACGCAAATTTATGAAGGCACCCAAGAAGTGCAACGCATCGTTATCGCTCGAGCGCTGAAGTAATCACGCTTCCAGACAAACCAATTG
>DANX01000095.1:0-11307 GCA_002502295.1 Euryarchaeota archaeon UBA561 | reverse complement strand
GGCACTTCGCAAGGTTTGAGCATCACTCGCATCGAGAATCCCTGATCTGCAAGGCAATGCGCCGTGAAGCCATTTCTATAGATGCCTGTTCCAAGCAATGTTTTGGACACGTTTTGGATGGTGCATTGAACGCCGTAAACCGATGACTTGGCGATCAGGCTTTGCGCCTCACTGCGCAATTTCATGTGTTCAATCGTGTTGATGATTCCCTCAAGCCCTTCCTCGGCAACGTGAACGACTTCGGCAGAGTGGTCCTGTACCGGAGAGGGTTTTGTTTCTTCAGAGGCGGGTTCGTCAACGACCACCTCGGTTGCGGGGACAACGGTCAACCGATGTTCGTCCAATCGAAGGCCGAGGTGGCGAAGCTCGGCAAGGTAGTCGCCTGGGACGTCAAACTGGACTTCAAATTCATCAAAGTCAGGTCGGTCCATCTCTGCCCTTGATGTCATTTGATTGTGCAACGTCGTTTTGTTGTTCAATTCGGTGATGGAGAATTCATACGCTTCAACCTCGACGTTGAATGAAACGGCCACAGAAAGCGTTTCTTTGGTGGCGATTTGTGTTTCTAAAATACCAATTGAACCGGTCACCTCAATTTTTTCTTTGAACAATTCGTCGGGAATATCAAGTCCGCTGGCGGCGAGGAACGCCATCCAATCGTTCAGTGGAATACCGTTGTCGACGTCGGCATTCACGAAAGAGAACACCAATTCAACCACCCACTCAGGCGGGCGTTCTCCGGTCATTTTTCCAAGAAGCGATGCAAATTCGTCTCCCGAGATGACGCCGTCGCTGTTGGTGTCAAGTTCTTCGGTGAGTTTGAGAGGCGACATTGAAGAACTGGTTAACCATTTTTTGAAGTTGTTGTTGAGCAATCCAGCCATGTTGTTGCTGCGAGTGATGCTTTCAATCCGGCGTTCAATGGATTCAACTTGTTGATTGAACGCTTCCTTTTCTGGCAAATCAATGGCCGCCATGATGTTCCCCAACACCCGTCGCCACATCAAATTGATGCCGGCACATCAAGGAAATGAGACGGTGGGCCAATCTTCGGGCGAACCGTGTTCAAACGGCAACCGACTGAGCGCCATCTCCATCCCTTCCAGGTCGTTGATCTGTTCCTCGATTTGGATTCGGTGAAGCCATTCCTTGAGCCGTCCTAAACGCCTTCCCTCGACGGCTCCTGTTCTCGCCATAATCCAGTGTCCATCAACAAGGCAATCCACCGGTGCGAGGCTACCGTCGAGTTCCTGCCAGTGAGCGAGGACGTTCTCGACTGCGTCAACGACAAGGTGGAGACCGGTGTGGAGGTTGACGACAGCCTCGCAACACGAACGCAGGATTGTGAGATGGGCACCTGCACCGCTCCCAAGGACATGGTTAAAGACCCGCAGAGCGGATTTACGGGGTTCTGGGAGATGGCCTAATTGTTCGTGAAATGTTGCCGTGCTCCGTTGGAGCGCTTTTGATGTATGGAAGGCCTTCAATTGCCTCATCACTTCTTTGGTGGTGTATTCCAGCATGAGCAGGGCAAGACGTTGGGCCAACGATAGTTGGCTGAGTTCTTGCTCGTCCATGATGGCAAAAAGGTCGGGGTTAATCACGCTGAATTGTTCAAAAACGTGCCTCAGGACACCGTCATTTTGCATTTTTCCGAGGACTTCTCCAGGACGCGCACCGGTCAGGATTTTTTCCAGCTCTGTCCAACGTCGTTCGATGGCCACCATCCGCAAACGATTGCTGTGTTGGGATAGGGCCGTCGCAAGTGCAGGATCAATGTGCCACAGTGGCCCTTCGTCTCTTCGCATAAAACGGTACGCTCGAAGGATACGCAAAGCATCCTCTTGGCATCGAAGGGCAGCATCGCCAACCGCACGAATCCGGCGTTTCTGAAGGTCGCTTGACCCGTTGTAAGGGTCGTAGAGGACTTGCCGAGCGACATCAACGGCCATGCTGTTAAAGGTGAAATCTCTTCGACTCAAATCTTCGCTTAGCGAAGTTCCCCAGTCCACCTTTTCTGGCCGGCGACCGTCTCTGTAAAGCGATTCAGTTCGGAGTGTTGTCACCTCGTAATGACGTCCTTCACCCTTGACCGTTATTGTCCCAAAATCAAGGCCGGTTGGGATGGCTTGGTCTCCAAACAAATGCAGCATGCGCTCGGGTGTGCATGTTGTGCAGACATCAATGTCTTCCGACGGTCTGGCGAGCCAGGCATCGCGAACACATCCTCCCACAAGCCACGTGCCGGCTCCATCCTCTGCCAAGGTTTGGAGAATGGCCAACAGGTCGTCGGGAAGGGAGGCGAGCCATCGGAGAATGGCGGGTGGACAAGGGGCACCCACAAGGTCAGCCTCAAGGCCTTTTTGCAGGGTTTTCGCTGATGACATTCAACCGCCTCTTCTCCCTGTCGAGGGCTGGCCGTGAAAAAGCATTATGTGACGAGTGGGGCAGGACGGGTCAATGTCTTGGGGAGAAGACGATGTCGAACTCGTGCCTCTCGAGTGGTTGAAGGTCCATGAAGAAATCAAACCAAAAAACAGGGATAAACTCCTCGAGATGACCAAGCGGTGGGGCGGTTACACCAAACCGCTCATCGTGGACAAGCGCACAGGAGCCATCTTGGATGGTCATCATCGACATTCAATTGCCGTGTTGCTCAATCTCAAACGCGTTCCAGCCATTTGCGTTGACTACCTCAAAGACGATTCCATTCAATTGGGCGTCTGGCCTGGATGCGGGTTGGATGACCTCAGCAAAAGTGAGGTCATCAACATGGCCCTTTCGGGAGAGGTGTTCCCCCCCAAAACCAGTCGTCACACGCTGCCAGAGGAAACGCCCCCCATTTTTGTCCCACTCGAAAAACTGGCGAAGTATCCACCCTTCACTTCGCCTGACGAGTCGTGATCCACGTCTTCCATCGCTGGTTTCCTTTCCCCTTTAGTGTGACACCGTGTTGTGGAGATGGGGGAACAACAAGCGTAACGGTGGAGAGGATGCCCTCGTGGGTGATGCCGATGTTCACCTCTTCGCCAGCTCGTCCTCCGATAAGTTTCTTCAGGTGGGCCACTGACTTGACACGCACACCGTCAACGGACACCAACTCGTCGCCGACTTGTGTGATTTTTCGGAGGGGTGATTCTGACCGATAAGTGGTGATGGTGACCCTTCCGGAGGCATCTTTCAAGCCCACACCCAACCATCCTTTGCCTTCCTTGTCGGTGGCATGCGGCACCAATTTCAATCGGAAGGACGACAGGGCGCGTTGCACGTTGGGGTGGTTTCGTTGCTGAACCAATCGGTCGAGGTAAGGACCCATTGACGCACCACCGGGGCATGATTTGAGGGTTTTTCGAATATCGCTGTAATCGACTCCGAGCTCTTCTGCTTCATCCGACGAAATGGCGTAGCGCCGCACCAATTCAGCCATGAGGTCGCATGCTCCAAAGGTGTCGTTGTTTCTCCGCCGCATCTCGGTGTCAAGACAGAGCAGGGCGAGTTCCCCCTCAAGGTAGTATGAAATTTGACTCTCGCGGGTGTATGGGCCGCTTCTATAGAGGTGAATCCAAGCATCATGGCTGGATTCAGAAAGGGATTCACGAAGCATCCCGTTGTTGGCCGTGTGGCGTTTCATTTTTCGCTCAAAATCCAGCCTCCAATCTTCCTCTGTCCATGCACCTGAACGGACACACATCATGTCACCCAACCACGAAGTCGCCCCTTCAAACCACCAAAGCAGATCGGTGTGGGTCTCGGACTGCAAGTCGTAGTCGAGGAAACACTTTGGCCGCAACCGTTTGACGTTCCATTGATGCAGGTACTCATGAGAAAAGAGGCTTACGAGGTCTCGATATTCATCGGGATGGTCGGGAAAAAGGCACGACCGAGGCATCATTGAGGTTTGCGAATTCATGTGTTCCAAACCTCCTCGGCCGCTGTCAGTCAGATGCAGAACCGTGGTGTAATCGGGCCAGTCTGGAACGCCAAAGAGTGCATGATGTTCGCTGGCAATCCGTTCCATGTCCTTGACAAAGTCTTGCAGGCGTTGGGCGTTTGGCTCGTGTCCACCGCTGTCCCACCACTTGAAATGATGAATCCGTCCGCCGATATCGTGCGTGATGGGTGGGTTTGGATTTACTTCCATGATGCTGTCAAGCAGCATGTCTCGGCCCGTGGTGGAGAACATCCAACGCTTGGCGTTTTCTCCGTGTGCTTCGCTCTCATGCAGTTGAAGTTGGGTGGCGGGAGTCCAATCGGACGGAGCCGTCAATTCGACACGGTGGGTCAACTGCATTCGATTCATGTCAATGCCCCGTTCGGGCCAAAACCATGTGAAGGGGGGCATGAGATGAAGGTGCGTTGTGTCAAGATGATTCGAGCGTACGCTCATTTCTTTGGCCAGGAGCGTGTAGCGGATGTCCATCGAAGCAGAATCGCTCTTCAGGCGAACCGAAACGCCATCGACACCGACGCGCTTCCATTTGAGGTCGTTTCCCTGATCGTCGGTGGCTGAGAAATCAAACATGTGTTGGATTGGTTCTCTTAGAAAATAGGAACCTGGGACCCAGCGTGGGAAACGAAAAACGACTTGAAGTGAGGTAAATGGTCCTTTGAGAGAAAGGCCTGCACGAAGGTGGTGGTTGGCCCCGTCGGTGGCGTCGGCATGGAAGCACATTCCTGAGGATGGCTGGCTCATGCATTGAGTTCGGATGCGGCGGTTGATAGGTTCTCGCACGCCACTTTGAGAAGTTCTTCATCCGTGGTCGAGAGCAAGGTTTGCGTTTGTTCAATCACGCTGGGTTCGTCAGCCCGTCCAATCAAGCGTTCGAGCAGTTTACTTCGCTCAATCACGTGCAATCGTTCGTCGTTGATGAGGGACCAACGCAGCGCATCTTCCGAGGCCCCTTGGGAGATGACCCACCGGGCGACGGGCTGCAGAAGTCCTCCTTCGATGAGGTGCTGCATGAGCGGGTCGTCGCTCTCAATAACTTCCCTTCGGAGGTGGTCGCCAAGGGCCTTCATGTCGCCCGGTTTGACGCTCGCCGTGAGTTCACCAAGGCGATTTGGTTCATGTTGTGCAACCCAAATGAGGATGTTCACGGTTTGAAGCCCGGATTGTAAAAACGGCACGAGGGCATCCATGCTGACCTGGATTTGCCTCTTGAAGACGTTGTCAAGGGCGGCTTCACGCACGCCCTCATGAGGGTCTTCAAGGCCAGAGCGAAGCGCCTCTTCTGGTAGAGATGGGTGGTTCATTGCAGTGATGCGAACGGCATCGTTGCTGTGCAGAAACAACCGTTTTGCAGCCTCCGGTTCATCAAAATGCAGGAGTGCTTTTGCGGCTTTTCGTTGAACAACTCGGTCCTCATCATCGAGGGATTCGATGGCCAGTTCCTTTCCAGCCGGACCCAGTGGGACGAGGAGGTTTGCGCCAGCTCGGCGAACGTCCAGGTTTGAATGACGAAGGAGGATTGAAATCGCTTCGCTTCCAGCGATAACGCCCCACATCCTGTAGGCGTCAAGCGCCTTTGAGACGAACCATGAATCTCGATCGTCCAAGAGAGGTTTGAACGCTTCCAACACCCCAGGGTCATCGTGCTCAAACAAAGTACGTACGGCGCGACGGCGCGTCCGAATGTCCCGGTGTTTGAGGCGGGCCATGGCTCGCCCAATGTCGTTCGCCATGGTTTGGGGGACGCCTCCATCCCTCATAGCCTGTTGCGTTGCGTTTAGCGCATCTCCAGCCAGGCAAAGAACAGGATGATTGGGAGCAGGTAGAACAAGCGTCGGTGCATGCGATGTGTTGCTTCCATGTGTTCAATCACCGAAGGCGGCAAGACTTCTACGGATGAAGCGGTTCTTCGTCGCCGGTTGAGCATGACCTGTTCCTCAATGTAAGCGAGCACCTTTCCTCGCAATGCCGGGTCTCGACTTCGAGCCTCGCCTCGGCCGACGATGTAGCGCACAGGGTACTGTTCGGCCAGTTCAAGGGTGGAGGCGACGATCACCAGTGGTTGCGTTGAGTTGTGAAGGTCAATTCTTACCGCCCGACCGTCGCTGCGAACATGGCTGAGAACCCTCCAGTTCCCCTGCCCTTCATTGAACGGTTCGAGCCGTTCTCTGATCTCGTTAATAGGGTCAACATTGGACACGTTCGGAGCACGACGGAATCCAAGCAGGGGGCCCAACAACACCGCACAGACGAGCGGCGTGAGGCACATCAAACGGACCAAGCGACCAAGTGCCTCGGGTTCGGTGAGAGCGGACACAACGGCGAGTGAAAATCCGAGGAAAAGACCGATGAATCCTCCTGCTTGGAGTCCGGTTATCAACCCGATTCGAGGTTGCTCCTCTCCGGCCATGAAGGGACGTGTGGCCCGAAGGAATTGAAGCCTTGGTTTCGGAAGAAAACAATCAAATGATTCCGGCAGATTTTCCCGATATGGAGCGCAATGGTTTGCCCGACCGCTTAAGGGAGGCAAAGGTCGGCAAATGGGTGCTGGGTGTTTGCGGTTTTCTTCTGGTGTCCTTTTTTGTGGCGCCGCTGACCCTCGAATCCGGGACGGTTGGACCGCTACAAGGTCGTGCGAATGCGATTGATTTCTACAGCGAAGATGGGTTTGGTTCTCATGGAAACCAACCCACCTCCACGATCGATGAAGACGGGCAGTGTTGCCCAGCTTTTGCTTGGTCAGAGGTGAACTTCTACGCTGCTGTAATCTACGGTTTTGGTGACGTAAACTGCCATCAAAAATCCGAACGTTCGTGGGAAGTAAATAACAACCAACTTCCAGTGTGTACTCGAGATGTTGGAATTTTTTGCGGGCTCTTCCTCGGGGGCATTGTCTTCTCACGGCGAGGTTGGAATCGATGGACGGTTAGGGACACATGCCTCTCGTTGCTTCCCGACGCCATGCTCCACGATGTCTATGCCAAGAACCGACGTACACTGGTTTGGCTTGGTTGCGGACTGGTCCTCTGTTTACCCCTGATTTTTGACGGATTCCTGCAGTTGCTCACGGACTATGAATCGACCAATTTCAAGCGTGTGATGACGGGTATTCCTTTCGGATTTGGCCTCGGCATCCTCCTCTGCTCCATGTTTTCGGCCCGAGCTGAAGCGTTCTTTGGCGCCGGACAGGTCATCCTTCCGGGGGACGCTCGGTTCACACTGGCGCAGAATGCTTCTCAAGAATCTGAATGAGCGGGCGGTCCCATTGACCACCAAACACCCAGTTCCTCAGCCGTGGTTGGCAACGGACAACCATCGTGGCCGCTCGTCAAAATTTGAAGGCGCTGATGGATGTCGTGAACGGCCTTCTGCAGGGGGCCAGAGCGGCTCTTTCCGTCTTCAACCGCAAAGATGTCGTTGAGCGCCTCACTCCAGTTTTTTTCTGGATTGGCTCTGCGCCAAGAAGCAAGGGCGCCGCGAAGTGGCCACATCGCAAGCGTGAGTCGAGCAAATCCGAGGCGTTCATCTCGTAATTTGAAAAGTTGAGCGTCGCTAAACGGCGTGTGGTTCTGTTGCTTGTGAACCCAATGTTCGATCAAGAGCCATTTGATGAGGCGCTGGGTGTGGCGCTGGGTCACCATGCGAACAGGGCCCAGCGCAGCATGCAGGCGAGGAACTTCACTCGAACCAACCATCAAGGAGAGAGTGCCCAAGATGGACCAACACGAATGGGCCAATGGCGTGGCGGGTACATCGTTGTCTTGCGCAGATTCCAACGGCCAATTATCCTCAGCTTCTTGCATCCATTGCGCCGGTGATTTTCCACTGAGCCATCCAATGTGGATTGAGGTGCGTTCCTGAGGTGCTCCCGGTAATCGACGCTGTTTTTTCACATCGTGAACAAGAGCGTTCAACAACGTCCGATCAACTTCATCTCTGTCGACGTTAAGGGGGAGCGGTTTCTTGTTGAAAAACCGACGAAGTTCTCTGCGCAGCTGGGTTTTGAGGTCGTCAAGGCCGCCTTCGTTCATGATCGGGCCGACCACATAGCACTGGTTGAAAGGAGCAGGCACCTGGCCTTGCATGCCAAAGAGTTCGTGGAATCCTTGACGTATGGTGGTCTGAATCTCCTGGGTTTCAAAATATTCCTGCTTTTGGCTGGTCATTCGCAGCGTTCCTGATTTGATCCGTTTCATGGCTTTTTCCGGATCGCAATCAATCCAAAAAACGAGGTCGGGAATCATCGCTGCAGCGTTCATCTTCGCCACTTTGTCGAGTCCAAGGTCGCCAACAACGCCCTGGTAGATCAACGAGGAGTGAATGTTCCGGTCCGAAATGACCACCGAACCGCCAGCGAGTTGAGGTCGGATGAAGGTGTGGGAATGGTCCAGTCGATCGGCGGCAAAAAGGCCGGCTTCCTCCAACGGTGTTTTGTTTCCGAGTTTCACCGATTGCAACGCCAATTTTCCAAGTTCGCTGTGTCGTCGAGGTTCGTGGGTCATGACGACATTGGGGAAGGGAAACTCACTGAGAAGTTCACCGAGGATACGGGCGGCTTCACCTTTGCCGGAGCCGTCCCCTCCCTCGACCGAAATCAAGTACATCTTCAGTCCTCACGTTCGTCTTCGAAATCGTCTTTGGCGAACAAATTGACAATCATTCCAAACAATATCAACGTTGGTCCAACGATGATGAGGCCTCGACTGAAGAGTGCTCCAGCAGCAAGGTATTGGCTGCGACGGTAATGCTTCCCTCTTCGCATCTCAATGGCGGATTGAATGCCGAGCAGGGCCGTGATTAACGTGAGCAAACCAATGGCGGTCGAAAGGCCGACGGCGTTGTCTAGGGTCCAACCGGAAATGGATTGGTCATCGCTTTCTTCTCGTGTGCCATTGCCGGGTTTCATGGTCACCGGGTCAAGACCGACGTTGTCCGGTACAAACGTTCGTTCGACGGTTGTGTAGCCGGCTTTCGAGAAAACGATGATGTGGATGTCTTGTTGCACATTGTCGATGCTAAAGTATCCGAAACCATCGGTGGTGGTGTTTTGCAACAAGGCTCGAGAGGTGGCGTCAAGAAGTTCAACCAAGACGTCCTCCACGCCGTTGCCCTCGACGTCTTCAAGGGCTGTACCTGAAATATCCACTGCTTCACTCTCAGCGAAAAATGACGTGTTGAGCAACTCCGTAGGGTTTCCTTGTAGAATCAGGGCGCCGCTCAACATTCCGAGGATGCTTCCGATGAAAACAAAGGCTGCAGCAAGGTTCCTCCACCGGTCTGCGTCCTTGTCCCAAAGAGCGTACCAATCTCCGGCTTCTTCCTCTTCGATCGCATTTGTTTCGGTGGTAAGTTCCGTAGAAGACACCACCAACTCTTCTTCGATAATTCCACCGTTGAGCGCGGCTTCTTTCTTTGCCTGGACGCGGGCGCGGAGGGCTTCCATGCGTTGCTCACGGTCGTCGTCCAATGTTCCCCCTCCAATACCTGCGAATGCGTGCGCGGATAATACCTCTTTGATGCTCCACCGCGTTTGTGAATCATTGTTTTCCCTTCGTTTCCACAACGACCAGCAGGCCAAGAATGGATGCAAGCCCTAGCGCGGAGAGCACGAAGAGGACTCGGCTTTCTTGTGGTTCGGGCTCGGGTTCAGGTTCAATGGTTGCATTGTCTTGAACTACCAATGGTGCCTCGCTATCACCTGAGTGTATGGAGACGAAGGCGTTGGTGCGAAGGCCCAATTCAACCAAGCGACCGACATACGTGAGTGATTCGGCGCTGACTTTGTCTGGTGTGTCTTCCATGGTGTGCCAGAGGCTTCCAAAGGTGTAGGGTTTCGGTTCGCCGTAACTCGTGTCCATGAGGTCAATGGCCGGTATGCCGAGGTTGTGAGCGTGAACATGGTCGTCCAGGACATACTCGGTCCTCGAATACTGGATGATGTCGCTGCCGAGTGAGCCATTGCAGTCCGTGGTTCCGTTCACCATGCCAAGCGAAGTGCCAAGTTCTTGCACTCGACGCTTGAGTGTCTCGTTTCCGGGCGCAATATCATGAAGTTGCAAGTCGGCATCCCCGATCATGTCAAGCAAGACAAAAGCATGGGTTGAGTTGATTTGCTCCTCTGTCAAATTTTCAGCCCACGCTTCCGCTCCGAGGGTATACCGTTGTTCCTGGTCTTCAGCGTCGTTGAAAAACAACACAACTTCGTGGTCAAGATCCATCTGAGGAATGTGCCTTGCCAGTTCCAAAAGAACGGCGACGCCGCTGGCGGCGTCGTTTGCACCGGGGACCGGAAGCGATTGATTGGATTCGTTGGCATCTTGGTCAGCGATGTTTCTGGAATCATAATGGGCGGACAACACCAGCTGACCATTGCTGCTACCGTTTGGCGTCCAGCGTGCGAACAGGTTGGTCAACGTCATGTTGTAGCGCTCATGCGACCGTGTGGTCACCTCGTAGCCGAGCGCCTCGAGGTCGGAGGTGATGGCCTCTCTGAACGTCGCTGAGACGTTTGAACCGGGGAGGCGAGGGCCAAGGTCAACCTGCCACTGGACGGAGGCGTTGGCCAACTCGCCGTCAAATTGGAGTTGGCCCATTTCAGCACAAGGCTCGGCGTCTTCGTAGTCCACTGCACCAGCGGTTGTTGTAAGCGGAGTAAAAACGAGGAAAAAAAGCATGCTGGAAGCCAGCACAGCCGCCGCCCGACCGGCTTTTTTGGCCTCCTTTGGTTGATGCATAACGACGCCTTCACCACGGACTCTTAAATACCTCCTTTCTTTTCGGTAAATTGGGAATCCGTATGACGATTCTCTTTGGTGTTTGACATGTCGGAACGACGCTCCACTCCCGCCTTTGCTTTCGTCTTGCTGATGCTCTTCTCCAGCACCGCCCCGCTCCTGCTCAGTGTTGCGGCAGACGGTCAGGACGAGCCCGCCTCTTCCCCCGCCTACAATGCGGGGGGTGTCATCATCGGTGACCTCGATGAATTCGACCCCAGTGCCGGAAGTGAGTATTTGTTTATCCACGAGGAAGAACCCGTTGTTTCAGCCACTCAATTCATGCGTCAAGCCTGGATTGATGAAGGTCGACCGGGCGTTGAAGACATGGTCATTGAACCTTCCATGGCCCGGTCAAGCGCTCGAGCATGCACCCCGCACACGGTCGGAGACACGCTGACCGTGCCCATTTCTGGTGGTTCCATTGCCGCTTATGTTGCCAAAACCACCAACTCGGTGGCGTTCATTGTTCAAAGTGGGCGGACGCTCTCCTCGACTGTCCTCAACAACCTCGCCAGTACGTGGGATTCGACCATTTACCCAACGATGACCACCTATTACGGAAAGGATTACCAAGACGGCAGA